>DASSRO010000153.1:0-2799 GCA_035701745.1 Candidatus Sulfotelmatobacter sp. | reverse complement strand
CATTGCGCCCATCATTCGCAACGGCGGCGAGTGGTACGCGCAGATCGGCACCGAGAAAAGCAAAGGCACAAAAGTTTTTGCCCTCGCCGGGCGCGTGGAAAATACCGGCCTGGTCGAAGTTCCCATGGGGATCTCGCTGCGGGAAATGGTCTTCGAGATCGGCGGCGGCATTCCCGAGGGCCGCAAGTTCAAAGCGGTGCAGACCGGCGGACCTTCCGGCGGCTGCCTGCCCACCGACTGCCTCGACATGCCGGTGGATTACGAGTCGCTGGCGCGCGCCGGATCGATCATGGGTTCCGGCGGCATGATCGTGATGGACGAAAGTTCCTGCATGGTCGATGTGGCCAAGTATTTTATGGACTTCTGCATGACCGAGTCCTGCGGCAAGTGCATTCCGTGCCGGGTGGGCACCTACCAGATGCATCGCATTCTGACCGCCATCGGAAACATGAGCGCGACGCAGCAGGATCTGAAAATGCTGGAAGAACTCTGCGACCTGCTGAAACACACCAGCCTGTGCGGGCTGGGACAATCCGCGCCCAATCCGGTGGTCAGCACGCTGCGCTCGTTTGCCGAGGAGTACCGCGCTCACATTGAAGAGCACAAGTGTCCGGCGGGAGTGTGCGGCGCTCACGTGGCCGAAGAAAGGGAGCCGGCATGAGGCAGGCTGCCCCCGTCAAAACGCTGAAGATCGATGGCCGCGACCTGAGCGGGCGCCAGGAAGAAACCATCCTCGATGTCGCCCGCCAGAACGGAATCTTTATTCCGCGCCTCTGCGAAATGGACGGGCTCTCCGATGTAGGAGCCTGCCGCATGTGCCTCGTCGAAATAAAAGGCCAGAACAAGCTGCTGCCCGCCTGCGTCACCATGGTCGAGGAAGGCATGGAAGTCACCACCGACTCCGAGCGCCTGCAAAGCTATCGCCGGATGATCTTGGAACTGCTGTTCACCGAGCGCAACCACGTGTGCTCGGTCTGCGTTTCCAACGGCCACTGCGAGATGCAGATGCTGGCGCAGCGCCTCGGCATCACCCACGTCCACTTTCCGTATCGCTACCCCAAGGAGGAAGTTGACGCCTCGCACGACCGCTTTGTCATTGATCACAATCGCTGCATCCTGTGCACCCGTTGCGTGCGGGTGTGCGACGAGATCGAGGGCGCGCATACCTGGGACATCATGGGCCGCGGCATCGGCGCCAAGGTCATCACCGACTTGAACGAACCGTGGGGATCGTCGGAAACCTGCACCAGTTGCGGCAAATGCATCCACGTGTGCCCGACCGGAGCTTTATTTGAAAAAGGTAGGTCGGTAGCCGAGATGCTGAAGCGCCGTCAGTTCCTTCCGTATCTGACCATGATGCGGGAAGAAAACGAATGAAAAAGCTAGAACCACGAAGGCACACGAAGGTACACAAAGAAATACAAGGGCTTGAGTTTTTTCCTGTGCTTTCGGTGGTGAAGGGTTTCCTTCGTGAAACTTCGTGTCCTTTGTGGTGAATGGGGTGAAGGGGTGAATGGAGTTGAATGAGTAAGAAGAAGCTTGCGACCGTGTGGCTCGATGGGTGTTCCGGCTGTCACATGTCTTTTCTGGACATGGACGAGCGCTTGCTCACCGTGGCCGGCATGGCCGACCTGGTCTACAGCCCCCTGGTCGACGCCAAGGAGTTTCCCGAAAACGTTGACGTCGCGCTGGTCGAAGGCGCCGTAAGCAGCGAGGAAGATCTGCACAAAATTAAGCTCGTGCGCGAGCGTACGAAAATTCTGGTCTCGCTGGGCGACTGCGCGGTCACGGCCAATGTGCCGGGCATGCGGAATCCTTTTGGCACCAAAGCGGTCTATGACCGGGCGTACCGCGAGAATGTGACTTTCGATCCCGGCATCCCGAACCAGGTCGTGCCGGCGCTTCTCCCGAACTCGCGGCCGATTCACGAATTTGTTCAGGTGGATGTGTTTGTGCCCGGTTGTCCGCCATCGGCCGACACGATTTATTACGTTGTCAGCGAACTGCTGGAAGGCCGCCAGCCAGAAGTAACCACGAAAACCCGGTTCGGATCGTGAAGCCGGCGAAGACGGTTAGTTCGCAGGAAAAAAACGCTTCTAGCTAGAAGCCAGTAGCTAGAAGCTAGCAGCTAGGAGCCATTCGTGAAGCAGGGCAGCAGCATCGTCATCGATCCGGTTACGCGCATCGAAGGCCATTCCAAGATTACGCTTCATTTGAACGAAGACGGCCGCGTCGAGGAAGCCCGCTTTCATGTCACCCAGTTTCGCGGCTTCGAGAAGCTGTGCGAAGGGCGTCCGTTTTACGAGATGCCGTCACTGATGGCGCGCATCTGTGGCATCTGCCCGGTTAGCCACCTGATTGCCTCCGCCAAGGCTTGCGACTCTTTGCTGGCGGTAAAAATTCCCCCGACCGCCGACAAGTTGCGCCGCATCTTCGGGCTGGCGCAAGTCACGCAGTCGCACGCACTGAGCCTGTTCCATCTCTCCTCTCCCGACCTGCTGCTGGGCATGGACGCCGATCCGGCCACCAGCAACATCTTTGGCGTTGCGGAGAAAAATCCCGAGCTCGCGCTCGATGGCATCCGGCTGCGCCAGTTCGGCCAGCGCATCATCGAACGGCTCGGCGGCAAGCGCATCCATCCTGCGTGGATCGTCCCTGGGGGTGTGAGCGAACCCCTTACGGAGGCCAACCGCGACGCCATTCTCTGGACGCTGCCCGACGCGCTCTCCATCGCCGAACGCACCTTGGAGTGGTTCAAGAGCACCATGGAAGGTTTCCGCGAAGAGATTTCCGTCTTCG
>DASSRO010000152.1:0-37588 GCA_035701745.1 Candidatus Sulfotelmatobacter sp. | reverse complement strand
CGCACCGCCGTATATCCCAGCCCGTTATTGATGACGCTCTCCATCATGTTTGTCATGATGTAGGCAACCCGCGGATCGAGCACCTGCCTTTGGTCGGTGTTGTAATTAGCGATTACGTCGCCCTTGCCGTTGCGCACCGATCGCAGCAAGATCGGTGACAAGCGAACGCCGTTGTTGGCGAACGTTGTATAAGCTCCCGCCATATCCAGCGGCGACGCATCGTAGGATCCCAGCGCCATAGCCGGAGTCGCTTTCACCGACATTATCCCCGCCGACTTCGCCAGGTTCGCAACTTTGTCGTAACCGACTTCCTCCGCCACCTTCACCGTCGCATTGTTCAGCGACATCGCCAGCGCGTAGCGCAGCGAGACGTCCCCGTGATATTCCTCTTTGTAGTTGCGCGGCTCGTAGATCTGGTCGCCATAAGCGAAACTGGACGGGGCATCGGTCACCGTCGAAGCCGGCGTCAGCACCGTCTGCGATCCGTCCAAGGCGCTGTTTATGGCCGCCGCATACACAAATGGTTTGAAGATCGATCCCGTGGGCCGCTTCGCCACCGCGTGATTCAGCTGGCTCCAGCCATAATCCCGTCCTCCCACCAAAGCCAAAACCGCTCCGGTGTGCGGATCGAGCACCACCATGGCAACCTGTGCCTGCGGCCCCGGCAGAACCTTGGTTTCGAACTTCTTCCCTACTTTCACTTTCTTGGTGCGTAACTTTTTAACCTGGGCATCGACCAGCTTGATGCCCGACTCCACCGCTTCCGCCGCCGCTTTCTGCAATTCAGGATCAAGCGTCGTATAGACACGGTACGACTGATCGTTCAACTCGTTTTCGTTGAATTTGCTGATCAGGGTATCCCGCAACATGTCGACATAGTAGGGTGCGTCGCTGGCCTCCACATTCGGCGGCGCCAGCTTCAATGGGGCAGCCTTGGCTTTATCCGCCTGCTCCCGCGTGATCGCGTGCGTCTCCACCATCGATTCCAGCACCAAATTCCGGCGCTCCATAGCGCGTTCCGGATGCCTGTAGGGCGAGAGATAACTCGGCCGCTGAATCAGTCCCGCCAGCAAGGCGGCCTCAGGCAGGGTAATATCCTTCAAATCCTTGCTGAAATATGCCTTTGATGCCTCGGCGAAACCACTGATCGAAAACGATCCCCGCTGTCCCAGATCCACCCAGTTCGCGTAAAACTCGAAAATCTGCTTCTTGCTGAACTTCTGCTCGAGTTCTTCGGCAATCAGCATCTCCGTCAGCTTTCGGCGGATCGTCTTCTCCGGCGTCAGAAAGAATCCGCGGGAAAGCTGCATGGTCAGAGTCGAACCGCCCTGCTCATGGCGTCCCCGCACCACGTCGATATAAGCGGCCTCCGCCATTCGCAGGAAATTTACGCCACTGTGCTCAAAAAATCGGCGGTCTTCGATCGCCAGCACCGCCTGTACCATCATGGGAGGAATGTCGTTGTACTTCACCAGTTCGCGCTTCGACCTTTGCTCGGCGTCGAATAGCGCGGTCACCAGCTGGGGCTCGAGTTCATAGGCTGAGAGGTCAGCCCCGTTGCTGGAAATCTGATCGACCTGCCCATCGTGTATGCTGATCCGCGCCGGCTCCGGACTATGGTAGGACTCCGGTCCCGGCGTGATCTCGATCCCATCCTTCAGAAGGCGATAGGTGCCCAGGCTGGTCTGGCCTTCCTTTTCATCGGTATAGCCGGCGCGCCGAAGCTCGGTAACAATTTCCCGGGCCTCTATCTTTTCACCGTCCCGAACGGTCTTCGGCAAGGCGAAAATTTTTGCCGAATTGGCGAATACCGGAGTGCGGAACCGCTTCTCGATGATGCGGTCGTACTTGATGTAAAAGTAAGAAAAGAATGCGGTAAACGACACAGCCAGGATCAGAAACGCCAGCAGCGCCGCACGCAGCAGCGGATCGCGCGGCAGCCAGGGAAGCACCGAACCTGCGTTCCCCCCTCGCCCCTTCGGAATTTTGATCTTGATCGTCACAATGCGAGAACTCTTGCAGGCCTGGACACTTTACCGGTGAAATAACTCCTTACTTTCTCAGACGTCGGGATGGCTAAAAAGGTTTGAATCGTCAATTCGCCGCCGGCGCCGCAAATTCGCACGGAACGATCTGCCGCACGATGGCCAGCCAAGGTGCTCCTATTGTACCGCTACCGCAAAAGCAGAAAGAGACCCGCAGTACATGCGAGTCTCCAATCCGTCAACAATGCTTCGGATCGCTCCTCTACGGAACATCCGAGGCTGCAAAGTATCCGCTGGTGACCAAGGGCGTAGTGGGAAATGTTTCTGAAAGGGCGCCGCTGCTGGCGACGTTCGCCACGCCCAGGCTCACACTGGACCCCGAACCCGAATAAATGAACAAGTAATTTCCACTTTGATCGAACTGGCCAAAAGCCGTCGGCGTCGCAATGCTGAACGGAGATCCCGTTACCAGGCTCAGCGCCCCCGTGGCCGCGTCCAGTTTGTAAGCCTCGATCGGATTAGTCCCGGTACCTGCATCATTCAGACTGAAAGAGTAGATAAATTCCCCATTCACCGATTTAGGTTGGATGGCGATGTTGAATGGTGGATAAACGGTCGCCATGGGCGAACCCGCCGCTGCTGTCAGCGCCCCGGTCGTCTGGTCGATGCTGTAAACGTACAGGTTTTTATCATCCGATCCGTAAATAGACTGCGTTTTCCCGCTGATTCCTATCAAATAATTGCCGCTGGGATCGCCCTCCATCTGCCACAACGGAATATTGAAAGGGCTGCCCGGTATCACGGTCAGCGCGCCGACATTCGAACCGGTGCTCGACACCGAATAGCCCACCACTATCGTTCCCGAGTGTGTGGACGATGCTTGCGACACGTAGAGGAATCGCCCCAACCCGTCCATCCCCATGTTCTGCGGCGCCAGTGACATGACCGCAGTTGAAAACGGCGACCCGGAAACTGCCGTGAGAGCGCCACTGCTTGCGATCTGGTAGGCAAAAATTTGTTCGTTCGTTGCTTCCGCGATAAACATCAGCGTTCCGGCGGGATTCGTGATGACAACCTGCTGGTTATAGCTGTAACCGCTGATCCCGCTGAGGGAGGGCAGCGATATGGGAAAACCAGTTAGTGCCGTCAGACTACCGTTCGTACCAATCGACCATCCGAAGATCTTTTGTACATCCTCCAACACCGCGTAAAGATACTTCCCCTGGGCAACGACGACCCCAACTCCTCCTTTGTTTGCCGGGATCACCGGCGGGATGTACGTCGATACTTTCCCAAAGGTATTTGCCGTGGCGTTGAGAGCATAGCCATCCATCGAACCGTTCTGATCCACGACATAGGCAAAAGCATTTGCCGTGCTGCCCCCCCCACCACCGCCACCGTTCCCCCCCGATCCTCCCGAGCCGCAGGTTGAACTGCCAAACGTTATGCCGCAGGTGTAGTGGCCGCAGCCGACCAGCGACATCATGATCAGAACCACAGCGAAAGTAAGCAGCAGTCGAACTTTCGTCGCCATAAACATCTCCCAGAAAAATTCCGGATCGGGTCTCGCAAACTCCTACGAAAAACTATTTTCCCACGCCGATGGTAGGGGCCCTCGTAACCTGGTGACAAGTTACGAACGTCATTTCGCGATCACTCTGGATATCGAAGGCAACAACCTGGGCGACGCATCTAGAATCTGTTGCTGCGGTTCGCGGGTGTGAAGTGCAGGAAGAACGATTTCCCCAGCAGAACAACGCGCTGCCTGTAGTCCGCCTTTATATAAATCACTGGGGTCTCGGTGCTGCCTGAACGCTCCACCGTTACCTGACTTGGCGCCAACACGATGCCGTGCTCCCCAGCCTTGCGGATAACAACCTGTCGGAGATCGTCATCGGAACGTACATCCGTCAGCCCGATTCGAGTTCCCAGCAACGACCCAACATCCTTCAAGTCGTCCTGCAATTCGTAGTCGGCCAACTCACAGGCCGCGAACTGCCAACCTATACTCACCACCAGCACGAGTACGAGGAGTACAGAGATGATTTTGAGTTTGTTCACCAGGATTCACATTCGAATTGCCCAGGGAACAGGCAAAAGCCGACCGGCAGAACGTTAGAAACCCTTGTTTCCGCTCGAAGGGGTGAAATGCAAAGTAAGGGAATAACCCGGCAAACTGACCGGCACGTTGTAGTCGGCCGCCACGTAAACCGCCGGCGCTCCGGGGGTGCCGATCCGCTGCACCGTCACGCTCTCAGGGGCGAGCGTAATTTGATGGTCTTGGGCCTTCTTAATGACTTGTTCCCGCAATTCCTCTTCTGTGGTATGCGGATTGGATCCGGCCATCAAGGCCATGTTCCGCAAATCGTCCTGAAACGAATAATTGCTCAGTTCGGGCGGGAAGATTTGGAACGCGGCGTAGACCACGTAGATGATGACTAGAAACCCGACCAGCGCTTTGAAAGTTCCCATGTCCCGCAATCTGCTCCGCCTACGAACCGCTTCATGACACCCGGCGCAGCAATTCCTTAAAAGATTCCACGATCGCGGTGATCCTAACATCGCGTACTTCCCGAGTCGAGCGTAGAACGACTTCCACGGTACCTTCGGTAACCTTCTTTCCCACCGTAATTCGAAACGGGATTCCAACCAGATCCGCGTCCTTGAACTTCACCCCTGGCCGCTCATCCCGGTCGTCGAGGATCACGTCGTAACCCGCCGCTTCCAATTGCTTCGCAATCTCGTCGGCGGCAACTCGCACCGTCTCATCTTTAATGTTGACCGGAGCCACCACAATTTCAAAGGGTGCAATCGATGGCGGCAGCCAGAATCCATTCTCGTCATTCCCTTGCTCCACCGCCGCGGTCAGGATGCGCTCAATCCCAATCCCATAGCTGCCCATGATCGGCGTCACTTCCTTGCCGTTCTTGTCGAGCACCCGCGCTCCCATCGACTCCGAATAGCGGTAGCCCAGTTTGAAAATATGCCCGATCTCCACCGCGGTGTCGATCCGCAACGCCTGGCCGCAATTTGGACAGGCTTCTCCCGCCGTAACCGCGCGCAGGTCAACATATGCCGTCGGCTGAAAATTCTTTCCGGGCGTCAGATTCTTCAGGTGATAGTCCTCTTTGTTCGCACCCGCGATCAGGTTAGTGCGTCCCTCCAGCGCTTTGTCGACCAGCAACACGGGACCGTCTTTCTTTAAATGCTTTGCCCACTCAATCCCAATCGGGCCCAGGTACCCTGCCGGAGATTTGAACAGCGCCCTAATCTCGCTTTCTTCCATCGGCCGCGTGGCGACCCCGACAGCGCCCGCCAGCTTGGCCTCGTTGAGTTGATGATCGCCGCGCATCAACACGACGATCCCGCGAGCCTTCACCTTGCCTGCGGCATCCTTCTCCTCGGCCATCAACGCCAGCGTTTTGATCTTGTTCTTTGGCGACACTCCCAGGAACTTCGCCACATCTTCAATCGTCTTCTGGCCCGGCGTATGCACTTCGAGGGGCTGCCCATCGCCTTCGGGCTTCAAATCCTCCACCGTCTCTAGCCTTGAGGTTGCCTTCTCCATATTGGCCGCGTAGTGGCACCCGTCGCAGCTCACAATCTGATCTTCCCCGGCCGGTGTTCGCACCATAAACTCGTGCGATTCCTTCCCGCCCATCGCTCCCGAATCGGCCTCCACTACCATGTACTTCAGCCCGCAGCGGTCAAAAATCCGGCAGTACGTCTCGTAGTGTTTCTTATAGGAGACGTCGAGCCCGGCCGCATCGATGTCGAAGGAATACGCGTCCTTCATCATGAACTGCCGCACCCGCAGCAGGCCCGACTTCGGCCGCGGCTCATCACGGAACTTCGGCGCAATCTGGTACCAGATTTGCGGCAGCTGCTTATAGCTTCGTAGTTCTTTCAGGGCGATCGAAGTCATGACCTCTTCTTCGGTCATGCCCAGGCACATGTCCGCGCCCTTGCGGTCCTTCAGGCGGAACAAATTCTCTCCCATGAGCGCCCAGCGGCCGCTGGCCTCCCAGACTTCGCGGGGATGCAGCGCCGGCAAATAAAACTCCTGCCCGATCCGGTCCATTTCCTCCCGCACGATGCGGATGATTTTATTGAACGAGCGGTTCCCGAGAAACAGGTAAGAATAGATTCCGGCGCCGAGCTGACGAATGTATCCCGCCCGCACCAGCAGTTTGTGGCTGGCGACCTCGGCATCCGCCGGCGCCTCGCGCAATGTAGGAATAAAAAGTTCAGACCATCGATGCATAGTTGTGAGTACCGTGTGCCGAGTCGGGAGAACCGACAATCGCTCGCTGATTCCGCTGGAAAGTGATTATTGTAAATGATCGACTTTTTGACCTGTGGAAGTGCCGTGCTTGACAAGGATCGGTGATTAACATCCAATGGAATGAGTTATGCCCAAGACCCGTTATCGCTACAACATCATGCTCCGTCCGGAGCCCGAGGGGGGTTACACCGCGTTAGTTCCGGCTCTGCCGGGTTGCGTGACATACGGACGCACCTTGCAAGAAGCCCAGGAGATGGCCAGGGATGCGATCTCCGGTTACATCGCGAGCCTCCGCAAACACAATGATCCTGTGCCAAGCGATAAAGACACCCTTCTCGCCACGCTAGAACTCGAGTATGCGCGCTAGGCCTCCCTGTTGTAGCTAAGGATCCGTTTCACGGTGTTAGATTCGGATAAAACTCGCTGAAAACGGACGGTTTACTTCTGTTTTCCACTTCCTAATTCAGACTTCTGTTACTGCTGGCTTTATAGGTTTCGCGGTTGGTATAACGGGTAGTGATGACGCCTAGACTCCCCGCGATCAAGCCCCGCCCAGGTCATTTCGCTTTCTCGAACAGAACGGCTTTATCCTCGACCACACATCTGGCAGTCATTACATCTACTACCAGCCCGCTTCGCGACGCCGAGCCGTTGTCCCGCAACACAACCGCGACCTGCCGAAAGGTACTCTGATGTCATTGTTACGGGAGGCGGGATTCACCCGCGAACAGTTACTCGACTTTCTGAAGTGACGGTCGGACCTCGAGCGCCGAACCGAGAGGCTCGATACTGGATACTCCCTACCCCGCCAACTGCTTCAAAATCTCTTTTCCCAGCTTCTGTGCCTCGCCAAAAAATTTCTGATACTCGATGAAGAGGCGGTTCAACTCCAGCGACTTGTCTGCCGTCAGTTTCTTGCGCAGAATCATGTCCCGCACATGCACGGGGTTCGGCAGGGTTGCATCCTCATTCAATTCTTCCAGCGCCGTCTTAGGATCGTAGTGATACATGGAAACCTCATTGTGTGATTGGAGAATCGGGTGATTGAGCGATTGAAAAACCAATGGGCAAATGACCCGATCGCCCAATGACTTAATCCTAGACCAGTTCCGTGCTCCAGAGATCGTGCAGATGCACGATCCCTTGGAGCTTTCCGCCGGCGTCCACCACCATCAGCGAAGTGATTTTCTTCTCTTCCATCAAAGCCAGCGCCGTGGCCGCAAACTCACCGGCACCGATCGTCTTCGGATTCCGCGTCATCGCTTCTTCCGCCGCCAGGTCCATTACGTCTTTTCCGCGTTTCTCCAGCAAGCGCCGCAAGTCACCGTCGCTAATGATCCCCACCAGCGTTTCGCCCTCCACCACGGCCGTCACGCCCAGCTTCTTGCGCGACATTTCATAAATAACGTCTGGCATTTTTGTCTGCGGTGAAACCCGCGGCAGAGCTTCGCCGGTGTGCATCAACGATTCCACCCGCGCCAGCCTTTTTCCCAGCTTTCCTCCCGGATGCAGGTTCGCGAAGTCTTCCTCCTTGAATCCGCGCCGTTCGCTGAGAGTCACGGCCAGCGCATCTCCCAGAGCCAGCATGGTGGTGGTCGAGGCGGTCGGCGCCAATCCCAAAGCACAAGCCTCCTCCGTGATCGAGCAATCCAACGCGACATCCGCCGCCGCCGCCAAAGTCGAAATCGAACTGGGCGCCCCACTCTTGTCTCGCGATCTGGGCGAGACAGGGTTTGGGTCTTGACCTTCGCGAATCTCGTCTCCCGTCATCGCAATCAACGGCACCCGCAGCCTTTTGATCGTCGCCAGCAACTGCAAAATCTCTTCCGTCTCCCCCGATGCGGAAAGCGCCAGCACGACATCCCCGCGCACCACCATTCCCAAATCCCCGTGCAGCGCCTCCACCGGATGCAGATACAATGCCGGTGTACCCGTCGAACTGAAAGTCGCGGCAATTTTTCGCGCGATCAGCCCGCTCTTCCCCATGCCCGTTACCACCACACGCCCCGCGCAGCAGAACAGCAACTCCACCGCCTGCTGAAACGCGACGGCCATGGGCCCGGCAATGCGATCGGCGAGCGCGCGCAAAGCTTCCGCCTCGATGCGCACCACGTTCTCGCCCGTATGTTTCATTCGTGGAAATCCGATGTTAGCACGCGCAGATTCGAGCTTTCGCGCAGACCCAGCTTGCTACGGGTTGCCAGAGCACAAACGTTGTTTTTGGGGAGGCCCCTGCCCGCTTCAAAAATGGTCCTCGGCCGTCGGCTGTTGAACGGGCGAGGCCGCCGACTTCGCTGCCAGGGCGCCCAGCCCACGGGCCTGGATCAGGCGATCCCATGGCCCCGCCTGCCAGTTGTCGCGCGCTTTCTGCTCGTATCTCCACACGGGCAATGTCAGCATCAGGTTGCGCGCGATCGAGTGCACATACGGTTCGTACATGGACCGCAGCTTCGTCAGCTTGTCCCCGGCATATTCGTCATTCCGCAGCCGCAGCCCGGCGGATCTCAGAGCATCCCGCAACCCCTTCAATTCCGTCTCGGTGAGTCGCTCGGTAGCACCTGGGTCATAGCGGGCATTCACGACCTGTGCCAAGTCCACCGCGGCGTGCCGCGCCATAGCGAACGTAAGTTTGGCTTGCCCCGGGTGCAAGCCCTCAATCCCGGTGAGCACCAGCGAGGTGACGTCGAGCATCGTCGTCAGCGCGCCTACCCACGACTGGTTGCTATGCTGTGACCGGAAAAAACTCAATACCGGATAAGAAATGTGACTTTCCAGAAGTTCTGCCGCCCAGCGTTCCCAGTCGCGCAAAACTTCGTCCAGAACCGACTGGTCCACTCCCGGATCGTCCGACCTGCCGGCCAACCGCAGCAACAATTCGGCCGCCGATGGCGGCGACCCCGCCCGCGCATCCAGCATTGAAATCTGAATCTCCCGCCGCGAGAACGAGGCGTACACCACCGGGATGTAGCCGATCACCACTCCTAAAAAGGCGAACCCCATCCCTGCTTCGATCACCGAAAGTGCCCGTGCTCCGCCCGACGTCGGCACAATGTCGCCGTAGCCCAGCGTAAAAAAAGTCTCTCCGCTGTGATAAAGAATTCGGCCGAATGTCAGCCGCTCCTGGTTCAACTGTTCGTGCCCACCGATCCCGTACTGGATGAGAGCAAAGCCAAAAATCAGCCCCGCGGCCCAGAACGCCAGCAGCATGATTAGCGAGAGCGGACCGAAGTACCCGAGAAAATTCTGCTGTCTGGAAGTTGTCTTGACGCGCCGCGCGATACCCCGCCATGGAATCCACGTACGCCGGTAAAACCACGCCGTAAGCTTGAAATGCCGCGTCACTCGCCGCGGCAGCACCACCGTCTCAAACGCATCCAGCAGGACCACCCAGATGATGATGAGACCAAGCGCGGCCCCGACGACACTGACGTGCGAGTTAATGAAGAGCGCCAAATCGAACCTCATTCCCAGGCTAGGAATGAATTCTAGATGCGGCAGGAAGATTAACAGATTCGCGATCAAAGAGATGTCCGCCCTGGTCGCGTTATTCGTGAATGGTGGAGACTTGTCTTTCGGTTCGATTACTGCGGATTGGACGGCGCCGGTTGCGCGGGCGGGGTTTGTCCGGGCGTGGTGGCCGGCGGTGCCTTCGGCTTCGGCCTCTTTTTCACGGCCGGCTTTTTAACCGGCTCGTTGTCGTCCACAACAGTCTTTTTCGGCGGAGTCATCGGGGCGGCCTGCGCCGTCTTCAGATCGGCCCGCAGCCGCACAATCTCCGCTTCTTTGGCGGACGACAGCGTTTCGATCCGTTGCCCTAGCTGCTTCCGCGCCCCCTCGAAAGTGCTCAGATCATTGGAGACCGACTGAAAATCGTCTTTCGATCCGAACGCTCCCGTCACCTCCACCACGTTCCCTAACACGTCGTACAAGGCATCGAGATTTCGATACAGCTTGAAGGTCGAAGGCAGGTCTTCAGGCTGCGCGCGCAACTGCGAAATAATTTCGGGCAGCGCGCCCTGCAGGTTGCGCTGAATAGAATCTACATTCGCCAGCATCTGTTTCTTCGAGCCGCCGTCCATCTTCCAGCGCTCGATCCGCAACTTGCCCAGGTCGCCCTGCGTGGTCTTGGACGCGCCTTCCAATTGCGTCAGCATTCCGTTCAACTCCGTCATCGACGCATAGGAAACCGGCGTTCCCACAGAGCCACCCTGTCCGAGGGCGGGCGCTGTCCAAACGGCCATGAACAGAGAAAGAAAGAGAGCTGCTGGAAGAAGAGTGCGTCTCATTGTTTGCAGGGCGGTAACGTTCGCAACCAATTTAGGATACTACATCGTTCGCTCCGCCGCAGATGAGCTCTTCCCCAGCCGAACATTTCCGCAGATTCGCCAGCGGCCAGACACGATGCTCTCCATGGCTCCGCAATCGTACAATGGGGGAATGAGGGGAAACGGCAGACTCCTTCCGGCTGCGCTGCTCGCCGCCCTGCTGCTGCTGCCGACGGCCGTTGCCACGGGTTCCCCGGCCCAGGAACTGGCCCGCCGTCTCATCCTCAAAGACGGCTCCTATCAACTGGTCACGAAGTACGAGGTTAAGGGCAATCGCGTGCGCTACATGAGCGCCGAGCGCAATGAATGGGAAGAGCTCCCCGAGTCTCTCGTCGACTGGCCCGCAACCGAAAAGTACGAGAAGGATCGCACTGCCGGCGCGTCTGTGCCCGAAGCGGCGCAACTCGACAAGGAACTGGAACTGGAGCGGGAGCGCGAAGAAACTCTTCTCCCGCAAGTCGCCCCCGGACTGCGCTTGCCCGAAGACTCAGGCGTATTTCTGCTCGACAGTTTTCAAGGCGAACCGCAGCTCCTGGAAATTCAACAGACCGCCGGCGACGTGAATCGCAACACGAAAGCTAATATTTTTCGCGGCGCCATCAATCCTGTCGCCGGCCTGAAACAAACGATCGAGCTCGACGGCGCCCACGCCGCCATCCAGGCGCACGTCGACGTTCCTTCGCTCTACATCAGGTTCGAGGCCGACCAATCCGCCGCCAAGGATTCCAGCCATACCGCTGCATCTCCCCAGCGGCCCGAACAGCCGCAACAACCCATTGCGCCCTTCGACCGCTTTCGCATCGTCCGCGCCGAAGTAAAAAATGGCAAGCGCATCCTCGGAGATGTAAAGCGCCAAGTCACGGGGAAAGTGAGCCAGGAGCAGCATCTGGTGAAAACCACTTCCACCCGCGTCAGCGGCGGCTGGCTGAAACTCACTCCCGCCGAAAGTCTGGCGCCTGGCGAATACGTCGTAGTCGAAATGGCGAAGGAGGAAGAAACCGGCAAGGAAGGGATGAACCTTTTCGTCTGGGATTTCGGCGTCAACCCCAAAGCCCCCGCCAATCCCAACCCCTGGAAGCCTTCCGCCCCAGAACCCAAGCCAGCCCAAGCACCCCAGCCAAACTGAATCTGGCGCGATCGACACCAATTTATCCGGTGCGAAAAATGAAAAGAGAGCAGGGGTCAGCCGCGAAGCGGCGAAATAGTGCAGCCCAGGGCGTGAGCGCTGGGTACCCGGCAGGAATGAGAACTGAGTCCAGGAGGGACGAAAGACTGGAAGATGTTCTAGATGTAAAACCTGGGGAGCTGAGCCTATTCCTTCAAGGTCCCGCGCTGCGCGATTCCAATATTGTCGCGGCTGGAATTCTTCACCACGTACATCATCCCGTCCGCCTGCCGGATCACGTCATGCGCCGTGCGCGCATCATGCGGATATGTAGCCAGCCCGATCGATGCCCGTACATTCAAATTCAATCCCTCTTCGCTGCAAAAACTACTGGAGCGCAACGCGTCTCGCAACCGTCTCGCCACCACTAGCGCCTGATCTTTTCCCGTCTGCGGCAACAGCACCACAAACTCGTCTCCGCCGTAACGAAACGCAAAATCAATCAGCCGCAACTGCGCCTTGATCAAATACCCAATCTCCGCCAGCAGCTTGCTTCCGATCAAATGCCCGTGTGTGTCGTTGACTGCTTTGAAATGGTCCAGGTCGATAAACAGAATGCTGAATTCGTAACCGAACCGCGACGAGCGGTAAACCTCGGTGTCGAGCGTCTTGTACAAATGCCGCGCGTTATACAGGCCGGTGCAGTCGTCGGTGATGGTTAACTCTTGGATCTTCTCCACCCAGCGCGCATTCTCAATCGCGATCGCCGCGTAGTCGCACAGCGACTGCAGGAAAAACAGTTCCGCGTCTTTGAACTGCTCCATATCCACATTAACGAGCTGAATCACGCCCAGCACGCGCAGCTTGGACCGCAGGGGCACGCAGATCACCGACCGCGTCTGCCACTTCGTGGCGTCGTCCACCCGGCTGGCGAAGAACGGATCGGTGTGCACGTCGGGCACGACCCGCGCCTCTCCGTGTTTCGCCACCCATCCGGCAATTCCTTCGCCCATTTTCAGGCGCACGCTCTTGAGCGCCTCGGCCTTGTCACCGACCGCGATCGCAAAGTAAAGTTCGTCGCGCGCTTCGTCCACCATCAGGAGCGACCAGGTGTCCGGGCGAAAATATTCCGCCATCTTGTCCATGATGGTCTGCAGAATGGAATCGAGATCCAGCGACGACGTTAGCGCCTTGGCCACGTCGTGAAAGATCGTCAGTTCCTGGTTCTGCCGCGTCAATTGAGTGCCGGCCTCAGGCATGCAGAAATTCCGTGTGTCCCTCGCTGGTAGGGGTGGTGTTCAAAAATTATATTCGTCACTTTCGTACACTCGCAATGACCGTTGGTAACCAGTACCTGTAAAGCCAACCATCTCAACCTCTTCGCTTCGCTTTGTGTGGAGCGGGCGCCCCCGCCCGCTGCCTCTTGCTTTTGATTCTTGACTCTTAATCCCTGCTCTTGCCTTTGCCCTGCCCCGGCGATGCTCTGTTCCCACCGTTTCTCCTTTTCCACCAACATGGCTTATGCTTTTCTAAATAAGGACGAATATGAAGAACATCCGCTCCGTCGCCTTAGCCCTCGCAACCGTCGCCACGGCATTTTCGCAAACGCCCCCCAGCCAGCCCGATCCGAAGTCTGTCCCAGTTATCGACGGTGGCATCGGCGACTGCTCCGCCGACTTCACCGTCAACGATCCAGCCGGTGCCCCCGTCTACGCCGCCAAAATCAAGGTCCACATCGCTTACGGATTCATGTACGCCCGCAAGCTCGACCTCGAAATCGGCACCAATGTCGACGGCAAGGCACGCTTCATTGGCCTCCCCGCCCGGGTCAAGGGCGGCCTGTTTTTTGAAGCCTCCGAAGGCGACCGCACTGCCTCGGCCTTCGACGATCCCTCGAACACCTGCAAAACCCAATTCACGCTGGTCCTCCGCAAAAAGCCCTGAGAACCCGGTTGCCGCGTGGCCCGTCCTAGCTTTCGCGGCCAGGCGGGAAGTTTCCCTGCGCAACAGCAGCGCACGTTACTTTCTCCCTATGACTAATGGCGGTGGCGCGTCCGTTCCTGTTGTCCTATGATGTTCCCGTCGTCACATGGGCGAAACCACGCCCTGTTGGCAGGACAAAGTGGGCGAATTCGGAGACAAATTCCGCAAAGCGCGCGAGAAAAAAGACATCTCGCTCGACGACGTTTCCAACGTCACCAAGATCAGCTCGCGCATGCTTCGCGCCATTGAAGAAGAACACTTCGACCAGCTCCCCGGCGGCGTCTTCAACAAAGGATTCATTCGCGCCTATGCCAAACATCTCGGCCTCGACGCCGAGGAAGCCGTCACCGACTATCTTGCCTGTCTGCGTCAGGCACAGATCGACGCCCACGAGGTTTGGGAACCGGAACCTGTGGCGCGTCCCGCCGCCCCAGCGCGTGTCGCGGCGCCCCAAAAGAGCGTCCTGGTCGAACCGGCTAAGCCTGCAGTCAAAACCCATGCGCCAGTTCAGGTCGAAGAACTTCCTGACCTGCAACTTCCGCGCGCCGAGCACGTCCGGCGGCCGCAAAAAGATTTTGCCGGAAGCTCCACTCCCGACATTCCCTGGAGAATCATCGCCGTCGCTGCAGTCGTCGTGGTGCTGGCAGCGATCCTCTGGATCCGGCATTCTCACCGTACGCGCACCGCTGCCGCGCCGCCGGCCCAGCAGACAATTCCCGCGCCCATCGCAACCGCCCCGCAACCCGCGAGCGCATCGATTGCTACGCCGCCGTCCAAGCCTGCGCCAGCTATTACTGCAAGTGCGCCGACTCCAAAACCGCAGCCGCCGCAAATCACTCGCCCCGCGGCCGCTGTGTCCACTCCCAGTTCCCCAGCCGTCACAGAATCAAATGATGTGACCACTCGAACTTTCGGCAAACCGGCGACCGCGCCGCCCGCGAAAGCCGCTGCGTCTCTATCTCTCGTGATCCGCGCCCAGGAAACTTCGTGGATCTCGGTCCAGGCCGACGGCCAACAAGTCAGCCAGGAAACTCTCATTGCCCCTGCGCATGCCTCGATTCGCGCCAGCCGCGAAATCGTCGCCCGCGTCGGCAACGCCGCCGGTGTCACCTTCGTTTTCAATGGCCAGGAAATCCCCGCCAACGGCGCAGAAGCCGAAGTCAAAACTTTCGTCTTCGATGCCAACGGCATGCGCGTCGGCCCCACCGCCCCGCTGCCAACTCCAGACCACTAACGGGCCGACGAATTATTCGCTGCTCGGCATGTCCACTCGCGAACACCTCCACCCAAAATCGAACACCGCTAGCCCTCCCAACAAATTGTTTCGCCCTTCAAACTAAGCGCTTTGCCGCCCTCCGCAGTTGGTGACAGACGTGCCCCCGCTCCGTCCATCGTTGCGGGGAGATCTCCCATGCAGACTTTGCTTCAGGATTTCCGCTACTCACTCCGGCAGCTGCGAAAGAATCCGGGATTCGCCCTCACCGGCGTCATCTCGCTCGCCCTCGGCATCGGAGCCACCACTGCGGTGTTCAGCGTCGTCTACGCCATTCTGATGAATCCCTATCCCTATGCCGCACCCGACCGCATGGTCCACATGCGCCTCGCCAGCAAGGCGAACGATGAAATGTTCTTTGGCCTGAACGGCCCGCAGTGGCAGCAGATCCGCAAGTCGCCCGTCGTCGAAGACGCATTCATGGTCGACAGCTGGAACCTCACCGTTACCGGACGCGATCTGCCGGAAGACCTAAACGGCGTCTACATGAGTTCCAACAGCTTTAACTTCATGGGCGTCCCTCCCGCACTGGGCCGCGGACTGATTCCCTCCGACGCAATCGACGGTCAGGAACCTCAGCCTGTCGCCGTGCTCGGCTACAAATTCTGGCAGCGTCATTTCAACTCCGATCCTGCCGTGCTCGGTCAGAACCTGCAACTGGTTCACAAAAACTACACCATCGTCGGCGTCGCCGCTCCGCGCTTCACCTGGGAAGACGGCGATGTCTACCTCCCGCTCAAAGTCACGCAAGATCCCATCAAGGCTTATTATGTCGGCGTTCGTCTGAAGCCGGGCGTCACTCACCAGGCCGCCAACGCCGCGCTGCAGCCCTTGATCGAAGAGTTTGCCAAGGAAACTCCCCAGCATTTCCCCACGACCAAGTTCCAATTCCACGTGGTCGGCCTGAACGAACAGTTTGTTCGCGATCTCGGCGGCACCCTGTACCTCTTGTTCAGCGCGGTGGGCCTGCTGCTGGCCATCGGCTGCGGCAACGTGTCCATCCTTCTGCTTGCGCGTGGCACCGCCCGCCAGCATGAACTCGCCGTCCGCACCGCGATCGGCGCCAGCCGCCGCCGCATCATCCGCCAACTATTGACGGAAGCGTTGCTGCTTTCGCTCACCGGAGCCGCACTCGGAGTATTGCTCGCCTATCGCGCGCTCTCCATCATCATCGTCCTGCTGCCCAAATATTCTTTTCCGCATGAGGCCGCTATCCAGATCAATCTGCCGGTGCTGGCCTTCAGCGTGACCCTCGCCATTCTCACGGGAATACTTTTTGGCTTGTGGCCTGCGCTCCAGATGTCGCGTCCCGAAGTCAGCCAGGTGATGCAGTCCAGCACTCGCAAGATTGCCGGAGGAGTCCGCGGACGCACCACTCACAGCGTCCTCACCGGCGCGCAGGTCGCTCTCACACTAGTCATGCTCGCCGGCGCAGGTGCGGCCATGGAAGGCTTCCTTCATCTCATTCACACGCCCTTGGGCTACGACCCGCACAATGTCATGTCGGTTGGAATCCCTGTTCATGACGGCGCCTATCCCACGTGGCAGGCGCGCGAATCTTACTTCGAGCAACTCCGCAACCGTGCCGCCACCGTTCCCGGCGTTACCATGGCCGCACTCTCCTCCAACGCCACTCCGCCCTCCAACGGCTGGCAGACTGCCATCGAAGTGCTCGGCCAGTTGCCGCGCGACGAGCAAAAAGTTCGCGTCAACTTCGTAAGCCCGGGATACTTTCCTCTTCTCCGTATTCCCCTTGCCCAGGGCAGAATCTGGGACGAAAGCGAAAACCACAACGCAGCCAAAGTCGCCGTCATCAACCAGACGATGGCTCGCACCTACTTCCCCAACGGCGACGCGATCGATCACTCCCTGAAAGTTCCCGGCATTAAAAACGAACCTCCCTACACCACTGCCGCCGCGGGCGCCGACTCCTGGCTCCAGATTGTCGGCATCATCGCCGACAAACGCGACGATGGCTTGCGCAATCCGATTCTCCCCGAAGTTTTCGTCCCCTATACATTATCCATGCGCGTTTATACGCAAATCCTCGTTCGCTCCGAGGTGCCGCCTCTCTCGCTGCTCCATGCCATCGGAGTGCAGGTCAACACGCTCGATCCCGACCAGCAGGTCGATGGCGGGGTTCAAGATCTGGAACACTGGATCACCGGCCAGCAGGAATATGAACAGGAACACTTAGTCGCATGGCTCTTCGGCGCGTTCGCCCTGCTGGCGCTGGCTCTGGCCGCTGTTGGGCTTTATAGCGTTGTTTCTTATTCCGTCGCGCAGCCACCAACGAGTTCGGCATTCGCATCGCTCTGGGCGCGCAACGCACGCACGTCCTGCGAATCGTGTTTTCTTCGACCGTGGTGAGCGTGGGAGGTGGAATCGTGGTTGGCGTGATCCTGACGCTCGCCCTCAATCAACTGCTGGCCCGCTGGGCCCAAGGCAGTTCGCGCGATCCCTTAGTCCTTCTCGCCGTGACAATCCTGCTAGGCGCAGTGTCGGCCCTGGCCTGCTCCGCCCCGGCCCGCCGCGCAGTAAGAACCGACCCCATGACCGCCTTGCGCTATGAATAGATCAAAGATACGTGCTACCAATGGGTCGACACAGCGCACCGACGCCTCAATTCTTCCGGCGCGTAGGTACTGTCATTCGCTTGTCGTGCGGTTTAAAACTCTGATTTGCGTCTTACGCTTCGGGCTTCAATGAGCAACCCTGCGCCCCTCGTGGTCGTCTAACCTCCTCCTCATGCCCAGGCCCACCTACGTTCGAGGGGAGGTCCTTCCCCCGTTAACACAAACCACAAGCGTCGCGGAGAGGGCCTCAGACGAGCAGCTCAATTTAGTCGCGACCTGGTTGGATGATCGCTTTGAGGTTCCTGGAACCGGGATTCGTTTCGGATTGGATGCCGTGATCGGTTGGATTCCAGGAATAGGCGACGCGATTGCTGCATTTGCCTCCCTGTTCATAGTCGTGGCTGGATGGAAACGCGGAGCCGCGCGCATTACGCTGATTCGCATGCTTCTCAACTTGATGGTGGAAGGCACGCTCGGCGCAATCCCCATCGTCGGAGATTTGGCCCATGTGGCTTGGAAGGCGAATCGCCGCAACTATAACCTGCTTCTCCGGGACCAACAATTCCGAGATCAAAAAACACGACTACGGCATACATGGCAAGACTGGTTGTTCGTCGTAGGTGCGTGCCTGCTGATGACGGTCCTGTTCCTCGCCCCGTTTGTGCTTCTGATTTACCTGTTCAAGTTGCATGGGTAGCGTTATTGACGTTCATCGAATCCTGTTGCGGAGGAGTTGTATGCGTTGGACATCAGGCGGACGTAGCGACGACATTGAAGACGACCGAGACCAAAGCGGAGGAGGAGGCGGCTTCAATTTCGGTGGCATTCACATCGGGATTGGCGGTTTCCTGTTGCTGTTGGTGCTGAGTCTGGTCTTCAAGAAGAATTTTTTGTCGCTGGTGGGCTTCGGCGGAGCGGCCAGTCCTACCGCCATCAGCCAGCCCGACACCGCGCGCGACCAGAAAGAAGAGCCGCTCGTACAATTCGTTTCGTTCGTTTTGGATGACACGCAGAAGACCTGGACGCAGATTCTGAGCCAGCAGAATGTGCCATACCGGCATGCCAAGCTGGTACTGTTCCGCGACCAGATCAATTCCGCGTGCGGCTTTGCGCAGTCGGCAAGCGGTCCGTTTTATTGCCCGGAAGATGAGAAGGTATACATTGACCTCGGTTTCTATGACGAATTGACGCGGCGCTTCGGGGCCCCGGGAGAATTTGCCCAAGCTTACGTTCTGGCCCATGAGATAGGGCATCATGTACAGAAACTGATCGGCGTGGAAGGAAAAGTTCACGCCGCGCAGGAGCGGAACCCGCAAGCGGCCAACCAGCTTTCCGAGAGGTTGGAACTCCAGGCGGACTGCTTTGCCGGCGTCTGGGGGCACTCGACCGATCAGAGAAAGCTGCTCGATCCCGGTGAACAGCGAGAGGGCCTGAATGCCGCAGCAGCGGTGGGAGATGACCGGCTGCAGCGCATGGCAGGGCGAAGGGTAAATCCCGAGACGTTTACTCATGGCAGTTCGCAGCAGCGTATGGAGTGGTTCCAGAAAGGATTCAGCACGGGCGACATGAGGGCCTGCAACACCTTCGCGCAGTAATGGCCGCAGGCGGAGTGCCACTCATTTGACTGGCCGGCAACTTGCTGTCAATGACCTGCCGTCAAAGACCGACCGCAAAAACAACGCGATAGAGGGGACGGTTCCCCTTCTTGGGAACTAGCGACGTTCCAATTCTGCGCGGTGGAGCTCAACTCTCGCTTGACGAAGTGACCGATCCGCAACGGTGCGCCTCGAATTGTCTCGCGACCGTCTCGTATTGCGTCCCGGGCGGAAACGCAAAGCTCAAACGGCAACTGATGCACTCCAGGAAACGCCCCGTTTGCGACATCAAAATACCAATTCGGTGTTCTGGACAACCGGAGCCATGCGATATCACCTTGCCCAGAGCCTGCGTTCCCGCCGAGTTGGCGGTGGAATTCACCCGCGCTTGATTTTGCATAATGGAATTTCCGTATGCTGCAAAGACGAAGTGGTTAGAAACACTACGAGCAGCATACAGCGCGGGGAGGGCACATCTTTCAATTTCCTGCCTGACTAACCGACAGGAAACCGCAACTCTCCGGCCAGGGATGTCAATAGTTATACACTGTCTTGTCAAACCTGTCAGTACCACCTTAAACGGAACAGTATCCACCCTTGTCCCCCCTCCCATCTTGCAGAGCCCCGCTCAGCCACCCATCGCTTCCGTCTAACTGCGTGATTCCGCTATTCAATTCATCCGCAAACATTTACGGCAAAAACCGTTGCGTGCTCCTGAACCCTCTGATAGCCTTTTAGAGGACTTCTTCTTCGAGGCGTCGCCCGCAGCGGCCACGTGGATTTCCGGGTTCCCCCAGACCACAGAGTTCATAATCTTTCTGCACACGAAGTGCACTTAAGGAGAAACACAACTTGGCTTCAAAGAATCGCTATTTATTTACCTCCGAATCCGTGACTGAAGGCCATCCCGATAAGATCGCCGACCAGATTTCGGACGCAATCCTCGACGCCTGCCTTGCCGAAGATTCGACGAGCCGCGTTGCCTGCGAGACTCTCACCGCCACCGGCCTGGTTGTCATTGCCGGCGAAATCACCACCAAGGCCTACGTCGATTTCCAGACCGTGGTTCGCGGCACCGTTGCCTCCATCGGCTACGACAATGCCCTTTACGGCTTCGACGCCAACACCTGCGCCGTCATCTCCAGCATCAACAAACAGTCCGGCGACATCGCCATGGGCGTAGACACCGGCGGCGCCGGCGACCAGGGAATGATGTTTGGCTATGCGGTGAATGAGAACGAAGAGTTGATGCCGACTCCCATTTCTCTCGCCCACAAACTCACCCAGCGGCTCTCGCAGGTCCGCAAGAATGGCACGCTTCCTTTCCTCCGGCCCGACGGAAAATCCCAAGTTACAGTTGAATACGACGCTAACGGAAAGGTGTTGCGCGTCGATGCGGTCGTCATCTCGACCCAGCATTCCGAAACGGTGGCCAACGACGAATTGCGCGCCGGCATTCTGAAGCACGTGATTCAGGCCGTCATTCCCGCGCACTTGCTCGACGAAGACACCAAGTACCACATCAACCCCACCGGCCGCTTCGTGATCGGCGGTCCTATGGGCGACACCGGACTTACCGGCCGCAAGATTATTGTCGACACCTACGGCGGCATGGGACGGCACGGGGGCGGAGCCTTCAGCGGAAAAGATCCGACCAAGGTGGACCGCTCGGCCGCTTATATGGCGCGTCACATCGCCAAGAACGTGGTCGCCGGCGGATTGGCAGGCCGCTGCGAAGTGCAACTGGCTTATGCCATTGGCGTCGCTGAACCGGTTAGCGTGCTGGTCGAGACGTTTGGCACGGCCAAAGTCGATCCTGAGATCATTCCCGACATTGTTCGCTCGCACTTCAAGTTGACGCCGCGCGGCATCATCGATTCGCTCAACCTGCGGCGGCCGATTTACAGGAAGACCGCGGCCTACGGACACTTTGGACGCAGTGACTCAGACTTCACCTGGGAAGCGACCGACAAAGCGGCGAAACTGGCCAGCGACGCGGGATTGCGCGAGCCGGTAGGTCAGGCAGTTCGCAAATAGTTTTTCTCTGCGATCTCAGCGGCATTCTCTGCGAACTCTGCGGTTAAAAGCCCTTAACCGCAGAATTCGCGGAGAACGGCCCGCAGAGTTCGCTGAGAACAGCCGTGAAGATCGCTGAAAACGAGAGTCAGGCTTAGAAGCGTTTCATCAGTAATCAAAATATTTTGTTTGCGCTTTCAGCGCGCCATATAGGAGAAGCATGTCAACAGCAGCAGTGAATTGCGATATCAAGAATGTCGAACTGGCCGATTTAGGAAAGAAGCGCATTGAGTGGGCGAACCAGTCCATGAAAGTGCTGCAGATCATCCGCAAGGAATTCATCAAGAACCAGCCGTTGAAGGGAATTCGGATTTCGGCCTGCCTGCACGTCACCGCCGAAACCGCCAACCTCGGCATTTGCCTGCGCGATGGTGGTGCTGAGGTCGTACTCTGCGCCTCGAATCCGCTTTCTACGCAGGACGACGTTGCCGCTAGCCTGGTCCGCGACCACAACATTCCCGTCTACGCCATCAAAGGCGAGGACAACGATACCTACTACAACCACATCCTCGCGGCCATCGACCACAAGCCGCACGTCACCATGGACGACGGAGCAGACTTGGTCACCATTCTGCACACCAAGCGCACCGACGCACTCGACGGCGTGATCGGCGGAACCGAAGAGACGACCACCGGAGTCATCCGCTTGCGCGCGATGGCGAAGGAAGGCGTGCTGAAATTTCCCATCGTCGCCGTCAACGACGCCGACACCAAGCACCTGTTCGACAACCGTTACGGCACGGGGCAATCGACGATCGATGGCATCATCCGCGCCACCAACTTCCTGCTGGCGGGATCGAAGTTCGTAGTCGCCGGCTACGGCTGGTGCGGCCGTGGATTGGCCAGTCGCGCCCGCGGCGCTGGAGCTGAAGTCATCGTTACCGAGGTCGATCCCACCAAGGCGCTCGAGGCCGTGATGGACGGCTTCCGCGTAATGTCGATGACCGAGGCCGCAAAACTCGGCGACGTGTTCTGCACCGTCACCGGCAACAAGAGCGTGCTCACCAAAGAACACTTCGACCTGATGAAGGACGGCGCCATCATCTCCAACTCGGGCCACTTCAACGTGGAAATCGATATTCCCGCGCTGGAGAAAATGTCATCCGGCAAGCGCACCACGCGCAATTTCGTGGAAGAGTACTCGCTGAAAGACGGCCGCAAGATCAACGTGCTGGGCGAAGGCCGCCTGATCAACCTGGCTGCGGCCGAAGGGCATCCCGCGTCGGTGATGGATATGAGCTTCGCCGATCAGGCACTCTCGGTCGAGTACATGGTGAAAAACAGCAAGAAGCTGGAGAAGACCGTTTACAAAGTTCCCGACGAACTCGACAAGCGCGTCGCCAAGCTGAAGCTGGAGTCGATGGGCATCAAGATCGACCGCCTCACGCCCGAGCAGGAAGAATATCTGGCAGGCTGGAGTGAAGGAACCTAAAGTGTGGCGCGGGCGCTCTCGCCCGCGGCTTTTGACCTAAAGCGGGGCGGCGCCAGCCGCCCCCTTAATTTTTGCCGAGACTTTCGCCTGGTATCTCTAATTCAAAAGTGCGGGCCGACGAAAACTGTTGTATGGAAGATCGGCTCCGATTTCTGAAGTTTGGAAATTAGGAGAAAGCCTCGTGGAGTCCCCGTTTTTCCCGCGAACCTTGGCACTCGTCATAGAATGGCCGCATGAAAGACTTGAAGAACCGAGTGGCGCTGATCACTGGCGGCAGCAGGGGAATCGGAGCTGCAATCGCCGTTGCGCTGGCAAAAGCTGGAGCCCATGTCGCCGTCAACTACCGTCAAAGAGCCGATTCTGCCAAAGCGGTTTGTGCCGAGATTAGTGCGACAGGAAGAAACACAATTGCGATTCAGGCTGATGTGTCAATCGCTGCCGACGTAAAACGTATGATCGCAGACATTGAGACTCGCCTCGGCAGTGTCGATATCCTCGTAAACAACGCGGCGATTGCTCGTCCATGCAAGCTGGAGGAGATTGAAGAGGCGGAGTGGGACGAAATGCTCACTGTCAATCTTAAATCGGTCTTCCTGGTCACACAGGCGGTTATCGGGCGTATGCGAGAAAGGAAATGGGGCAGAATCATCAACCTGTCCTCGGTTGCAGCCCAAACCGGCGGTGCCGTAGGACCGCACTACGCCGCTTCCAAGGCTGGGATCATTGGGCTGACCCATTCCTGCGCCTCAGCGTTCGTGAAGGATGGTATTACGGTTAACGCCATCGCTCCCGCATTGATCGAGACAGACATGGTGACCAGCAACCCGCATGCGAGTCCCTCTTTAATCCCGATGGGACATTTCGGTTCTGTGGACGACGTGGCCTCGGTAGCTGTGTTGCTGGCGATGAACGGATACACGACGGGTCAAACCCTGTCAGTAAATGGCGGTTGGTACATGAGCTAGATTTCGCAATGACGATGGCAAAGCGGGGCCGAGCATTAATTAACGCTGTGCACGCCTTTAGTTGAATGTGGCCGTCACGGTGCGGTTTGCGGTCAGCGTAACGGTGCAGGGATTCGTACTGTTTGGCGTATCGCAGCCCACCCAATTTCCAAATGTCGATCCTGAAATAGGGCTGGCCGTAAGCGTCACGGTACTGCCGCTGACAAACTGAGCGACGCACGCCGAAGGACTGGCACAGCTCAGGCCGGTCGGAGAACTCGTGATGGTTCCCGAACCGTTGCCCGAAAACGTCGCGGTCAACGCTGGAGAGCCTGCCCCGCCTCCGCTCGCAGTGAAGCAAACCACATTGGCGGTCATGTAACCGGTGATCAATGCACCGGACGATGAAATTCCGCCAGGGTTGCTATTGGTAGTCACCGTCGCGGAGATCAGCGTCGCTCCGCACGGCCCACCGGTCACTGTGATCATGCCCGCGGAATCAACCGTGATCATCTGCGGGGTATTCGACGTCCATGTTACCTTGTTGGTAATGTCCTTCGTCACCTGCGGATGAATATAGCTGCCCAATGCCCGCAGTTGGACCTGTGCCCCGGCATTGTCGATCACGGGAATGTTCGAGGCGCCGAATGTCTCAGTTGTCGGTTGAATTGCAATCGACACTAGTTCTTGACTGTGACCGCAACTGGATAACCCCAGGAATGCACCGGCAATACATACGAGGACAGCAACAGCTAACCACTTCCCCTGCATGAACGGCTCCTGGATTCCTCTGAAACTGCTTGCTGGGACGAGGATCCGGCGAAAAATTGAAGACCGCCAATGTAATCAACCTCAGGCCAAAAATCAATAGTCTGGAAGGCTCGCTCTCAGCCCTTCACCGCTTCTGCCACCACGCTCGCGAAGTCTTTGACATCGTCCTCGGTAGTGTCGAACGAGCACATCCAGCGCACGATGCACTCCTCTTCAATCCACTCGTAGAAAAAATACCGGTCCTTGATCTTCTGGATCGCCGCCCGCGGGATCTGCGCGAACACTCCGTTCGCCTCGACCTTCCAAACAATTTTTACCTGCGCAATCCGCCGCAGTTCCGCCTCCAGCAGCCGCGCCATGCGGTTGGCGTGCTCGGCGCTGCGCCGCCATAAATTATTGCTCAGCAAAGCCTCGAACTGCGCAGCAATAAATCGCATCTTCGACGCCAGTTGCATCCCTTGCTTGCGCAGGAAAAGAAAATCGGTGCTGAGTTTGCGATTGAAAAAGACCACGGCCTCGCCGCCCATAATTCCGTTTTTAGTGCCGCCGAACGACAGCACATCCACGCCGAGGTCGCGAGTAGCCTCGCGAAGAGTCTGTCCCAGCGACACGGCGGCGTTGGCAATCCGCGCACCGTCGACATGGAGAAACATTTCATGTTCGTGCGCAAAACGTGCCAAAACCTCAATCTCGTCCGGGCGGTACACGGTCCCCATCTCGGTCGATTGCGTGATTGAAATAACCCGCGCCTGAACGTGATGCTGGTCGCCGATCCCGTGATAGGCATGCCGCACCGATTCCAGCGTGACCTTGCCGTCCTGATGCGGCAGCGGAATCAGCTTGCATCCCGTATGTTTTTCCGGCGCGCCGCATTCGTCCGTGTAAATATGGGCAAATTCGCTGCACAGCACCGCGTGGTAAGACCGGTTCAACGATTGCAGGCTCAGCACATTCGCGCCTGTGCCATTAAAAGTAAAGAACACGTCGATTCCGGCGCCGAAATGCTCTTCGAATTTCGCGATGGCCGCGCGTGTGAACGGATCGTCGCCGTACGCCACCACGTGTCCCTGGTTGGCGCGCGCGAGCGCCTCCAAAACCTCCGGATGCACCCCGGCATTATTGTCGCTGGCAAAATTGCGAGTGGCTTTATTCAGAACCTGCTGCATACCAAAACAATGTAGCAGACTCACGTACCGGCGGATGCATTCGTTCGCCCAGGCTCAGCCGCTGGGGCCCACCTTATCGCGTCGGTTGCGAAGGGGTGGAGATTTCGGCTTTACCCGGCAACAATCTCTGCCAGTGCCGTCACTATGCCGTCCACCTCTTCCACCGTGTTGTAGTGCACGAGGCCGATGCGCAGGAAGCCGCCGGACTTTTCCACGTCGAGATGCTCGGTCAGATTTAGCGCGTAGTAATTGCCGTCCCACGTGAAGAAGCCGCGTTCGCCAAGTTTTGCGGCAAGGTCAAGCGGCGTATGCTTTTCGATTCGAACTGCCAGAGTTGCGCAGCGCTCGTGGAAGCGCCCCGGATCGGTGATCCCGTAAATTTTCAGGCCGGGAATTTGCTGCAGGCCGGTGATGATTTTTTTCAGCATCATGCTTTCGTGCTCGTGGATAGCTTTATAGGCGGCTTCGATGGCAGCGCGGCGTGTCGCAGTCTCGGGGCGGACGCGGCGGCCGATGTCGGCGAGGTATTCCACACACGCGGCGATGCCGGCAATGCACTCGTGGTTGAGCGTGCCCCACTCCCAACAATTCGGAATCGAATTCGTGTTCGGCCTAACCTTGTAAGGGCGCAAGCGCTTCAGATGCTCGCGCTTGCCGAAAAGCACTCCCATGTGCGGGCCGAAGAATTTGTAGGTTGAACACGCCAGAAAATCGCAATCGAGCGCGGCCACGTCAATCAGTCCATGTGGGCCGTAGTGCACCGCATCGATGTATGCCAGGGCCCCCGCGGCGTGCGCGAGACGCACGATCTCCTTCACCGGATTGATGGTGCCGACTGCATTGGAGGCGTACCCGGCAGCGACGAGTCTCGTCTTCGCGTTGATTTTTGAGGCCAGGTTGGCCATGTCGAGGGTGCAGTCCTCGTCGTGGATCTCGGCCCAGCGGACGGTGATGCCGCGATCTTCCGCCATCTGCAGCCACGGCGAGACGTTGGCGTCGTGATCGAGCCGCGTGACCACGATTTCGTCGCCTGCTTTGAGCTCGCGGCCAATGGCGCGCGACATCGCGTAAGTCAGCGTCGTCATATTCTGGCCGAAGACAACTTCGTCAGCGCCGCAGTTCAGAAAGTCAGCCATGGCCCCGCGAGCTTCGCCGATCATCGCGTCGGTGTGCCGGCTGGTAGCGTAGGCTCCTCCGGTGTTGGCGTTGTCGCGGCGCAGATAGTTTGCAATGGCGTCGATCACGCCCTGCGGCACTTGCGTTCCGCCCGGGCCGTCGAGGAACGCGGCAGGGTGGCCGTTTACAGTTTGCGCAAGCGAGGGGAACTGCGAGCGCACGAAGTCGAGGTCCAAGGCGGTCGAGAGTGTGTGTTCAGTCGCTGGCATGATGATATTTAAGTTTTATCACGAGTGTGTTCGCGGCATCATTCGGGCGCGTGTTTCTTCCGACTCCCGCCGCTACTTCCCGGTTGTGACGGCCCTTACAAAATCCGCGAGCATCCCATACGCCGTCGCGTACAAGCCGGGATTTTCTTCCGTGATCGCCAGTCCCGGGAAGATATCGGTTTCAAAATAGACATACGATGAGGTTCCGGCGATGCGCGCCATGGGCTGCGTGCTCAAAACTTTTTCCGGACGAACGCTCGCTTTCACGCCGTTGGCAGTGCGCAGCGCCCGGCAGACAAGTTTGAAGGGCCAGCCGTCGCGCCGGGCGTTTCGCAGCGCTTGCGGCGTTAGATCTCGGATGCCTTCGCGCTCGATTTCTTCCAAACGCACTGGGACATCCATCAGCACCGTGATCAGCGCCGCAGTCTTCACGGCGGCGTCCCAGCCGTCGATGTCGTGGCTGGCGTCGGTCTCGGCGATTCCGATGTCCTGCGCCTTCTTCAGGGCTTCGTCAAAGCTGAGGCCCTGTTCCATCTCGCTCAGGATCACGTTCGTCGTCGAGTTGAGAATTCCATGGAAGCCCTGCAAACGAATGGCAGGCAATTGATCGAAGAGCGAAAACATGGGAACGCCGTCCATCACGGTGGATTCGAATAAGAATCTTCTTTCGCGCGCTCGGGCCAAGTCGCGCAGTTCGCGGTAGGCGTGAACGATGGGGCCTTTGTTGGCGGTAATGGCGTGGGCCCCATACTCGAGCGCGGCGCGAATGTGATCGACAGCAGGCTGCCCGGTTTGCACGTTGAGCGCAGTGGCTTCAAAGAGCACGTCGGCGCGGGCGGCGGCGAGCCAGTCGCGGACGCCCCCGGGATGCGCACGCTCCGGGCCTTTCGCGGCCGAGGGCGGCCGCGCCACACACGTCTCAGGATCCAGGCCTTCTGAATCGGCGACCCAGCCGAGGCGGCGCGAGGCAACGCCGGTGATGCGGAACGTCACGCCGTAGCGATCACGGAGTTCCGATTCGCGATCGGCCAGCAGGCGTGCCAGCGTGCGGTTTACATTGCCGAAACCGAGAAAGCAGAGGTTGTGGGTGGGAATGGATTCCTCGCACAGGGGCCCAAGCCCCTCTGATGTTTTGAACCTTACCCGGCGCTGCAGCGCCGCTCTTGTATTCGGGATTAGCCCATCACCGTCGTGTGCTCGGGTTTGACTTTATAGAGCACCCGGACCTCGCCAGGCTGGCCGTAGGGATATTTATCCACACCCAGATATTTTTTGGCCAGTTTATCAATGCTTTCATCGGCGCCTTCTTCGGTAATCTCGACCACACGGCCGCGAATCTCGAGATAGCGGTAGGGATTTTCGGGATCGACAATGGCCAGCGACACGCGGGGGTCGCGGCGCACGTTGCGGTCCTTCTGGCGTCCTCGGGCGGAATTGAAGATGACGTGCTCGCCATCGAAGTCGCACCACACCGGCGTGACTTGCGGGCGGCCGTCGGGCATTATCGTCCCCAGGCTGGCAAAAGCGCGTTTCTGAAACAGGTCCTTATATTTTTCGGGGATAGCTTGCGACATGAATGCCTCCGTAATTTGGATTTCAGCATTATAGTGGTCGGGCAGGTAAGCAAACAATTTCGCTGACAGTGAGATCGGCCTATGACTGCACGGTTCAGTGCGCGCAGTGCCTCTACAAGCAGAAACTTGATTTTAGCTGCGGTCGTTTTGATCCACGCCATCGCAGCGCCACTGCACTCGGCCAGCGAGCGCGGGGTGAAGAATCCGCCGACGATAGTATTCATGACCGATTTTGGCGTGGTCGATGATTCGGTCGCGATCTGCCGCGGCGTAATGTACGGCGTTATGCCGGAGGTGCGAATTGTCGATCTGACGCACCAGGTGACGCCCTATTCGATTCTCGATGGCGCGCGGTTTCTATATGGCGCGACGCCGTATTTTCCAGCGGGAACGGTATTTGTAGTGGTGATCGACCCCGGCGTGGGCAGCACCCGGAAGGCGATCGTGGCGCGCTCGAAGCGCGGGCAATATTTTGTGCTGCCCGATAACGGGCTGCTGACGCTGGTGGAACAGCGCGACGAGATTGATGCCGTGCGCGAGATTACGAATCCGGAGTGGATGATCGGAAACAAGTTGTCGTCGACATTTCACGGGCGAGATATTTTTTCCCCGGTAGGCGCTCACCTCGCGCGCGGCGACGATTGGAGCAAGGTCGGCCCGGAGATCCCGGTGAAAGATCTCGTGCGCCTGGAGTTGAAGGCCGCCAAACTCGATCAACGCGGATTGAACGCAACCGTCATTGCGACCGACGGGCCGTACGGCAATCTGGTCACCAACGTGGACGCGGACGATTTTCTGAAGCTGGCATATCAGCACGGCCAGGAAGTTCCGGTGACCGTGGGCGGCCGCGAGATGAAAATGAAATTCGTGAAGACGTTCAGCGATGTTCCGCTGAACCAGCCGCTGCTGTATGTCGATTCGCGGGGACATCTGGCCTTGGCGGTGAACCAGAATAGTTTTGCCGAAACGTACGGTGTGAAGCCGCCCGCGGACCTATTTATCCCGCGCGCGAAGTGAACGTGTAGCGGCGGACGCATTCGTCCGCCACGCGAAAGTCCGCGCCAAACCGGGGGTTCTGGGAAACGTGTGAATCAAAATCCCCACCCTGTGGGGCACGCTTATATATTTTTCGCTATGCGCGGTAATACGGCGCGCAGCAGCGACTCGAAGATTGTTTTCACGCGCTCGCCTGTTTCCATCACCTCCGCATGCGAAAGCGGTTGGTCGAGAATTCCGGCGGCCATATTGGTCACACAGGAGATTGCTAAAACTTTCATTTCCATGTGGCGTGCGGCGATCACCTCCGCCACCGTCGACATTCCCACCAGGTCCGCGCCGATTCTCCGCAAGTACTCGATTTCCGCCGGCGTCTCATAACTTGGCCCGAGCAGCGCGGCGTAAACGCCCTCGTGCAGCGGGATGCCGAGTTTCGCGGCTTCTTCGCGTGCCAGGTGCCGATAGTCGCGGTCGTAGGCCCGCGACATGTCGGGAAATCGCACGCCGAAGCGGTCGTCATTGGCGCCGACCAGCGGATTGGATCCTTGCAAATTGATGTGGTCGCGGATCAGCACGAGCGCGCCCTGGGAGTAGCCAAGATTAATGCCGCCGGCGGCGTTGGTCAGGATGACGGCGCGAATACCCATGCGTCCGAACACTCGCATGGGAAATGTAACTTCCTGCGCGGAATATCCCTCGTAAAGATGCGCCCGCCCTTGCATCGCGGCAACCGGCACGTCTCCGGAGTTGCCCAGCACCATTTGACCGGCGTGGCCGATGGCCGTCGACCGCGGGAAAGTGGGAATGTCGGCGTAAGGGATGCGCGTGGCTCCGGCAAGCGACTCGGCGAATGCGCCCAGGCCGGAGCCGAGGACGAGCCCAATCTTCGGGCGGAGTGTGGTGCGCTTCAGAATGAATTGCGCCGCGGAGTCAGCGAGCGTGAATTGGTCTGTCATTGCGAATGGAGAGGTTCACGACCCATTTACAGGTCATCATCGGCAAGATGGCGGCCGTGCCCGTTACGTTCCAGCCAATCATACAGAAACGTTTGGTAGAGGTAGGAAGCGACGATCTCCTCGCCGAGTTCGTGAGTTTCTGTGCAGATGAACGGCACGCGCAGCCCGGCAAGCACGGCGATCAGCGATTGCGTGATGCGGTTAGGGCTCGCCGCCCGATAAGGATATTCCGACTTGATCTCGGTGAGGGACGCCGTAATTACGAGCAGGCTGTGCGCCCGTTGGCTCATGCGGCGCAGACGACTGATGAAAACTGCCCGGTTGGAGGTGAACGAACAGATCAAGTCCCCCAGATCCTTACGTTCAACCACGCAAGAGTCCTCCATGCCGCAGACGGAATAATCGCCGAGTGGCAGCGCGCGTTCTTCGATGTCGGCGAACCAGCCGCGGAAGCGGCGGAACGACAGCGGATTCTGTTCTCGCGTATCGATGATCGCCACCGGCAACGGCGTGCGTAGTTGCGTGCCCCCGCGCTCGGCCAGCACCGGCAGCGGTGGATGCGGCACCGGCTTCGTCATCGTGGTCCAGGCCAGTGGGGACGGAATTAGCGTGCGTTTGCGCATGGAATCCGGCAGTGAGTTAGAACATTTTCGGGTAGCGCGGAGCTCCAGTCAACGACCAGCCTCGGTTTCATGGCTCACGTCTTGCTCGCGACGGCGGACCAATTCTCCGTCCACAAAGAGACAGCCCGGGATGCATCCCGGGCTGTTCAAATGCTCGTTCCTCACGCAGGCGTGGGGATCCGCGACGCTTATTTCTTAGGGCCAGCGCTTCGACGTATCTTCCCATCCTGCAGCGCGCACCGGCTGCGGCGCGGGAATCGACGGGGACGATGGCACCGGGATGCGAGGCGTAGCTTGCGGTCCGTTGACAGCGGTGGCCAGGGCGGGTTTCGCCACGTCCGACCCCAGTTCCTTTTCCTCGGAGAGTAGCGGAGCCACCAGCCGCAAGGCTTCCACTTCCTTCTCCAGGCGAGTCAGTTCCATCTCTTTCTGCCGCAGTACTTCGTAGACATTCTTCATAGCCATGGCACCTGCCGCTTGCGTTTGAGTTTGCGAACCTTCCTCGCACTTTACCAGACCTGCCTGTGTTGTCAAGGGTTTCGGGGGCTCCTTCGGGTTAATTGGCTGAAAAATCGGTGTTTTAGCGCAGCAGGAGGAATCCAGCTACGATCATGATGACCAGCAAAAGTACTGCAAGAATGTACTTATTGGCCGCAAACCAGGATTGCGAGGACTCCATTCCTGCGCTCAAAACGAAATTCGCAGTTGAGATGCCTGGCGCCCCGAGCGAAGCTATGGAAGCGGACTGAGTTAAGCCTTGAAGCGCCGCGGACCCAGCCGAATTTGCGCCCGGCGCCGCCGCCGGCCCCTGAAGGGCGTCTTGTCTCAAATGCTTTAAATCCTTTTCCAGCGCCGCTCCCGCGTCAGCCGCTGAATTCGCACTCGCTGCGATCACAGGCTGCGCTGGCCCAGGTTTGCCAGCCACAACGGGCGGCACCATCGGCGGGAGCACAGGCTCTTCCGCGCTGGGCGTCTTGACGGCCGGGAGCGGGACCGCGGCCTGCTTCTGCGGCACTCTCAACTGCCCCCGCCACTTCTTCTCTTCGCACTCCACGCACAGCAATCGCCCGGTAGAAACCGGAAATCCGCACGCCTGGCACTGTTGCAGGCTTCGCAACACCGGCGGAACATGGCTCTGGTCGGCCTCTCCGGGCTTGACGGCGTCCGTTAAATTTCCCGCAGCCGACCAAAATAACGATGATTTCTTCGCAGGAACATTGGCCTTGGACGATGCCGGCTCGATAAGCGAAGAATTGACTGGCGCCGCCGCATCGACTTTTTCAGCGCCCGCCACGTGCGCCGCAGCCGGTGCGGCCACCGCGGTCTCGCGCGCAGCAGGCGCGGCTGCAACTTGCTCCCGAACCGCCGGCGGGATACCATTCGCCGACCCCACCGTAGACACGGCGGCCTTGGGATCGTGCGGCGTCAGCACCGCCTCGACCGTCGCCACGAACTCTGCCACCGACGGCAATGGCACCTGTGCCGCAGTCACCCTTGCGTCTTTTGCTGTCGCTGGCGCCGCGGCAACTTTCGCCGATGTTTCGTCTTTTTTGCCGGCATCATGCACCTCCAGGGCCGGGTGAGCCACGGGCTCCTCCAGAATCACCTCTTCCTCTGGAGTGACAACTCCTTCCAAAACCATGTCTTCCAAAACCTGCTCACTGGGCGCCTGATCCTGAGACGCCGCAGGCGCCTGACCCGAAACCGCCTCAAACTGCTCCACCGGAGCCTGCTGCACCCTAGCCTGCTGAGCCGGCGTAACCACAATCTCGCCCACTTCTGCCAGACGGTCCGGCAGTTTCTCTGCGGCCTCAGCTAGCCGCACCGCCGTCTCCACCATTTCGCTCAGCCGCTGGACCGCCGACAGGTCGCGCTCGCCAAAAGCATTCACCCGACCCGAAAAGAGTTCGAAAACGCCCAGCACCCCGTCGTCGTTCACCACCGGCATCACCACCACCGAAGCGATCCCCAACTGGCGGCAAACTTCGCGATTCACCCTCTCATCGCGCTCGGCGTCATCGCAGCGGAGCGGCTGTCGCGTCCGCACGCTCTCCCCTGACAGCCCGAATTCAGTCGAGAGTAGCGCCCCGAGTTCTGGCGCGTTCGATCCCGTGCTGGCGCGGCATAGCATGTCGTTTTTTCCGTTGCGTCGCAGGGCAATCGCCGCTCCGGTCGCCCCCGTGATGTATTGCGCCCGGTCGGCCAATAACTGCAGCGCCGCGTCCAGATCTCGCCGGGCCATTTCGGCCAGCGAATGTCCACCATCTTCTCCGGGAAAACGTACTGGGGATGAAACATTGATCGCAGCGGAAGGAACCGGCGAGGCCGCGTGTTCTCGACTAGGGGAAGGTTGCATGACCCATACCATCATCCTTAAATTCAGCCGGGACCAGGCGCTTGTCCCGGCCGATTCCCATCACTCTGATAAGGATGTAGGTAGGTTGAGTCTCGCTCTCAGGCGGCGAGGTGTCAAGAATTTCCCTGCGCGGAAGTACTAAGCCAAAAGTGCGCAAATCCTAGAAGGTCGCTGGTCATGTCTCCAGCAAGGCACGGAACTTAACCCACAAAAGGAAAAAACGGAGCCCTACTTTTTCCGACGCCGCAGCGCCGACTGTGCCAACCCATTCGCCTCCGCATTATTCTCCCGCGGCACGTGCGAGATGGAAAACTTCAATGCGCGCGCCAGCTTTCGGCACGTCCAGTGCAAAGAATAAAGCCGCGGGCTGCGGCACTCATACTGTCCGGTCATCTGCCGCACCACCACTTCCGAGTCGGAATAGACGTGCAGCTTGTGGGCTTTAAGAGATACCGCGTACTGCAGGGCTTCCATCAGAGCGGCATATTCGGCAACATTGTTATCCTGGTGACCAATCCACTTGGCGATTCGTACCGGGCCGCTGGCGCAGCCGCTGATCACGACTCCAATGCCCGACGGTCCCGGATTCCCCAGGCAACCGCCGTCCACATACGCCACCAGTTCGGGCATCACTGCGATTTTCGCTTCTTTTATTTCTTCTATTTGCAAGATGCGCTAATCCTGTTTTCGCGTCAAGACGATTATTTGATTCCCTTTCATGGTCTTGCGGCTTGTGCATTTTTTTGTGCAAAACCGGAACGAATTCCCAGTAGCCTGTCCTAAGGTTTTTCCTGACAATTATTTGCGTTTCGATTTATTCACAGCGTTGCGCTCCGCTGTTGCACCAATAGTTTGCGTTGACGTTTCTTAATTCTCTGTTAGTGTGGCTTGCGTCGACGGTCGAAAGGGTTGGCACAATAATACTGAGCCAGTCCGAAGTAGACTGAGTGATCAGCCGGGCGGGGCAACCTGCAAGGCGACCAGACCTGAAAAAACCGACGGCTCTGCGAGGGGTAGTTGGGGTTTGGGACTGCGAAAGCAGTGATCGCATCAAGGGGTCGTGACGGTACATGCCTCCACGTCGTTAGCTCCCTCGCAGGAGCTGGCGGCTAGAGCATAACCAATGTCACGGCCCTTTCAATTTTTCCCCTCCCGTGTTCTCCTTCCAACGTTCAAGCTCGCTGTTGTAGGTCAGTCGGTGTTATCGCGATCTCGCCTGCGAAACACTCCACCTTGCCAAGCGGTCGTAGCTGTCCTATGCTACCTGCCTTATAGGTCGTATGACGAGGCGCTTGGTAGAGCGCTCCGCCGCCCCCGATTGTGACGTGCCAGGAGTCGCTATGGCTGCCAGAGATACGCTACTCGATCATCGGTCGCCCCGTGTAGCAATCGTCGAAGAACACGTCCGCTGCGAAAACGAGCACAACCTCGAAGCGGTCATTCAAACCTTTGGTGAGTCGGCGCGGTACGATGATGAACCATGGAACCAGCATTATGAAGGCCGTGAGCAAGTGCGCCATTTTTACGAACAATTGATGGCTGCCTTGCCGGACCTCCGCATCGAGATAGTGCGTCGGCACGTCGCCGCCGACACGATCATTCTCGAAGTTGTCATCCACGGTACCCAGTTAGGTCCGTGGAGAGGTCTTCCACCGACGGGAAGGCGTGTGGAGGTTCCTCTTTGCGGCGTGTACACGTTTGGCGCCGATAACCGTCTGGCCGGAGAAAAGATCTACTACGACCGAGCGACGGTTCTGAAGCAACTGGGAGTGTTCCGTGAGCCGCAGACGGTCCTGGGACGCATCACTATCCTGCTCACGCATCCTTTGACCATTTTGCAAGCTCTCGGGAGACGCCTTCGCAGAAATTAGCGACTCGCCCGGCAGTTCCCCGCGACACTGAGATCTACTCGCTGACCGTGTCCTGCATCCGTCTAGAAAATCGTTTTACTGACTCCCCCTCCCCTGTGCAATAATTCCTCCGCATCATCTCTGCGCTGGCGACTTGCCTCCTGCGGAAATTTCAATGCAGCTCTAGTGAGGACGGAATCCATGGCTAAGCATCCCCTGACTCGTCGTCAATTCATCCACCTCGGCAGCGGCGCCATTGCCGCCACCACCGTCGGCAAGAATATACTGCAGCCTCACCTGCTCTCCGCCCGGCCGCGTCCGGTCGCGCCCAGCGACACCATTCGCTTCGCCTCCATCGGCACCGGCATTCGCGGATGCGAACATCTCCAGGCTTCGCTCGAAGTTCCCGGCATTCAGTGCGTCGCCGTCTGCGACCTTTACGACGGCCGCCACACCGCCGCCCAGGAAGCGGTAAAAAATCCCAGCGTTCCCGCCACCCGCGACTATCGGTCCATTCTCGATCGCAAAGACGTCGACACCGTGCTCATCGCCACCATGGATCACCAGCACCGCCACATTTTCGAAGACGCCTGCGCCGCCGGCAAAGACGTTTACTGCGAGAAGCCCTTGTCGCACACCGTCGAAGACGGATTTGCCATGGTCGAAGCCGCCCACAAGCACAATCGCATGGTCGCCGTCGGCAGCCAGCGCGTCAGCTCCGTGCTCTACGCCAAAGCCAAAGAGATTTACGATTCCGGCAAGCTCGGCGAGGTCTTCTCCATCAACGCGTACTGGGATCGCAACTCTCCCAGCGGCGCCTGGGTTTACCCAATTCCTCCTGACGCCAGCGAGAAAACCATCGACTGGAACACCTTCCTCGGCAACGCCCCCAAGCGCGCCTTCGATCCCGTCCGTTTCTTCCGCTGGCGCTGCTTCACCGACTACGGCGAGGGCCTGGGCGGCGATCTTTTCGTTCACCTGATTTCCGGCATTCACTTCATCACCGGCAATGTCGATCCCGCGCAGCGCGCGCAATCCAGCGGTGGCCTCTACCATTTCAAGGATGGCCGCGAGTTCCCCGATCTCATCGAAACTCTCTACGACTATCCCAACTTCCGCGTCACCCTGCGCTGCAACCTGAACAACGATGGCGGCGAGTTCATCGGCTTCTACGGCACCAAGGGCACGATGATCATCAAGGATTCGACCCTGACCTACACGCCGCAGGACACGCGCCCCGAGCCCGAGGGCTATTCGATTTTCGGTTGGCCGAAGGCGCTCCGCGATCAGTATCTCCAGAAGTGGCACGAAGAGCATCCGCAGCCCGAGGCGTTAAGGTGGAAAGTCGATAATGAGGGCGAATCCTACTCCAACGCTCCCGGCTACAGTGATACAGTCGATCACCAGGCCAACTTCTATAACGCGGTTCGCACCCGCAAGCCGGTAGTCGAGAACGAAGTTTTCGGCAACAACGCTGCCATCGGCTGCCACCTGGCGAACTTCTCCTACTTCAACAAGTGCGTAGCCGTCTGGGACCCGTCATCAAAAAAGATCGTGAAAGGCTAAGCAAGTCCCTAAACGAGGCTGCCCCACCCTTGTCGCGCTTTCCGCGACAGGGTGGGGATTTTGAATTTTGAATTTTGAATTTCGATTTTTGATTGATTTCTGATTTCGTATTCCGATTTCAAATTCCCCTCTTACTTCTTTTTGACTTTCCGCCTGACCCTGACTATCATCCCCAACCGGGACCCCCAGATCCTCTTCCCCCTGCCAGGAGTACAGCCATGCCGAGTTTTTCCACCGGGCACCCGCTAATCGTGATCCGCCTTCACCTTCTCCTGCTCCTTGTCGGACTCACCTTGTCCTCCGGATTCGCTGTGTCCGCCGCGCAAGCGCAATCCGGCCCGCCGGCCGCCGAGCGCCAGGACGTAACCGAAGTCTTCTTCGGCCAGAGCGTCACCGATCCCTACCGCTGGCTGGAGAACTGGCGCGAGGGAAAAGGCGCCGAGTGGCTGAAGGCCCAGGACACCTACACCCGCACGGCTCTGGCCCGCATCCCCGGCCGCGAAAAGTTTCTCACCCGGGTCAAGGCACTCGACACCGCCAGCACGCGCGTGCGCAACGCGCAAGTCTGGGGTGGAAAAATCTTCTATCTCAAGACCGATCCCAACGCGGACAATCTCAAACTCTATGTGAAAGAGGGCAACGCCCCCGAGCGTCTGCTGCTCGATCCCGAACTGCTCACCAAAGACGGCGTCCACTCGTCCATCGATTACTTCACGCCCTCGTTAGACGGCACGCTGGTCGCCTACGGAGTCTCTCCCGGCGGTTC
>DASSRO010000151.1:0-22423 GCA_035701745.1 Candidatus Sulfotelmatobacter sp. | reverse complement strand
GAGTCGGCAGAAGTTTTCAAGTTTATTGAAGATATGCCTGCGGCTTTCGCGCGGGCGGATTTGGTGGTGTGCCGTTCGGGAGCAAGCACGGTGGCGGAAATCGCGGCGGCAGGGAAGCCCGCGGTATTCGTGCCGTTTCCGCGGGCAGCCGACGACCATCAGAGGGTGAATGCCGAAGCCCTGGCGCGGCATGGTGCTGCGGTGGTGGTGGAGGAATCGAAACTCGAAGGCGTGTGGCTGGCGGAGACGATCGCGGCGCTGCTGCAGGATCCGCAGCGGCTGCAAAAAATGGGCCAGGCCGCACGCCAGTTGGCACATCCGAATGCCGCCCGCGAAATTGCGGAAATGGCCGCGCGGGTGGCCGGCCTCGACGAACATTAGCCACGGATTTGCACGGATTGTCACGGATCGATCTTTAAGTTAGCCACGGATTTGCACGGATTTTCACGGATCGATTTTTCTATTTTTGATTTTATCCGTCGAAATCCGTTTAAATCCGTGGCCAGGTTTTTGATTTTATGTTTGCCAAAATTCAGCGTATTCATTTCGTGGGGATCGGCGGCATCGGCATGAGTGGGATCGCCGAAGTGTTGCTCAATCTTGGCTACAAGGTTTCCGGTTCCGACTTGAAGAGTTCTTCCGGAACCCAGCGGCTGGCGGGGCTCGGCGCAACGATCTTTGAAGGACATCGCGCGGAAAACGTGGCGGGCGCCGAAGTGGTTGTCACCAGCTCTGCGATTTCCGTGGAGAATCCCGAGGTCGCCGAAGCCCACGCCCTACACATTCCCGTAATCCAGCGCGCGGAGATGCTGGCTGAGTTGATGCGGCTGAAATACGGCATTGCTATTGCCGGCATGCATGGCAAGACTACCACCACGTCCATGGTCGCGGCGGTGCTGGCTGCGGGCGGCCTCGATCCCACGGTGGTCGTGGGCGGGCGCGTCGACGCCATGGGATCGAATGCACGCCTGGGAAAATCGCAATACCTGGTGGCCGAGGCGGACGAGAGCGATCGTTCGTTCCTGAAGCTGTCGCCGATTTTGTCGGTGGTGACCAACATCGATCGCGAGCACATGGACTGCTACCGCAATATGCGCGACGTGAAGAAAACTTTTCTTGAGTTCATGGATCGCGTGCCCTTCTACGGGATGATCGTTGCCTGCAACGACGACCCGCTGCTGCGGAGGTTACTGCCTGAAGTTCAGCGACGCACCGTGACCTATGGGACGAAGCGCGGTTCGGATTTTCTGGTAAAAATCCCTCCGTTAGCGACAAAAGATCAAAGTCCCCACCCTGTCGCACAAGACGCGACAAGGGTGGGGCACCCGCTGAGTCGATTTCGGGTGCAATACCGCAATCAGGACCTCGGCGAATTCACGCTACACGTGCCGGGAGTGCACAACATTTTGAACGCGACGGCGGCGATTGCCGTGGGCGTGGGCCTGGATATTCCCGCAGATTCGATTCGCACCGCGCTCGACCAGTTCCGCGGCGTGGATCGGCGGTTTCAGCTGCGAGGACGAGTGGCGGGCATCAGCGTCATCGACGATTACGGTCACCATCCCACTGAGATCAAGGCGACGCTGGCGGCGGCCAAGCAGTGCGGATTCCAGAAGGTTCACGTGATCTTTCAGCCGCACCGCTATACCCGCACTCGCGATTTGATCGAAGAGTTCACCACTGCGTTCGATGACGCCGACTCGCTTTTCGTGCTCGACATTTACGCCGCGAGTGAGAAGCCGATCGAGGGCATCACGGGAGAGATCCTGGCGCAGCGCATTCGCGAGAAAAATTTGAAGAACGGGCGCTACGTAGCTTCTCCGGCCGAAGCGGTGGATGCCGCGGCGGCGGTTGCGCAGGATGGCGACATGATCCTGACGTTGGGCGCGGGCAGCGTCTCACAGTTCGGGCCGATGATTCTGGAAAAGCTGAGCAACAGCCAGCGTGCTTGAGAAGTGTGCACGCCCGACAAAAGGCTTAAAGCAATCAACCACAGAGGACACGGAGGTACACGAAGGACTTCGTGATGCTACTAACCTTCGCGGCTCAGGTGAGGGGAATGCGGCAAACTGTTGAGGTCTCGGCTCGGAGGTAGAGATGATCCGTTTTTTGTTTCCGGCTGTCGTGCTCATCATCGCGTCATCATTAACTTCATCGCATGGTGCGGCGCAGCAGTCTGCTACATCCGCTGCGGCGAAGTTAACGCCGACTGAAGGCGACTACGTGGCTCACGACTTTCATTTCAAGTCGGGTGAGACTCTTGCTGAACTTCGCCTGCATTACATGACTCTCGGTAAGCCGGAGCGCGACGCTGGCGGAAAAGTCGGCAACGCCGTTCTCCTCTTGCACGGCACGGGAGGCACCGGACGCCAGTTCCTCTCCCCGCAGTTTGCCGACGTGCTGTTTGGGCCGGGGCAACTACTCGACACCAGCCGCTACTTCATTATTCTTCCCGACAACATCGGGCACGGAAGGTCGAGCAAGCCGAGCGACGGGATGCACGCCCGTTTTCCGCAGTACGACTACGACGACATGGTCGCCGCGCAGCATGAACTGATCGAGAAAGGCCTGAGCGTAAACCACCTCCGGCTGATTTTGGGCACGTCGATGGGCTGTATGCACTCCTGGGTTTGGGGCGAAACTTATCCTGACTTCATGGATGCGCTGATGCCTCTGGCGTGCTTGCCCGTGCAAATCGCAGGCCGGAACCGCCTGTGGCGCAAGATGGTCATCGACGGCATTCGTCAGGATCCCGACTGGAAAAACGGTGACTATACGACCGAGCCGCGCGCCGCTCTGCAGATCGGCGCGGATTTTCTAATGATTGCCGGAAGCGCGCCTTTGCAGATGCAGAAAAGTCTTCCCACGCGTGATGCGGTAGACAAGTTCCTTGACGATTCCGTGAAGCGAATCACCGCGACCCTCGATGCCAATGATCTTCTCTATGCTGTGAGTGCCTCGCGCAACTATGATCCGTCGCCGAAGCTCGAGACGGTCAAAGTCCCGGTCATGTTCGTGAACTCGGCGGACGATTTCATCAATCCGCCGGAGTTGGGCATAGCGGAGCGCGAAATCAAGCGCTTTGATAAGGGACGCTTTGTGCTGATTCCAGTCTCGGAGCAGACTCACGGGCACGGCACCCACACCTGGGCAGCGGTTTGGCAGCAGTATTTGCAGGAACTGCTGCAAAGCTCCCAACATTGACATCAAGTCACTCAGATAAACGGCGGAAAATCAAAACTGTTTTCCCGGGGAACCTTCCTGCCGGGCAATTCGTATCCCCTGCTAACGGATTGAAAAGCCCTTCGTCTATTCATCCATAAGGGGTTAAGGCCATGAAAACGAATCAAGCATGGGGATGGCTGGCGGCCGGGGTGCTGGCCGCAGGATTGAACGCAAGTTATTACGACGGCGGCCTGCAGTGGGCGCACCGTATCGCCGACAGAATCAGTAATCAGTCAGCGACCACAGTGGCCTCGGTTTCAGGAGGGGCAAGCTTGATTCTCGCCGAAGCTCGGATGATCGCGGCCCGCGGCCAGTCAGCGTCCTGCCCATGGTCTAGCGCCGCGGCGCGTGTCCAGAGCCGTATTGCCCGCTCCCAATCGCAATTTGATCGGTTTGAGGCGATGTCCGCGAGGGAACAAGCCCAATTCGCGAGACTTGAAGCGAACCGGGCCCGGATGGAGGCCCAGATCACAGCCCGTGCCGCTCGTTTTCGCGTCGCAACAGCCGCTTTTTCGCCAGTCACTTCGAAAATGACGATAGCTCCAGTAGCGTGCCCGCGTGTACGCGTGAACATTCCGGAACTGCCGATGGAGGAAATGCCGTCCATTCCTGAAGTTCACGTTGATCTGTCGGGCACCGGCCCAGTCTAAGCGAGCGACAAAATAATTTTCCCTCCTGGATGGAGATGGGTGCGAATGACAAGACGCGCCCATTTTTATTTCTGGTTGTAAAACCTCCGCCTACATCGTTTCTCCAGGCCTTTCCCGCTTTTCGTCCCGACCCGCTAGGTGTAGACTTTCGCCGCTCCAAACTTTTTATCCCAATTTGTTCGAAGGAGTTCGCGTTTATGCAGATCCTCAGGTGTTCTCCACGACGAATGCGCCTGTTTGCTGCGAGTTGTTTTGCCGTTATTGCGGCTCTTCTCGCTCTGCCCTCCCCTGCATCCGCAGGATCTCTGGCACGTCCAACACGCGGCATCACCGCCGCATTAGCCGCCGCGCCAGCCTCGCCCAACTTCGGAAGTAACGTTTACATCTTCACTCCTGACATGGCGCAAAGCGCTATTCAAGCAACCGTGGACGCCATCGCCGCCCAACAGGTCTCCAACCAGTTCGGAACTCAGCGCTACGCCTTGTTATTTGAGCCGGGAACGTACGGCTCCAGCAGCAACCCACTCAACTTTCAAGTCGGCTATTACACGACTGTCGCGGGGCTCGGCCTTTCGCCGACAGATGTCGTCATTAACGGATCGGTTTACGTCCGCAACCAGTGCTTTGGGTCCAACAACTGCATCGCGCTCGACAACTTCTGGCGATCGCTGTCGAACCTGACGATCAACGTGACCACTCCGGGCTTCGGCTGCTACAGCGGCGAATTTTGGGCTGTATCGCAAGCTGCGCCCATGCGGCGAGTGCAGATCAACGGTCTCGTCACTCTGATGGACTATTGCAGCGGTCCGTCGTACGCCAGCGGCGGATTCATTGCCGATTCCCAGTTCAACGGCAGCACGGTAATCAACGGATCGCAGCAGCAATTTTTCGTGCGCAACAGCCAGCTTGACGGCTGGACGAACGGCGTCTGGAACCAGGTCTTCTCGGGCGTGATTGGCGCGCCTGCGCAATGCTTTCCTGCGTCATCGTGTGGGGGACCATACACAACGCTTGCGACCAGCCCTGTAACCCGGGAAGCGCCATATCTTTATCTCGACACCAACGGGAACTACAACGTCTTCGTGCCAGCTGTGCAGACCAACTCTTCCGGCACGACCTGGGCAAGTGGCCCCACTCCGGGATATTCCATCCCCATCGGAAATTTCTACGTTGCCCAATCAACAGACACAGCGGCGACGATCAACAACGCTTTGCACAGCGGCAAGAACCTCATCCTGACGCCCGGCGTGTATCCTCTGACTCAGAGTATCCAGGTCACGCGCCCCGACACGATCGTGCTCGGCCTGGGGCTACCGACTCTGATCCCGAATAACGGAATCGTGCCCATGACCGTGGCGAGCGCCGAGGGGATGTCGATCTCGGGCCTGATCATCGACGCCGGTGCGACGAACTCTCCGGTATTGATGCAGGTCGGAGACGGACACGCGCGCAGCGACAACGAGGCATCCGATCCTTCTGCGCTTCACGACGTGTTCTTCCGCATCGGCGGAGCACAGCTTGGCAAAGCGACGACGAGCCTGGTAGTCAACAGTAACAACGTCATTCTCGACGACATCTGGGCATGGCGCGCGGACCACGGCAATGGCGTGGGCTGGACCGATAACACTGCCGATACCGGCCTTGTGGTTAACGGCAACAACGCGACAGCATACGGACTATTCGTCGAGCACTACCAAAAATATGAGGTGATCTGGAACGGAAATGGCGGGACCGACATTTTCTTTCAGAACGAGATGCCTTACGACCCCCCAAGCCAGGCGGCTTGGATGGAAGCTCCTGGCGTCGATGGCTGGGCCGCCTTCAACGTCGCCGACAACGTGACCAGCTTCAACGGGTACGGAATGGGCAGCTACAGTTTCTTCAATCAGGGTGTGCCCATCTATGCCGCAAACGCCTTTGAGGTTCCCACAACTCTGCCTGCCGCCAGCATGAATGATCTGCTCACCATTTTCCTCTCCACGGCCGGCTCCGGCGGCATTCTGAATGTCATCGACAACACTGGTGGTTCGTCGACCATTGCGAATCCGGATACTCCAGTTACAGTTGTCAGCTATCCATAGGATTAAGACCGCAGGCAAACTCGGAACTGATCAAACCCCGCCAAATTTCCGGCGGGTTTTGATTTTTTGCTCGTCCCTTTTCTGACGTGAGCGGAACAAAGTCTGCCTCTCGCCATGATCGTATCCAACGCGGTTCCTGCCTGTGCAAAAGATTTATTTTTTTGTCTATCTCAATTCGAGAAATGAAGCTATATTGAAAAAGCTCAGCGATTCCTTGGCGACAACTACCTGAACTGATGGCGCGGAAGTCCAGCGGCACCATCTTGCAGGAGGAGTTGTATCCGTCCAGCGCAGCCCCGGCGCGCGAGGAACTCGACGACGCGCGTCTCGTCGACCTGGACGTGGACGAGGAATCTCCCTTTCTGCGCGGGCAAAAGCGTGTCTCCGCCCGGCGCAGTTCAATCCCTAAAAAAACTGCCAGCCGCCTGCTGTGGGCGTGCATTGCGGTCGCGATATTGTGCGTGGGTGCGATCGGCGCCACTGCGCTTTATGAATACGGCGAGCGCTCGTGGCGGTTTCGCGTCGAATCCAGCGACAACATTGAAGTCACGGGCATGCAGAACGTGACCAAGGCGCAAATCATGGAAGTGATGGGCGCTGACATTGGACGCAATATTTTCTTCATTCCGCTTGCCCAGCAGAAAGCGCAGCTGGAACAAGTTCCCTGGGTCGAATCGGCCAGCGTGATGCGCTTTGTGCCCAACCGGATCACGGTCGAAATCCACGAGCGCACGCCCATCGCGTTTGCCCGCGTGGGCCCGCGGATTTTCCTGATCGATGCGGGCGGAACCTTGATGGAGCTTCCGCAAAAACACAAATATTCTTTTCCCGTCATTCTCGGGATGAATCCGGGAGAACCGCTTTCCACGCGCGCGCCGCGCATGAAGGCCTACAACGAACTGGTGCAGGATCTCGATTCGGGAGGCGCCCGCTACTCGCAGGACCTGAGCGAAGTGGATCTCTCGGACCTGGAAAATTTGAAAGTACGGGTGAACGATCCGGCCGGCGATGTGTTAGTAGAACTCGGGTCTACGGATTTTCTGAAGCGGTACAAGACCTATGTCAGCCATGTGCAGGAGTGGCGGCAGCAATTTCAAAAGCTCGAGTCGGTGAACCTGCGCTACGACAACCAGGTGATCGTCAATCCGGAAATGGAAGGCAGACCCAGGCAGTCCGCGCTGGCGGCCTCAGCGGCCCGGGCAGCGGCGGCCGCAGGCGTGAAGCCGGCGGCGCTGATCACGCGCATGAGTACGCAGGATCGAGCCCTTCCCAAGCCCGCTTTTGAATTGACCGAGAAAAAATTGGAGTCGACCACGGCTAAGAAAGCTCCCCCCAAAGCAAAGGTCAAGAGAACGAAGGCAGCTAGAGCGACGGCGTGGAAAAGGGTGCCGCAGAAATCCTCTGGAGCGAAAGCGGCGCCGGCGCGTGCGAGCGCGCGCAAACCGGAGTCGAAGAAGCCTTCGACGACTGCAGGCACGGCGGTTAAGCATCCGTTGATTGCAAAACCTTCGACTGCAAAACCAGCGATTCCAAAACCAAGCGCGGCGATTGCGAAACAGCCGGCGAATGCGAGTTCAGATTAATGGCGAGGGATTCATAAGAGATGGGGAACCAGCAGGGAAATTTTCTGACGGCGATTGACGTAGGCAGCGCCAAGACCTGTGCGCTGATGGCGGAGTTCACCGACAGCGGCCTACGCTATCGCGGGCATGGCGTCGCCGATTCGCGCGGCTCGCGCAAGGGGGTCATTGTTGAGCTGGACAAGGCGGTCGCGGCCATTCAGAAAGCAGTCGAGTCCGCGGAAGACATTGCGGGCGCGGCCATCGAGCAGGCGATCGTGGGCGTGGGCGGAGTTCACGTGCGCGGCATCAACAGCCATGGCGGCATCAGCCTAGGCACGCGTCCGCGGGAGATTGGCCGCGACGAGATCAAGCAGGCGGTCGACCGAGCGCGCGCGATTCCTTTGCCCAGTGACCGCGAAATCCTGCATCTGCTGCCGCAGGAATTCATTCTGGATGATCAAGCGGGAGTACACGACCCGCTCGGCATGATGGCGGCTCGCCTTGAAGTCCGCGTCCATATGGTGACGGCGGCCACCAGCGCCACGCAGAATGTGATCACTGCAGTCAATAAAGCGGGAGTTCACGTCGACGATACGGTGTTCGAGCCTTTGGCGGCGGCGGATTCGGTGCTGCGCGGCGATGAGCGCGACATGGGCGTTTGCCTCGCCGACATTGGCGCCGGGTCGACCGAACTGATCGTGTTTCAGCAGGGCGCGGTTATTCACACCGGCGTGATTCCAGTAGGCGGCGATCATTTCACCAGCGATCTGTCGGTGGGCCTGTGCACGCCGCTCGCAGAAGCGGAAAAGATCAAGAAAATTTATGGCAATGCGATCGTGACTTTGATTCCCGAGGGCAACGAAGTCGAAGTTCCATCGGTGGGCGACCGCCCGTCGCGGCTTTTGCCGCAGCGCTTGGTCGCAGAGATTTTGGAGCCGCGCGCCCGCGAACTTTTCGAAATGATGCGCGAAGGGCTGCGGCAGAGCGGCATGTTCGACGTGTGTCTTGCCGGAATCGTGCTGACCGGAGGCGCGTCGCGGCTGCCGGGAATTTTCGATGTGGCTGAATCGGTTCTGCGCCGCGAGGTGCGGCTGTCGTGGCCGGCACCGCTGGCCAAAATGCCATCGACATTATCGGAACCGGAGTACGCGACGGTTCTGGGCATGGTGAATTACGGCCAGCGCGCCCGCATCGCGCGCGGCCTGCAGGAAGATCGCTGGGGATCGAGATTGAAAGCGCTGTTGGTGGGTAAGGGAGCGTAAGGCAAGGGCTTCGACGACAAGGTTTCGAAGTCTCAACGTTTCAAGGCTTCGAAGGCCTTGAAACTCTGAAACTTTGAAACTTTGAAACTTTTTTTAAACAGGTGAACAAAATGAGCAAAGATTCCATTCGTATCAGCTTTAACGAAGAGGCCCGCAACGACGCCAAGATCAAAGTGATTGGCGTAGGTGGCGGCGGTGGCAACGCCGTGAACCGCATGATCGATGCCGGGGTGGAGGGCATCGAGTTCATTGTCGCCAACACCGACCTGCAGGCGCTGCGAATGTCGCACGCGCCCGTCAAACTGCAACTCGGCGTGAAGCTGACGAATGGACTGGGCGCGGGCGCTAATCCCGAAGTAGGCCGCAAGGCCGCGCTCGAAGATTCCGACAAGATTATCGAAGCGCTGGAAGGCGCCGACATGGTCTTTGTAACTACCGGCCTGGGCGGCGGCACTGGCACTGGAGCCGCCCCCATCATTGCGTCGCTGGCGTGCGAGATGGGCGCGCTCACGGTTGCGGTGGTCACCAAGCCTTTTTCGTTTGAAGGCAAACGCCGCATGCAGCAGGCCGAGCGCGGGATCGCCGAACTCATGGAATCGGTCGACACCACGATCGTTATCCCCAACGAAAAACTGCTGGCGGTCGCTGAAGATGCTGGCTTTTTCGAGTCTTTCCGCATCGCCGACGACATTCTGCGCCAGGGCGTGCAGGGGATTTCCGACATAATCACCATCCCCGGCATCATCAACCGCGACTTTGCCGACGTGAAGACGATCATGGCGCGCATGGGATATGCGGTGATGGGCACGGCTTCGGCCAGCGGCGCCAAGCGCACGATTGAAGCTGCGCAAAAGGCGATTGCCTCTCCGCTGCTCGAAGCCGGCGCCATTGACGGGGCTCGCGGAATACTCATCAACATTACCGGGTCCGCGTCGCTCAAGCTGGCCGAAGTGCAGCAGGCGTGCTCGATCATCCAGGGCGCCGCACACGAAGACGCCAACATCATCTTCGGCGCCGTGCTCGACGAGAAGATGAAAGATGCGGTAAAGATCACCGTCATCGCCACCGGCTTCCGCGAGGCTCCTTGCGCGCGGCCCCGCCCCTACGAAACCCGAACCTCTTTCGCTGCTGCCCATGAAGAGGCGATGGAATTTCCCGAGGAGCGTGGATCGCGCGAACCCCAGCCCGAACCCATGCCCAAACACATCATGGATTCTTCCGAGGACGTAACCGATGACCGCAACTACATCGGCGACACTGCTCCCATGCCGATGGCGCAGCCCTCCGATCGTTTGGCCGGAGAGGTCATCTCGCTCGACTCCATGCGCGGGGCAATCGTGCCGAACTTCGAGCACGACGATCTCGACGTTCCCGCTTTCCTGCGCAAGCGCAACGAGGTGATGTAGCAAATTCGCGCAATAAATCTGAACCGGTGGCGAAGCTGAGTGTCCATCTTTCGTCACCGGACAGAAAAGGGAACGGAAGCGATAGCGAAAAGTTTTTCACAGACGAAGCCCGCGAGGGGTAATCAAGTAACGCATTACTGAAGGGGGCTGACCAGAAGTAAGGGTCTCGTAAATACCTGTATCAAAATGGGTTAAAGCGAAATTAATGTCTCGAAGGATACGAACTTTTTCGTTGCTATGAATATCTTAAGTCTCGTAATATCAACGCAGTCGAGAGATTTGGCGGGATTACCTCCCGTTGGCAAGATTCGTGCTTCATCCAAGTTAGGAAACAGTCCGGGGAGCGGACCCAAACAGATGTTCAAAGGGAAGAGCCTTCTTCGTCTATTCGTCGCCTTTTTTGCGTGTCTACCCCTGGCCGGCGTGAGTTGGGCCGCACACATCAATACCAGCGGCACGCACCCACAGCCTAAGTCGCGAACAGCGTCGCGAAAAGTCAGCGAGACACCGCGGACCCGGCGCCGCATGCATCATTTGGCGCGGAGCCGCAGCGCTAATCTCACGCGCGCTTCGGTCCGCACTCGCCGCCATCACTATTACGAGCGCTTCCACATGAGTTCGTTCGCCGAGGGCATTGCCGCGGGCGACATTACAGGCGGTGAAGATCCCGTTGTGCGCCAGGCGGCGATTGATGCTCTCGGCAACATGAACGGCACCGTCGTCGCGATTGAGCCGACCAGCGGGCGCGTGCTGGCCATGGTCAACCAGAAGCTGGCACTGTCCAGTGGCGCGCAGCCTTGCTCTACCATTAAGCTTTCTGTGGCACTGGCCGCTCTCAGTGAAGGACTGGTTTCGAAAGAGACACAAGTTGCGCTCGGCGGCCGCAGCCGCATGAACCTGACCACCGCGATCGCCCATTCCAACAATGCTTATTTCGAAGCTCTGGGCCGCAAGCTCGGTTTTGAAAAGGTTGCCTACTACGCGCATGAATACGGGCTCGGAGAACTCGCGGGCTACGACATTCCCGGCGAGCAGCTGGGCAGCTACCCTGACGAAGAGATTCCCGAAAAGCTGGGCGGCGTGGGCAAGATGTGCTCCTTCGGCGAAGGCGTTTCTATGACTCCGCTGCAGCTGGGCGCCATGGTTTCGGCTATCGCCAATGGCGGAACGCTTTACTATCTGCAGCATCCCACGACGCCGGAAGAAGTGGCGAGCTTTCAGCCGCGCATCAAACGGCAACTGGACATCGCTCCGCTGATTCCCGAGCTGTCCGACGGCATGGCGGGAGCGGTTCAATATGGAACAGCTCGCAGCCTGCGCGTGAACTTCAACGAAGAGGAAATTCTGGGCAAGACGGGAACCTGCTCTCACGACGGCACTCGTTTCGGCTGGTTCGCCTCCTACGCCAACACCAGCGCGGGGCGCGTTGTGGTGGTGGTTTTCCTGGAGGGCGGGCGTCCCACCTTTGGTCCTAAGGCTGCTGAGATTGCCGGCCGCATGTATCGCAATATGTACGACCACAATTTCTTTGTGGCCACGCACGGCTTGCCGGCTGACGCGGCGGCGGTGAAGACGACTGCCACCAACCCGTAACCGTCTGTTCATCTTTCCATCGAGACGCAGCTCTGCTGCGTCTTTTTTTCGCCCGCAGGCTTTCTCTCGATCCCTGCCGCTGAGTTTGGCGACCGCTTTACGAATCGTGCGTCCGGTGAGCTTCGCCGGGAATCTTTTAATCCGTTTCTAATACGAGAAACGCCAAGACTGCCGATAAATACTCCGTCAGGTCGCGTAGCCTTGCTCCGCGCCGATCTGGCCGCGTTTTCGGAGATGGGAGATGCCAGGCGTTTTTCTGCACGGGATCAACGGATGGATCGGTATTTCGATTGTGCTGGGGTTATTCGGAGCGTATGCAGTCGCGGATGCGACCGCCCGTGGTGCGGTGATGCGCGCGATGTCGCGGATTGGGCAGCGGTGGCGGGAAGCAAAGAGAGCGGAGAAGGGTGAACTCTCTTTTTCCGTTCTGGCGGACGCTGCGCCCGCAATTCTATGGACCGCGCAGCCCAACGGCTGGGTGGATTTCGTGAGCGAGTCGCTCTATCAATTCACCGGCGGCTCGCGGAGCGGCGAATTGGGTTGGGGATGGGCCCAGTTCGTGCATGCCGACGATGTGGAGGTCTGCAGGACGACGTGGGAAAGTTGCCTGCGCCTTGGAGAACCTCTGGAAGTTGAGTACCGGATGCACCGGTTGGACGGATGCTATCGCTGGTTTCTGGTAAAAGGCAACCCCGTCCGCGATCGGCGAGGGACGATCATTCGATGGGTGGGGACCTGCATGGACATTGAGGACGAAAGGCATCACCAGTTGCTGTTGGAGCAGCAGATCAAAGAGCGCACCGAGGAACTGGGAGAGGCCAATACGCGTCTGCAGGAAGAGATGCTGCAGAAAGACGTGGCGCGCCGGAAGTTCGATGAGCAGAACCAGAAAATGTTGGAAGATCTTACGGCGCGCTCGCAGCGGGCGACATTGTTGGCGCAGATGGGAGAGTTGCTGCAAAGCTGCGTGAGCAACGACGAGGTATTTGCCGCGGCGCTGGGCTTCGCCCCCAAGATATTTCCCACGCGGCGGGGAATGATCGCCTTGTTCAATTCCGGGCGGGACCTGGTGGAGATCGCGGGCCAGTGGCATGACTGCGAGCCGCGGGTTGCGTTTGAGCCGGATTCCTGCTGGGCGCTGCGAACGGGGAAGCCGCATTTGGTGGTTGCGGGCGATACAACCGCACCCTGTTCTCATGCGGCTGGGGTGAAACATACTTATCTGTGCATTCCCATCCTGGCGCAAGGCGAGGCGCTCGGCATCCTGCACTTTCAGGCCACCGACGAAAATCCCACGCTGATCGACTGGGAACTTTCGCTGAAGACGACCTTCGCTGGACAATTGGGCTTGTCGGTGGCCAACATCAGACCGCGAGGCGTTGCGCACCCAATCCATTAAAGACCCGTTGACCGGCCTGTACAACCGGCGCTACCTGCAGGAGACGATGGAACGAGAAACGCGGAGGGCGGTGCGCGCCGCCCAAGGCCTGGGGGTACTGATGCTGGATCTGGATCATTTCAAGAGGTTCAACGACACTTACGGGCATGACGCAGGGGACGCCGTGCTGCGCGAGACTGCGTCGTTCCTATTGAAGAGCGTTCGCGCCGAGGACATCGTGTGCCGTTTTGGCGGCGAGGAGTTCGTGGTGATCTTGCCGGCGGCGGATTTGAAAGTAACCCAGGCGCGCGCCGAACGTATTCGCGCCCGGTTGCGTGAGGCAACCCTGATGCACCAGGGACGGTCGCTCGGAATGATCACCGTTTCGGTAGGCGTGGCAGAACTCCCGGAACACGGAGCCTCCACCAAGGAACTTTTGGAAGCCGCCGACGCAGCGCTCTACCGGGCAAAAAGGGAAGGAAGGGACCGCGTGGCCGTGGCCGTGCCTCGGGAGGCGGAAGCTGTAGTCTAGCCTCGGGCATCGTATCGGCCGTCAAGGGATGAGTGCTCGGATCACCATTCGCTGCGGACGATCGCCGCGTCAGACGCAGTAGCCGAGAGCGCGGTGGATGAGGAGCGGTTCAGTTCCGCTGCCCGCGGCCCTTGCTCTCGTCGCTGGCGATGATGCCATCCTTGATATGAATGACGCGGTGCGCGTATTCCGCGATGTCGCCTTCGTGCGTAACCAGAATGATGGTGTTGCCTTCGGCGTGCAGGCGATCGAACAGAGCCATGATTTCTACGCCGGTTTGTGAATCCAGGTTGCCGGTAGGTTCGTCCGCCAGAATGATGGAGGGTTTATTGACCAGTGCGCGAGCGATGGCGACACGTTGTCTTTGACCGCCCGAGAGTTCATTCGGCTTGTGGCTCATACGGGCTTCCATGCCCACTGCCGTCAACGATGCCTTGGCTCTCTCCATCCGCTGGTCGGTCGGAATGCCTGCGTAGATCAATGGCAGTTCGACATTATGCAGCGCGGTCGCCCGGGCGAGCAGATTGAAGGTCTGGAAGACGAATCCGATTTCCTTGTTGCGGATGCGCGCCAGTTCGTCGTCATCCAGTTCGCTGACCAGTTGGCTGTTGAGCCAGTACTTACCCTGCGAAGGAGTATCCAGACACCCAATCAGGTTCATCAGCGTCGACTTACCTGAACCCGACGGCCCCATGATGGCGACATACTCATTGCGCTGGATGCGCAGGTTCACCCCGCGCAGCGCATGGACCTGCTGCTCGGAGCCCATGTCGTAAGTTTTCCAAAGATCTTCCGCGGCAATCATGCACGATTCCGGCGGTGCTAGGTTCGCGGTGTTGGGCATATGGATAACTTCTGCGGTTGCCATGTTTTTCTCCTGGTCCGGTGCCACTGACCTCTCCCGATCGTTGGATTCAGTACGTTCTGGTTGCAGGCGCCATTTCCCAGAATCCCTCGTTCATTTCCTGGTTCGAGACCACTACCGGCTGTCCCGTTGGACGCATCAAACTCCGTAAGGTTATGACTCTTCGTCTTCTTTCTTGGGTACAGTGTTGTCGATTTTGACGCTGCTGCCGGGCCGCAACGTCCGCAACACCTTGTAGCTTCCCGTAATCACCTCATCACCCTCTTTGAGGCCGTCGAGCACTTCAATGTCTGTAGTCCCGGTAATTCCGGTCGCGACCGGAACGAATACCGCTTTCTTGTTGCGGATGACGAACACTCCCTGAACGTCGTCTTCTTTCTTGCCCTTGGATGCGGCTTCTTTCGCCACAGGTGCCGCAGCGTGCACCGACCCCGGCGCATTATTCTGCTGCTCGATCTGCGTCTTCGTTCGCAGAGTCAGCGCCTGGATCGGAACCGAAAGAGCGCCGCCGCGAGTCGCAGTCGTAATTTTTGCCGTTGTAGAGAGCCCGGGACGCAAATCCAAAGGCGCATCCTGCACGTTCACCACGACCTTGAAATCTTTGGCTTCTTCGCTGGCAGTCGCTTGCTGCGAAGTGGAAACGCCACTGGAACGGACGATCGCGTTATCGCCAATCTCGGAAACTGTGCCGTGAAAAGTCTTCCGCGGAATGGCGTCAATCGTCACCTCGGCGGGCTGTCCCAGGTGAACATTGACGATGTCGGTTTCATCCACCATGACTTCCGCGGTGATGATCGACATGTCGGCAATCGTCATCAACGTGCTTCCGGGGGCATTCTGAATGCCCATCACCACGGTCTCGCCCTCGCGCACGGGAAGATTCGTGACTACACCATCGTAAGGCGCGTTGTAGCTGGTCTTCTGCAATACGTCGGTAACTCGCGTCAAATTTGCCCGGCCCTGCGTAATGTGCCGATCCGCGGAATCTTTCTGGGCCTTGGCTTGATCCACTCGCGCCTGGGCTTGCACCAATCCTGCGTCGGCGGTCGCCCATGCGTTCCTGCGGCTATCGAACTCCGATCTGGCGATCAACCCGTCCTTGAAAAGGTTTTGCGCGCGTTCCCAGTCCTGCTTATTGCGATCGTAGTCTGCCTGGGCGCGCAGCAAATCAGCCTGCGACGTTTTCAGGGCGGCGTCGGCTGCCACTGCGTCTGTTTCGGCCGCCTGTAGCGACGCTTCGTTCGCGCTTACATCCGCCGACGACTGCACGTTTTCCAGTTGCGCCAGCAATTGACCCTTCTTTACTCGGTCACCCTCTTTCACATACAAGTGGGTGATCTTTCCAAAAGCGTTGGCTCCGACGTTTACGTAATTCTTGGGTTTTATTTCCCCTGAAGCGCTCACCACAGTTGCCAGATCCTGACGCTGTACCTTTCCCGTCTGTACGGTGACCACGTTCTTGCCGCTTTGATGAACGGTAAAACCGACAATGATTGCTAACAAAACCGCGATGCCTGTGCCGATCGCAATTTTTTTCCAAACGGTCATGAGGTCCGCCAAGCCTTCAGGCTTATGACTTCTCCAGGATATACACTTGCCAAAACGTTATTTTCGCGCCCTTCGCGTCAGTTTCCCTGGTTTAAGTGACGGACACACACCTTCTGTTACGGTCCTGTCGCCGAAAAAGTTCCCTTCAGAAGACTGCGGATGTGGCCCGAGACCTGTTACCGCGTGGGAAGTGTTAGAGACTGCCCCCGGAACGGAGTATTATAGCCCGGCGAGCCCTTCCTTTTGCAGCTATAGAATTTGGTTCGCGGCCGGGCAACTCGGCCAGGCACCCGCCGCTTCTTAAATAGACGGTCGCAATGTGTTTTAATCGATTCTCCGGGCACGACTTAACCTTGCTTTCGTACGACAAACAGGCCTAAAATAGGCAGACTAGTTGTCTTGGCAGGAGTCCCTCTCATGTTCCGGGTAGTTGCGCTTCGAGCTGCTTTTCAAATTCTTTTGGCTTCTGCGGGTCTGATGGTGGCCGGGGCTGTCGCCCAGGACCAACCGGGTCAAGCGCCTGCCGGCAAGCCTGCCAATGACGCTTCTGTCGCGGCGCCGAACCAGCCAGCTTCGACGCAAACTGATCAGGGGCAGGCCAAACCCGCGCCCGACGCTGTCGATCCTCTTACCCGTCCCACCAACGAGAAACAGAAAAAGAAGAATCAGCGCGCCCTCAAACAGGAATTGAGCAAGCCTTATAAAAAATGGCTGGAAGAGGACGTGGTCTGGATTATCACGGACGAAGAGCGCGCTGCCTTTAAACAGCTATCGAACGATGAAGAGCGCGACAACTTCATCGAAGCGTTCTGGCAGCGGCGCGATCCCACTCCCGACACGGAAGAAAACGAATACAAGGAAGAGCACTACCAACGCATCGCTTACGCCAACGAGCATTTCGCGGCAGGCGTGCCGGGATGGAAGACCGATCGCGGCCGCATGTACATCGTATTTGGCAAGCCCGATGAAATCGATTCTCATCCCTCCGGCGGGACCTACGAGCGCCCTATGGAAGAAGGCGGCGGCGAGACCTCGACGTTTCCCTTTGAAGACTGGCGCTATCGTTACATCGAAGGTATTGGCCAGGAAGTAATCATCGAGTTCGTTGACCCCTGTATGTGCGGCGAATACCACATGACGATGGATCGTTCTGAGAAGGACGCTTTGCTCATGACGCCGAACGCCGGTCTCACGCTTTACGAGCAGATGGGAATGGCAAATAAATCGCAGCGTTTTACCGGCAACGGCGTTGAGCGGTTGGGCTTGGGCCCGGAGAGTTCCATGCAGCAAACCAAGGAGTTCGATCGGCTTGAACAGTTCGCCAAACTGCAAGCCGCTCCTAAAGTCAAGTTCACGGACCTGGAAGAGGAAGTGAACTCCAAGGTTATTCTGAATCCCATGCCGTTCGATGTTCGCGCCGACTTCGTGAAGGTGACGAGCGATACCGTCCTGGTGCCGATCGCGATCCAGATGAAGAATCGCGACATCACCTTCGTCAACAAAGACGGCATTCAGCGTGGCACGGTGAACATCTTCGCACGCCTGACCACGTTGACCGGGAAAGTTGTTCAGACCTTCGAAGATACAGTGCAGGTCGACGTTCCCGCTGAACTCCTTCCCCGCACGGCGCAGAACTCCGAACTTTACACCAAGGCATTGCCCTTGCGGCCCGGTCTTTACAAGCTCTACGTCGCGGTCAAAGACGTGAATGGAGATCGAAAGGGGATTTGGAGCCGCAGCATCAAGGTTCCCGAATTTTCCGACGACAAGCTCTCTACTTCGAGCCTGGTTGTCGCCGATGTGATGGAGCCTGTACCGACCAAGGACATCGGCACCGGCAACTTTGTGATCGGCACGACCAAGGTACGGCCGCGGGTGGCCCCGTCCGACGGCAAGCCTGCGGTTTTCAAACGGGAAAAGGATCCCAAACTGAATTTCTGGATGCAGGTCTATAATCTCGGTGTGGACGAGAAGACCCACAAGCCTTCCGCCACCTTTGAATACGACATCACAAACCTTGCGACTAATAAACAGGTAGTGCAGAAAACCGAGAGCACTGACACGATGGGCAACGTAGGCGAACAGGTCACGCTGCAAAAATCGATCGTGGCCGCAAACCTCCAGCCTGGCACGTACAAGATTGAAATTAAAGTGAGCGATAACATCTCGAAGCAGACCGTTAATCCGTCGGCGCTGTTCGCCGTCGAATAACGATTAGCTCCCGGATTCCCCACGGGGGTGGGTTTGGTGAGATTGCGAGTGCGTAACTTCGGAGCTTGGGCGATCCTGTTGGGATTGTCGCTTCCTGTCTGGGCTGCGGACCAGCCCGGAGCGATTTCGGGATACGTTCGCGATAATTCCGGCATTCCACAGATGGGCGCGGTCGTCGAGATTCTCGGCGCTGCCAATCGTTCTCTGACCGTCTTCACAGACGGCGCTGGATACTTCACCGCCACCGGTTTGCTGCCCGGTTCCTACACTCTTAAATTTAGCGCGCCTTCGTTCCTGCCCGCCCTGCGAGAGAAGGTCCTACACTCTGGCGCCCGTCTTAATGTAAACGTCACTTTGAGCACGTTGCTTGGCGTGATGCAACTTGGTCCAGCGCGTCCTCTTCCCGATGAAGATGACTGGAAGTGGACTTTGCGCTCGGTCGCGAACCGACCCATCCTGCGAGTCTTCGACGATCCCATTCCAAGTGGAGTTCAGGATCCCGCCGAGAAGCAAAATCACGAAGTGAGCGGGACTGTCTCTTTTCTGGCCGGATCAGCGGCTGGCGGCTACGGTACCGGATCGGACATGAGCACGGGCTTTACGCTGGAGCGCTCGATCTTTTCCGACGGGCATCTCTCAGTGAGCGGTGACGTCGGCTATGGAGCCAGCAATCTCCCGGGAGGCGTGCTGCGCACTGTTTATTCGCATCGCTTACCCGATGGCTCTGCGCCTACGCTAGGGCTGACCGTGCGCAGGTTCGCTCCTTCTGATCCCAACTTGCATAACGCCGCCCTGCAGGCTCTGGAGCTGTCTGCCAGCGACAGCCTTACTCTCTCAGACGCTGCGGAATTGAGATTTGGCAGCGCCGTTCAGAGCGTCCAGTTCCTGGGCCACGCAACGGCTTTTCGCCCCTACGCTTCGGCTGATTTTCACCTCTCGCCGAACACCGTTCTCGAGTACGACTACTCCACGTCCCGGCCCGATTTGCGCTTGGAAAAGGGTTTCGATTCAGCGCCCGCCGATCTGAGCGAATCGAATCCGCGAGTGAGCTTGCTCAATTTCGCGCCCAAAATGGAGAGCGCTCACCATCATGAAGTGAGCTTGTCGCACAGCGCCGGAAAGACAAATCTTCAGGTTGCCGCTTATTCTGATCGCGTGGGCGATCCTGCTCTTATCGGTACTGGTGAAGTCACCGCTGTTGGCGGATTCATTTTGCCCGACATTTCTTCAGGGACTTTCAGCTATGCCGGAAAGGCGCTGAATACCAACGGCCTGCGAGTGGTGCTGCAGCGTAAGGTCTCTGACGATCTCACGGCGACGCTCGACTATGCCTTCGGCGGAGTGCTCGATCTTTCCAAACCCGACGTTTCCCTGCAGCAGGCGCAGCAGTTCATCAGCACCGAGCGCCGGCATGCCGTTGCCGTGAAATTGAGCGGAACCGCTGCCCACACCAAAACGCGCTGGATTGCTTCCTACCGCTGGGTGAATGGCTCCGGTATTACCCCGGTTGATATGTTCAATGCTTCACCCGGCCAGAGCGATCCGTTCCTGAACATCTTTATCCGCCAGCCTATTCCCAGTCTGGGCGGGCACGTGGAAGCGATCATTGATGTACGGAACCTCCTCGCACAGGGCTATGTTCCGGTCCTCGGTCAGGATGGTCAGACGGTTTTTCTGGTTCAATCGGCCCGCTCGGTCCGTGGCGGCGTCGCCTTCACGTTCTAAGTAAGACCTCGATCCAGTGCCCCACACCGTCTGTCTCCTTCTGTCTCCTGTGCATCGACAAGGTTTTTGAATTCAAAGTTTTAGGGTTGATCATCGAAAAACCTGATGCGAGAGTCCGCTCCCCGTTGACTTGATGCGCAGATTTCATACGTTTTTTCATATTTCAATACAGTAAATTCCCTATTTCCGTATGCCAGCGTCTGCAATGTTGCGTGAAATAACTGAAATTAAAACAGTTAGGTAGCGACGCGATGTGGCGTTCCAAATGCCGTACCTGCGATTATCGGACGGCTATGCTTGGGGGGCGTTGTTCCAGCCCAAATCCTTTTTCACCATGAGGGCGACAATGGAGACGAATATCCGATGTTGGTTTGGTTTGATTGTTGCATGCATATTCATCACAGCTAGTGCCTACAGCCAAACGTTCCGCGGTGCGATCAACGGCACGGTAAGCGACCCATCTGGGGCAGTGGTCGCCGGAGCCAGCGTAAAAGCCACCAATACAGCGACCGGAGTTACTCTGAGCACGGTCACGACCAGCGATGGGCAGTTCGCCTTTCAAGACCTCCCACTCGGGACCTACAAAATTGAGATAGCGGCCGCTGGCTTTCGCCCGACCGTCGTCGACAACGTCGCGGTCACAGCGGGCGGGGCTTACACCCTCCCCGTAAAGGTCACACCCGGGTCGACAGGGACCACGCTTGTGGAGGTTTCCGCGGCCGCGCTGTCGCTTGATACCACGACCGCAACTCAGGACAACACGATTCCCACGCAAGCCATCGCAGATGTTCCGATGAACGGACGCGACTTTTCTCAGTTCATCGCGGTTCAGCCCGGGTACGGCGGCTACTCCGTGGGTGGTTTCGGATCGCTCAACGGCACCCGCGCCAACCAGATGAATTGGCAAATCGACGGCGTCGACAACAATGATTTCTGGCACAACATTCCCGCGGTCAATCAGGGCGGAGTTTCAGGCATCGCCGGTGTCGTGATGCCGCTGGATGCGATCGACGAATTTTCCGCGCAAACTCAATCGAACGCCGAAGGTGGCCGCAACGCGGGCGGCATCGTCAACGTAGTCCTGAAAGCCGGCACGAACCAGCTACATGGCTCCGCGTACTACTTCAATCGTAACGAGGCCTTCGGAGCCGCTTCACCGTTTACTCCGGTCGGCGTGAAGAAGCCGGAACTGCGAAACCAGAACTACGGGTTCACCGTGGGTGGTCCGATCATCAAAGACAAAGCGTTCTGGTTTATCGGTTTCGAGAAACAGCAATACATCATTGGGTTGTCCGGCGTTGCCACCGAGCCCTCGATTGCCTATCAAAACAACGCGTTGGCCTTGTTATCAGCCGCCGGCATTCCCGAAAGTTCCATTTCGAAGCAGCTCATCGCCAATCTCTGGCCGGGCACAATCAATAATCTCCCAGCGACGATTGGCAACTTCTTCAGTCCGGTTGCCTCCACTGGCTATAGCTACAACGGCGTTATCAAACTGGATTACAACTTCAACGAGAAGCACCATTTGTCGGGCCGTTGGTTTGGCGGCCAGGGAAGCCAGACAGCCCCTCTCGGTGGCAGTCCGGCGCTGGCCACCGCAAGCTCGAACCTCTCTTACTACTTCGAGAAGGCGCCCATTCACGTCTACAACTACGCCCTCACGCTGAATTCGGTGTTGACTCCGCGGATGACCAACCAGATCCTCTTCGGCGTGAACTACTTCAACCAGACTTTCAACGACGCCAACCACAGTTTCGATACTCACTCCTACGGCCTCTATTTGAGCCCGGACACTCTGATCCACGGACAGCCGATCCTTGGCGCTCCCAATATCACTATCGGGGGCTTCGAGCAGGTGGGCATCACGCCTCCCGAAGGACGAAACGATATTACCGGCATGCTGGCTGACATCGTTTCTTATACCGTCGGCAAACATCAGTTCCGGTTCGGAGGCGAGATGCGCCAGGGCCATGTGGACGAGTTTTATTTCCGCCACTCCCTGGGAAGCTTTAACTTCGATGGGTCGCAAGGCCCTTGGGCCGGCAGTTGCGCCGCTAACGACCAGGTTTGCGCCAACACCATTGCGCTGGCCGATTTCCTTGCCGGAGATGTGCAAAGCTCTTCCATCGCCGTCGGCAACGCTGAGCGAAAAGTTGTGGTGAACGGTGTCGACTTTTTTGGCCAGGATGCCTGGCAGCTCACACGCAGGTTAAACGTGAACCTGGGATTGCGCTGGGACTACTATGGTCCGCTGCACAACGGAAACAAGGATCTTGCCGTCTTTGTTCCGGGGAAAGGCATGGTGGTTCAGGGCAACGGTATTGGTTCGGTTTTCCCGGGTGACCATAACAATTTTGCGCCGCGCTTTGGCTTTGCTTACCAACC
>DASSRO010000150.1:0-9571 GCA_035701745.1 Candidatus Sulfotelmatobacter sp. | reverse complement strand
AGGCGGGGGTGCTGCTCTGGGTGGCCAATCGCATTCAATCCGATTTTCTGAACGTCTTCGCGCTGGGCGCTCTGGTTCTGGGGGTCGTGCGCCTGTTAGCCATCGACAACTTCTATACCACCCAACTGATTTTCAACTTGCGCATGGCCACCTCCGCCGTCGCGGTCGCGGTGTTGGGCGCGGTGGCCTGGTACGCCTCGAAACGCGAGGATGAGACCGCGCGAACGGTAGCGGCGTTCGCAGTGGTTGCGCTTAATGCGCTCGCCTTAATCGCTCTCAGCCGCGAAGTCGCCGATTTCTTTACCCGCCAGATGACGGGCGTTCGCCCCTCACAACGCAGCCTTTCAATGCCGGCGAATTATTACAACGATTTCCACCGCATTAAAATCGAGCGCGACTTCACATTCTCTGCGCTATGGATGGCTTACGGCGCGATGTTGATGATCGTCGGATTTCTGCGGCGCAGCAGCTTCGTGCGCTGGCAGGCTCTCATCCTCATCGCGGCCACGACCATCAAGGTATTCGTCTACGACGTTTCGCAACTCGATCGCGGTTACCGCATCGTCAGCTTCATCGTGCTGGGCGTGTTGTTGCTTGCAATTTCGTTTGTCTACCAGCGAGACTGGCTGCAACTTTCCGCCCGTGGCCGCGCGCAGGAAAAAACACCAGGGACATCGGTATGAGGCTCGCCGCATTCTTCCTTCTCTTGTTTCTTGTTTCCAACGCGCCGCTCGAACCTGCCATTCCCTACTTCACCAACGTGCGCGAGGTCCGCACCGCACAGCCCCAGCGGCAGAATTTTTTCGTGGTCGACGCGGAACTCTGGGCGCGCTCACGCTCCGATCTAGGCGACCTTCGCCTGTATGATGGCGAATCGCCCGTCCAGTACCAGCTTTCAGAGCAGCGTGACGGAACCTCGTCCGAAGAAGTGGACGCCAAGATTCTCAATCTTGGCAGTGTCTCCGGCCACACCGAATTCGATCTCGACACACAGGGCCTCGCCGAATACGATCGCATTCGCCTGCGCCTCGACGCCCACGACTTCGTCGTTACAGCATCGGTCTCGGGCGGCGGCGCTCCGGGAAAAGCTGCCGAGGTCGAACTCACCCCGACCACGCTTTACGATTTCACTAAGGAACAGCTTGGCTCGAACTGGCAGCTTAAACTCCCACCTTCAAGTTTTCGTTATCTTCACGTGCGCTTGTCTGGCGGGATTCTCCCGCAGCAGGTGAAGGGCGCGAGCATTGCCAATCTGCGCGAGCAGCAGGCATCTTGGATCAAAGCCGGATCGTGTGCCGCTCCCCAAGCGAAGCAGCGCACCACAGAAATCGCTTGCGAGATCCTGCCGAAAGTCCCACTGAATCTCATTCAGCTTCAGGTCGAACCTGCGCAAGTAAACTTCCGGCGCATAGTCAGCATGGAGGACGCCAGGAGTATACGAGTCGCCAGTGGTGAAATCAGCCGCGTGCGCGTGAATCGCGCCGGCACGCTGGTCACGCACGAAGACTTGGCGGTAAAGGTGAATTCCTTCAACGTCGCAGATCTGAACACCGGCGGCAGCGGCCACGTGGTGCTAACCATCGACAACGCCGACAATCCACCGCTCAACATTCTTGCCGCTGAGCCTCTATCGCTCGAACGCCGCGTCTACTTCGATCCGCAGGGCAAGTCCATGTTGCAGCTGTATTACGGGGACGATAAGCTCTCAGCGCCGGTCTATGATTACGCACACTTTTTCCATTTGGACCTTTCCTCCACGGAAGCGCAACTGGGCCCGGGCGGGCACAACCCGCAGTACACCGGCCGTCCTGACGACCGCCCGTGGTCGGAGCGTCACACCTCGATTCTCTGGGGAGCCATGATCCTGGCGGTCCTGGCACTGAGCGTGTTGGCACTTCGCGGTTTGCGCACCGAGCCGCGGTAGAAGAGGTCGCACAGGCACATTCCGACTCGTCCAAACCTGTGCTACTATCTGCTGGCATTTCTGCGTCAGAAACCGGGCCCTCCTGCAGAATATGTGCCGCAAATTTTCCTGAAGGTTCGCGCTTCCGGCTGAAGCGTGAAGAGCCGCGAGTATGCCTACGAACAGCACTAGCACCAAGGTTCTCTTAGGATGCGCCCAGTGCGGCTCGACCTTGCCCGATGACGCGCAGTTCTGCCTGAAATGCGGCAAGCCGGTAAGTCTTCCTGCGAAATCCCCAGCCCCGGCGCCAGTGGCAACTCTGCCAGCGGAAACTCGCAAGCCCAGGCGCAAGCGCCCAATGATTGTGGGCCTTCTGCTGGCGCTGCTGGCCGCATCCCTGCTGTGGGCTGGACTCAGTGACCGTCCGGCAGCGCAGCAGGTGCAGGAGTTTGTCGGATGGAAGCATGATCGAGTCATTCTCGACGCGTCGTTTTCTATCGGCCCGCATACGTTCCGCTATTACAAATTCGCGCTTCCCGAAGGCTCCGTCAATGTGGCTGTGATCGGGCAGTTCACTTCCGTGGCTGATAATTCGAAGGCGGCCAGCCGCCGGAATAACACGCTGGCGAACAACCAAGAAAACATCGACAACGACATTGAAGTTTACGTGTTGTCCGAGCCTGCCTTTACCGTCTGGCAGAACGGTTACGCAACCGGTTCCGTCTACGAAAGCGGGAGGGTGGCTGCAGGCAACGTGCAGGCCGATGTTCCCGCAGGTGCTGGAATTTATTATCTAGTCTTCAGCAACAAATCCTCGCCGAAAACTCCGAAGAGCATTCACGCGACCCTGCTGCTGCGCTACAAGAGCTGGCTGCCAGAATGGTTTCGCATCATGAAAGGCCGCGTCGTGGACTGGGTCGGCCTAAGTTAAACACTAGGGCTAAAAACGTAGGAATCAAGGCGAGGCTACCGCGCGGTCTCTTCGATTTCTGAAATCCAATCCGGCCGCTTCAGCACTTCCCGCGGCTTGGGACCGTCGGCAGCGCCGACGATGCCGTCCTGCTCCATCAGGTCGATGAGATGCGCAGCGCGGCCGTATCCGATGCGCAGACGCCGCTGCAGCAGCGACGTCGACGCCTTCCCGAACTCCACCACCAACTTTACCGCGTCGCCGTACATGGGATCGTCTTCGCTCGCCCCATCGGCGCCGCCGTCCCCGCCACCGCCCTCCGCTCCCGCTTCGCGCTCTCCCTTCGGCGCTTCCAGGAACTGCTGCTGATATTCGGCCAAGCCTTGCGACTTCCAGAACTCGACCACGGCGGCAATTTCTTTTTCTGTGACAAACGGTGCATGCAACCGGTGCACCCGCGCCGAACCCGACGGCAGGTAGAGCATGTCGCCCTTGCCCAGCAGCGCCTCTGCGCCGTTGGCGTCGAGAATGGTGCGCGAGTCAACCTTGGTGGCGACGCGGAACGAAACGCGCGCCGGAAAATTGGCTTTGATCAATCCGGTAATCACGTCGACCGACGGCCGCTGCGTCGCCAGCACCAGGTGAATGCCCACCGCGCGCGCCATTTGCGCGAGGCGCGTGATCGATTCTTCCACGTTGCTCGAGTCCAGCATCATCAGGTCGGCCAACTCGTCGATGATGATGACGATGTAAGGAATCGGCTTCTCGTCGCCCTCTTCGTCGAACAGGCTCGGCGTACCGTTCTGATCGAACAGCTTGTTGTACTGGTCGATGTTGCGCACGCCCTTGGCCGCGAGCAGTTTCAGACGCCGCTCCATTTCGCGCACCGCGTTGCGCAGGGCGTTGGCTGCCAGCTTCGGCTCGGTGATGATCGGCGTGTAAAGATGCGGAACGCCTTCGTAGTTGCCCAGTTCCAGCCGCTTCGGGTCAACGAGAATCAGCCGCACCTGGTCGGGCGTGGCTTTGTACAAAATCGACATGATCATCGCGTTGATGGCGACGCTCTTGCCCGCGCCCGTGGAACCGGCAATCAGCAAGTGCGGCATGCCCGCGAGATCGGCCGTCACAATGCGGCCGTTAATGTCTTTGCCCATGGCGATCGTCATCTTCGACTTCGATCCCATGAACTCCTGCGACTCGATGTTTTCCCGCAGCCAGATGATTTCGCGCTGCCGGTTTGGCACCTGGATGCCAACCGTGCTCTTGCCCGCCATGCGCTCGATCAGGATGCTCTCCGCTTTCAAGGCGAGGCAAAGGTCGTCGCTGAGATTGGTGATGCGGCTGTACTTGATGCCGGCCTCAGGTTTGAACTCGAAGGTGGTGACGACCGGGCCGGGATTGATTTGCGTGATCTGCCCGTGAATCTCGAACTCGGCGTATTTTTCGGTGAGCACCTGCGCCAGCAACTTCAGTTCGTCGGCGTCGACGGCCTGCTGTTCATCGGGACGCTGCAGCAGGCTGCTCGAAGGCAACTTATATCCGCCGGCGGCAATCTTCGGCATGGTCGTCTTGGCTTTGTGACCGCTGTCCGCGCGCTCAGTAACCTCAGGATCGGTATCGGTTTCCGCCCCACGGACCATCGTGAGAGGCTCAGGCAGAATTCCACCGGTAGGCGGCGCGGCCTTGACCGGCGGCGCTTCCTCTTCCGCCATCATGCGCTCAATCCCGGTCTTCCGCGGTTCAGCAACCGCCGGGCTTTGCGGAGCGGGCCGCGAAGGGATCAACTGCGTCTTCACCACCGGCTTCGCAATCCGGCGCTGTTCCAGTTCCTTCTGCTGGCGTTTCTTGGTTCGCTCCTGCCGCCAATCTTTATAGCGGTTCCACAAAGCGGTCACGAAGGAGAAATGCGTTGGCGCCCAGAGTCGAATCGCCGCAAAAGAGAAGGCCGTCGACAGGTATAACGCCACTGCCAGCACAGTCGCGCACACGATGTAGGCGCCCACTACATTCAGATAATGAAGCAGTACATCGCCAATGACGCGGCCCAGCAAGCCTTCGACCGGAATCACGCTCATCCAGCGCAGTTGACCGGGAAGTAGCGCCAACATTGCGGGAACGAACATCACCAGCCAGATCGTGCCCAGGGTCTTCGCCAGCGGCGACTGCACTTTCATGGAGCGGAACCAGCGCACGCCGAGCATCACGGGAAAAATGACAAGCAGAAAGGCGCCAACGCCGAAGAATTGCAGCATCATGTCGGCCGTGAAGGCGCCGACCACGCCAATCCAGTTGCGCGCCGCGTGCGCCCCAGTCAGCACAGACGCACTATTCCACGACGGGTCAAGCGGAGAATACGAAACCAGTGCGAGGAAAAGAAGGAGCGCGAAGACGCACATCAGAAAACCGATCAGCTCGTTGAGCCGACGGTTGCCGGTGGGAATGAAAATGCTTGCCAGATAATCCATGTAGGGCAGATTGACACGCTGAAGACACGCCATCCTCAGCGCCATCATCGGCCAGAGCCCTTACATTATGCCAAGAAGCGGCCGTTCCGACAACGCAAGAAATGCGAGGCAGTATTCAATCTGGTATCCGTGGATTCCGTGCGATCGCAGAACCTCAGGAAACGTGGCTCGACGGCTTATATCCGCAAGCCATTCTGCAGAAACCCGCGCCTTGCCGGCAACGTTATGCGAGCCTCGCGGCGCACACCAGCACTAGCGCGCCCACGATAATTCTGTAGACCGCGAAAGGAGCGAAGCCGCGCCGCCGCACGTACGCCATGAACCACGCAACCGACGCGTAAGCAACGAGAAATGAGACGACGAATCCGATGGCCAGCACCATCCAGCCATGCGCATCGATCTGCGCCACGCCGATGGGATTCTCCCCTTTGCCGCTGAGCGATTTGAGGAGCGTGTAAATCGTGGCCGCTGCCATGGTCGGCATGGAAATGAAGAACGAAAATTCAAGCGCCGCCGCTCGCGACATACCCACAATCTGCCCGCCCGCGATAGTCGACATGGAGCGCGACGTACCGGGAAAAACCGCCGAGAATATCTGGCAGAATCCAATCCACACCGCCTGCGCCAGGCTCATGTCTTCCATCTTCCAGGTGCGGATGCGGCTTCCGGCCGCGCCCGGACCAGCGGCCTCGGACTTCGCATTCAGCGCATCAATCAGCCACATCACGATCCCGCCAATCAACAGCGACCAGCCCATGATCGCAATATTTTCCAGGTGCTTGCCGATCACCTTGGTCAGCAGGAAAGACGGAATCGCCGTGACCACAAAGGCAACCGCCGTCAGGCCGAGAGGATGCGTCAAAGCGGTACGCCGTCCGCTCTCGCCTCCCGGAAATGTAGAGAGGAACCGCCGGATGCGTCCCCAAAAATAAACCGGCAAGCACAAGATTGCGCCCAGTTGAATGACGATGGAATACATCTTCCAGTAGCCGTCGGACAGGCTTATGTGCAGCAACATTTCGGACAGCCGCAAGTGCGCGGTCGAACTGACGGGCAAGTATTCTGTGACACCTTCGACAATGCCAAGGATCAGGGACAAAAGATAATCGTTCAATCTTCCTCCACAAAAAAAACGCAAGGCAACAGTATCGCAGGTTGTCGTGAAGTTTGGGGAGTTGGACTGAAGTGTCGTAGCAACAAGATCGCACAGTCGCCAGAAATGCCGGTGACGCTATGCGAAGCGGATGCTGAGCAAAAGAAGCTTTGTCATGCTGAGCGAAGCGAGAAGGTGAGCGCAGCGAGCCTTCCCCCGCAGTCGAAGCATCTCTACCCCCTCACAAAACTCTTCTAGTCGCCGGCATTGCCGTAGGTAGGAATTCCCTGCTGAACATAAAAAATCAGCATCTGCGCGCGCGTGGACCAGTCACTTTGCGCATACTGAGCGAGAACTTTTTGGGCCAGCGCCAGAGCGCGATTTTTCGATTCTTCCGATTTCTTCTGGTTGGCTTCCGTCTTGTAAATTTCAATCAGCGCCGAGCGGCGCCAGGCCGCATCGTAAAGCGCCTCCGGGGCGGCTGGCGATTGTTCGTGCTCTTTCGCGTACTTCTCGTACATGTCGGCTTCTTTGTCGGGGCACTTCGACGCGCTCTGCCAGTCGCCGCAGAGTTTATTTTCGATCAAGTGAAAGGCCGCGAGGTCGGCCCACTTCGTCCCTGAAAATTTCTTTATGACTAGCTTCATCCACTCTTCGTCAATCTGGCCGCGCATGTACGCATCGCGCTCGCGAGCCGAAGGTCGGGTCAGCACATCGGCTCGCTCCATCTGCCAGCGAATGTCGGCGGCCCGGTACAGTCCCTCCGCCGCCAGCGGCGAAGTGGGAAACAAATCATACACTCGGTAATAGAGGCGCATCGCGTCTTGCGCGGCATCGCGCCGTCCGCGGCGGCGGCTGGCCTGGTCTTCGGAATCCGCGGCCTCGCCAAAAACAATCTTGTCACCATTCGGCGTGCCCTGGTTTACGAGAGCCCTGCTCGAAACCCACCCGGTAATAGCTTTGCCTTCTGACTCGGGGTCATCCTCGTCCGCGTCTTTGCGCGGTTCGCGAAGGATCGCTTCCACGTGCGTCCAGTCGTGTCCCGATTCGATGATCACCAGTTCGTGTCCGCGCCCCGCTTCGCCAAGCTTGGCGGCGTCGCCACTGGGGGAGACGCGGATGGATTCCTCGTGAACCAGCGTGCCGCGCTGCGCCTGGGCAGCAACAAGAATTGGAAACGTAAGCAGCGCGGCAAACAACGCCGCGATAGTAGCGGCCTTCCGAAATTGTGACCGACTTTCAGAAACGGATACGTCTTGCGGAGCCATGTTCATAAGATGTTTGAAATGCTATCACCATCATGCTGCCCCGGTTGAAATCAAGATGCGACGACCCAGAAGCTGGAGCGACGCAGCCCGGGCGACGGCGTCCGCGGCCGGAACGCCCGTTGAATCCTAACTACATCGACCCTCATCTATCCAGCATGAGTTTGCAAGAAGCAGGAAATGTCTTCTCCGAAATCAGCGCCAGTCCTGCGGCGCTCGATCAAGTTGATAGGTCGTCCAGTTGGGCTGAACCCGAACCCAAGGCGAGGGTTACGCCGGGTTCTGACGATTCCCTGCTCGACGCTTATTCCACCGCGGTAACCAGTGCGGTCGAGCGCATGAGCCCGTCGGTCGTAAATATTGAAGTGCATCAGGCCGCAGGCCGCTCGCGCTCGGGCGAACCCCGAGAACGGCGCGGCGGGGGCTCGGGATTTGTCTTCACTCCCGATGGCCTGATCCTCACCAACAGCCACGTCGTGCACGATGCCGTGCGCATTCTGGTGACGCTGACCGACGGCCGCCGCATGCCGGCTACCGTGATTGGCGACGATCCCGCAAGCGATCTAGCGGTGATCCGCGTGAACGAACCCGGTCTAACCGCCGCGGCGCTGGGCGATTCGCAACGCCTCCGCGTGGGCCAGATCGTGATTGCGATCGGCGCGCCCTACGGATTTCAGTCGACGGTGACGGCGGGCGTGGTCAGCGCCTTGGGACGTTCCCTGCGCTCGTACTCCGGCCGCCTGATCGACGATGTGATTCAGACCGATGCCTCGCTCAATCCCGGCAACTCCGGCGGCCCATTGGTCGATTCTGCCGGGCGTGTCGTCGGCGTGAACACGGCCACCATCCTGCCCGCGCAGGGCATCTGCTTCGCGATCGGCATCAATACCGCGAAGTTCGTGGCCAGCCGCCTGCTGCGCGATGGCCGCATCCGCCGCAGCTACATTGGCGTGTCGGCGCAGACTGTTCCGGTCCATCGCCGCGTGGTGCGCTTCTACGATCTTCCGAAGGAAATGGGTGTGGTGGTATTAGGCGTCGAAGAGAACAGCCCCGCCAAGCGTGCGGGCCTGCGCGAGGGTGACGTGATCATCGCGCTCGACGGTCATCCAGTGGCCGGCGTGGATGATCTCCATCGCGTCTTAACCGACGTCCGCGTTGGCGTCAGTTCGGCGCTCACCGTCCTGCGCTGGACCGAAAAGCTCGAACTGAAAATCGTCCCCGAAGAAGCCCGCTAGCACGTGATGCAGTGGGGAAGATTTTATGTGGGGACAGCCGCCCTCGGCTGTCCGCCGCGCGCAGCGCGGCCTCAGGGGCAACTCGCGGAGCGGACGGCCGCCACTACTTCATCAGCGTCTCCTGGCTGGCGGCACAAAGCCACACCCCATTCTGCTGCACCCACGTATCGGTAAAGCGACCACGACGGGTGTAGTGCTTGCCTTTGTCTGTACCATCTTCGCGATACCGTCCCGTCACCACCACGACATGATCGTAAGCATCGGCCCGCATCGCTTCATTCACAATTTGACCGGGATCATAGTTCGGGTCGGTGATGCTCGCCAAAAACTGCGACTTGTTCATGAAGGACCCGTCGGAATCGGTATAGGCAAACGACGCGGCCAGCAGGGTATTTAGCGCTTTGCCGTCCTTATGCCTCTCCGCCTCGTTCCACGCGTTTTCGAGCGAGAGGACGCGGGTTTTATCCGAATCGCGGGAATCCACTTGCGCATGGCCGGCGAGAAACAGAGTAGCCAGTAAGACGCAGACCGTCACCGTCTTCAAGGGCGGGGCTCCTTGGCTTGCTTGAGGGAATGCTTGCGTGATCGAAAAAGTTACGCGATTTAGCGCCGGAATGCAATCCACGCCGTCAGCGTAGAGATCCTCGCCGCTGCGACCCGTCTTAACGCCTGAGGCACGACATTGTTGGCAACTAGTTCA
>DASSRO010000149.1:0-6122 GCA_035701745.1 Candidatus Sulfotelmatobacter sp. | reverse complement strand
CGCGGCATGGTGCTGGCGAAGCCGGGATCGATTACGCCGCACACCAAGTTCAAGGCCGAAGTCTACATTCTGACGAAGGAAGAAGGCGGGCGGCATACGCCGTTCTTCAAGGGATATCGTCCGCAGTTTTATCTGCGAACGACGGACGTGACGGGCGTGGCGGAGCTTCCGTCGGGCACGGAGATGGTGATGCCCGGAGACAACGTTTCTCTCGTGATTGAGTTGATCACGCCGGTAGCCATGGAAAAGGGCTTGCGGTTCGCGATTCGCGAAGGCGGACATACCGTAGGCGCCGGAACGATTGCGGAGATTGTGCAGTAGAGGTTGTGTGGCGCGGCGCGGGCCCTCTTGCCCGCGAGGTTTCAGGCGCTGCCGGCAAGCGGGCAAGAGTGCCCGCTCCACACGAGCGCAGGGTTTGGCTAAGAGCTAATAGCCAAAGGCTAAAAGCTAACAAGCGGCTTGCAGCTTGCCGCCAGTTCTTTCCTTCCGGAGACGCCGGAAGGGGTTAGAGAGATGAAACAGTGATTGGAAACGAGAAAATTCGGATACGGCTGAAAGCGTACGACTATCGCATTCTGGATCAGTCGACCAGCGAGATCGTGGAAACAGCCAAGCGCACAGGCGCGCGGCTGGCGGGACCGATTCCCCTGCCCACGATGAAGAATAAATACTGCGTGCTGCGTTCGCCGCACGTTGACAAGAAGTCGCGGGAACAATTCGAGATCCGCACGCATAAGCGGCTGCTCGATATTCTCGACCCCACAGCGCAGACGGTGGACGCGCTGATGAAGCTTGATCTTCCGGCGGGTGTGGACGTGGAGATCAAGGCGTTCGGGAAAGAACACAAGTAGGATCGCGGAACGGACGAATGCGTCCGTTCCCACATGAGCAGGGAAAGCTCACGAGCAAAGACGCTCGCCAGCCAATAGCCGCGGTAAAGGCCACGCTGGAACGGAGAAGGAAATGGCAACTAAGGTCGCGGGAATTCTGGGTAAGAAGGTCGGCATGACGCAACTGTTTGACTCCAAGGGCGATGTTCGCCCGGTCACGGTGCTGCAGGCTGGTCCGTGCGTGGTGACGCAGCACAAGTCGGCCACACGCGATGGCTACGAGGCTGCCCAGATTGGACTGGTCGAGTTTGTGAAGGAGTCGCGGCTGACCAAGCCAGCGCAGGGCCACCTGGCGAAGAACAATCTTCCGCCGGTGAAATTCATGCGCGAAGTGCCGCTGGAAATTGAGGGTACGCCTGACGGCGATGGTTCTGTGAAGGTTGGTGACCGGGTGCTGGTCGAGATTTTCGACGGTGAGCGCTTTGTCGATATCGTCGGAATCAGCAAGGGCAAAGGCTTTCAGGGTGTGGTGAAGCGGCATCACTTCGGCGGCGGTCCCAAGTCGCACGGGTCGATGTTTCAGATCACCGGTTCGATTGGATCGTCCGCTTTCCCGTCGCGCGTGTTCAAGGGCATGCGAATGTCAGGGCACATGGGCAACCAGCGCGTAACCCAGCGGAACCTGCGCGTGCTGGGCGTGGATAAGGACGAGAATTTGCTGGTAGTGGAAGGCAGCGTGCCCGGCCCCGAGGGCGGATACATTGTAATTACGAAAGCGAAGAAACCGCCACGAGAGCGGCGCGGATTCGCGGGATCGGCGACGGTAGATCCGTTGAAGGCGGCGAAGAGGGCTGCGAAGAAGGCATAGTTTCGTGTGGAGCGGGCACTCTTGCCCGCTGCTTTTGAGATGGCGCTGGCAAGCGGGCAGGAGTGCCCGCTCCACAAAAAGAAGAAGACATATGGCGACGATTGACATACATAATTTGAGCGGCGAGAAGGTTGGGACGCTCGACTTGGCCGACGAGATTTTCGGCGCGGTCAACGAGGACCTGCTGTGGGAAGCGGTGAAGCATTACCGCGCCGGGCAGCGTGCCGGAACGCATAAAACCAAGGCGCGCTGGGAAGTTTCCGGCTCCGGCAAGAAGCTCTGGAAGCAGAAGGGCACGGGCCGGGCCCGCATCGGATCGATCCGTTCGCCGCTGTGGCGGCACGGTGCGACGGTGCATGGACCGCAACCGCGCTCCTACGACTACACCTTCCCGCGCAAAAAGCTGATGGGCGCGCTGCGCTCGGCGCTGGCTGCGAAACTTGCGGACGGCAAGCTGATCGTGGTGAATGCCTTCGACGTGAAAGAACCGAAGACCAAGGAATTCCGCAAATCGCTGGATTCGCTGAAGGTCGACGCTACCGTCCTGATCGTCGAAGAAGCGAAGCACGAGAACCAGAATCTTGCATTGAGCGCGCGCAATATTGATGGCCTCGAGCTGGTGCTTAGCAATGAGGTGCATCCTTATCATCTGCTGCGCTACGACCGCGTGATTTTCTCGCAGCCGGCCATTGAGAAGCTGCAGGTTTCGCTGAAGTCGTCGGTGTCGAAGCGGCAGCACAAGCCGAAGGAAGACGAAGGCACGAAGAAGGCGCACGCCGAACGCCGCCGTCGTCCCCGGCATGACAAAGCGGCGGAGGTGGCCTGATGAAATCCGCATACCAGATCATTCGCCGTCCGGTGATTACCGAGAAGGGCCTGGCTATCAAGGAAAACCAGAACACGCTGGTCTTCCAGGTGGCGCCTAAGGCGACCAAGACGGAAATCAAAGAAGCGGTGCAGTCGATTTTTAAAGTGAAAGTGCATTCGGTGCGCACGGCCACGTATCCGGGAAAAGAGCGGCGGCGCGGCAAGTTCGCCGGCTACCGTCCGGATTGGAAGAAGGCTTATGTGCGGTTGCGGTCCGGCGAAAAGATGCCGGAGTACGCGCAGAATCTGTAGAAAGCAGCTATCAGCCATCAGCCGTCAGCTATCAGTTAAAGCGACGGGGTGAAGCTGAGAGCTGACAGCTGAAAGCTGAGAGCTTCTATGCCGATCAAAACATACCGACCGACGACGCAGACGTTGCGCTATCGCACGACGCTGGTCAATGACGACATTACGACCAAGAATCCGCATAAGCCCCTGGTCGAGCCCAAGCCGCGCACGGGCGGCCGCCGCAACTCCGGCGACATGACCATGCGCTTTATCGGCGGCGGACACAAGCGCAAGCTGCGCATCATCGATTTCAAGCGCGACAAGACCGGGATTCCGGCCACGGTAACGACGATCGAATACGATCCCAACCGTTCGTCCCGCATTGCCCTGCTGGCGTATGCCGACGGGGAGAAGCGCTACATCATTCAGCCGGAAGGGCTGAAGGTCGGGCAAAAGGTGGTAAGCGGTCCCGAGGCAGACATCCTGGTCGGCAACGCTTTGCCGCTGCGGAATATTCCGCCCGGCACGCAGATTCACAACTTGGAATTGAAGCCCGGCAAGGGCGGCCAGATGGTGCGGTCCGCGGGCGGAGCGGCGCAGTTGGTCGCGAAAGAAGAAGAGTATGCGCTGGTGAAGCTACCTTCGGGCGAGACGCGCAAGATTTCGCAGGACTGCATGGCCACGATCGGGCAGGTGGGCAATCTCGATCATGAGAATGTCACCATCGGCAAGGCGGGGCGCTCGCGGTGGCTGGGAAAGCGTCCGCACAATCGCGGCGTTTCCATGAACCCGGTGGATCATCCGCACGGAGGCGGTGAAGGCAAGACTTCGGGCGGACGTCATCCGGTGACGCCGTGGGGCCAGCCGACGCGCGGCTACAAGACGCGGAACAACAAGCGTACGGACAAGTTTATTGTGAGCCGGCGGAGCAAGTAGTCGTTAGTCGCGGGCCGTTAGTCGTTCGGAGTAATAGAGAATTTGAAAGCTGTTGGCTGAGAGCCGACGGCTGAAAGCTGAGAGCTGAATTTATGGCACGTTCAACCAAGAAAGGCGCGTTCGTGGATGCTTACCTTCAGGCGAGGGTAGAGGGCATGAACGCGCGCAACGAGAAGAAAGTGCTGCGCACCTGGTCGCGTCGTTCGACGGTGGTGCCCGAGATGGTGGGGCACACGATCGCGGTGCACAACGGCAAAAAGTTTATTCCGGTGTACGTCACCGAGAACATGGTGGGCCACAAGCTGGGCGAGTTCAGTTTCACGCGCAACTTCAAGGGCCACTCCATGCGGGCGGCAACGGAAACCGCGGCGAAGCCGGCCGGTATTCCAGGCGGGCCGGGAGCGATTACTCCGTCGGCACCGTCATCGCCGGCGGCACCGAAGGCGTAAAACAGCTTCTAGCTACTAGCTTTTAGCTACTAGCTAGGCGCTTCGGTCGAGAGGGACGTAGAGAGGTTTCTAGCTTCAGGTTTGGCCAGGAGCTAGCAGCCAGGAGCTAGTGGCTATTATGGAATTTCGAGCGGAAATGCGGTACCTGCGAGTCTCGCCTCAGAAGGCGCGGCTGGTGCTGGATCTGATCAAAGGCCGGCGCGTGGAAGAAGCGCGCAATACTTTGGCGTTTACCAAGAAGCGCGTGGCGGCGCACGTCGGCAAGCTGCTGCAGTCGGCGCTGGACAACGCGAATTTTCTCAGTGCCGAGAAAAATCTCGACGTGGAGATCGATAATCTTTATGTGAAGAGTGCGATCGCCAACGACGGGCCGCGCATGAAGCGCATCCGTCCGGCGCCGCAAGGCCGGGCGTACCGCTACCAGCGGCGCATCTCGCACATTGAGTTGATCCTGGCGGAACGCGGGAAAAATGGCGAAGCGGTTTCGACGCACGAGCATGCTTCGCCGGTAAAGGCTGCGGCCAAAACCAAACGGCACGCTCCGGCGGCGAAAGCTGCGGGCAAAGGCCACAGCAAGAAGAAAAAAGCGGCTGCGAAATAGTTTTCGCCGGATACCTGCCGGCGGTACGAGTTCGATTTAGGAGATGCAATGGGACAAAAAGTCCATCCTTATGGTTTTCGCCTCGGCTTTACCAAGCCGTGGAAGTCGCGCTGGTTTGCCGAGCGGGATTACGACAAGCAGCTGCATGAAGACGTCAAGCTGAAGGCCGAATTGAAGGACAAGCTCAAGTCGGCGGGCGTGAGCTCGATCGAGATTGAGCGGCCCGGCAACAAGCTGCGCATCATTATCAAGACAGCGCGGCCCGGCATCATCATCGGGCGTAAAGGCGCGGAAATCGACAAGCTCAAGGCGGAATTGCAGAAGCGCACCGCGGGCAAGGATATTTTTGTCGACATCCAGGAAGTGCATAAGCCCGAGCTCGACGCGCAGCTGGTTTCGGAATCGATCGCGCTGCAGCTGGAAAAGCGCGTCGGCTTCCGGCGCGCGATGCGCAAGGCCGTGGACTCGGCTCTGCGCTTCGGATGCAAAGGCATCAAGGTGCGCGTGAGTGGACGACTCAATGGCAATGAAATCGCGCGTTCGGAGTGGTATTTGCAGGGTCGTCTGCCGCTGCACACGTTGCGCGCCGACATCGACTACGGCTTCACCGAAGCACGCACAACTTACGGCGTGATCGGCGTGAAGTGCTGGGTTTATAAGGGCGAGATCCTGCCGCAGAAGAAGCGGGAAACAGTTGCGGCGGCGGGCGGTTTCTAAAAAGTTTTTGCTAAGAACTGGAAGCGAAGAGCTGATTCTATGTTGATGCCAAAGAAAGTGAAGTATCGCAAGCAACAGCGCGGGCGCATGACCGGCAAGGCCTGGCGCGGCTCCACGCTGGCCTTCGGCGATTTCGGGCTGAAGGTGCTCGAGCCCGGTTGGATTACCGATCGCCAGATTGAAGCTAGCCGTGTGGCCATGACCCGCTTCGTCAAGCGTGGCGGAAAAATCTGGATCCGCGTGTTTCCCGACAAGCCGGTCACCAAGAAGCCGGCCGAAACCCGTATGGGCAAAGGCAAGGGAGCTCCCGACCATTGGGTTGCGGTGGTGCGGCCGGGAAAGATTCTGTTCGAGATGGAAGGCGTTACTTTGCAGGACGCGAGCGAGGCTATGCGGCTGGCGTCGCACAAACTGGCGCTGCGCACAACGCTGGTAAAGCGTGAAGGCAGCGGCCACTAAAAGATGTAAGCAATCAGCTGCCGGCCGTCAGGGAAAGGCGGCTGATCTGACTGAGAGCTGAAAGCCGAAAGCTGAGAGCAATTTTATGAAGGTAGACAAAATCAGAAACTTGACTGACGACGAGCTCCACAATCAGGAGCGCGAGCTGGCCGATCAGCTGTTCAAGC
>DASSRO010000148.1:0-4190 GCA_035701745.1 Candidatus Sulfotelmatobacter sp. | reverse complement strand
TCCCTACAGCCTTCTCGGCAACCCGGGAACTGCTTATGTCAACACTTTCACTCCGCAGACCGGCACCGGCAACAACGGACTTTCCAACGCACTCACCTTTCTCATCTATGGCAACGCCAATCCGTATCCTTCACTTTCCTCGATCAGTCCCACGAACGCGAACTATTGCGCTCCTCCCTCCTCCGGGACGAACAATTGCCCGAGCGTATCGATCACGATTAACGGCTCGAATTTTCTGCCGTCCGCGCAAAATGGCGGTTCCTCGGTCACCTTTACGGGCCTCGCCACCTTCGGAACGGAAACGGGCATTAATTCCAGCTACGTTTCCGGAAGTGTCATGAAGGCCACCATTCCGGGCACGTATCTTTGCGCTACGGATTCGGCCCAGATCAACGTGATCAATCCTCCCAGCGCCATTTGTCTTGTGAATTGCCCGAACCTCGGTGGCGGAAATACCAATAAGCCGCCAACCGGTCAACAAGCCACCACGCAAACGTTCACCATCTCCGGTTCTTCCTCGGTGAACAGTTGTCCAGCACAGACTCCCCCGAATCCCAATCCAGCGGTTGCCGCCGCGGAAGAAACTCCCGCTATTAGCCAGGACGGCCGTTTTGTCGCCTACGCTTCGACGCAGAATGAAATCTCGCAAATTCTCGTGCGCGATACCTGCGTGGGCGCGACAAAAGAATGCTCGCCTTCCACGCAAACGGTTTCCGTCTCCACCGAAGGCACTGCCGGTAACGCTGACAGCCACAATGTCGTGATGACCGGTGATGGCCGCTACGCCGCATTCAGTTCCGCGGCCACGAATCTCGTTCCAAACTCGCCGGCTGGCCGTCAGGTATATGTACGGGATACGTGTCAGGGTACTCCGTCCTCCTGCAAGCCCACCACTTTCTTGATCTCGATTGACGAGGAAGGCAAACTTGCGGGAACTGAAGCGATTCTGCCTTCCATCAGTTCCTCGGGCCGCTTCATTGCCTTCGTAGCGGTAACCCCAAGTCGCGCGCCAATTAGCAGCAAGGGCAACGTTGTGACGAGTCCAAACAGCGGCCTGCGCCAGGTCTTCGTGCGCGATACCTGTCTCGCTACGACGAATTGCTCGCCGAAAACCACGCGCATCTCTCTGCAGCCGGGCGATAGCCCCGTAGCCGCGCTCAAACCCGCAGGCCCTGCGCTCGCGGGCCTTGCCCGCCAACTCGCGCTGGCGGGTGCCAAGAGCTCCACGGTGTTTACGAACACTGTTCCGATAGACGACAACGTTTTCCTGGCTATCCGTAGCGACAAGTAACACCTGTGGCAGAGGCGCAGCGCTGCTTGCCCTGAGCTTTCGCGAAGGGCAGCTTCGGGGGGAGCACCGGCAAGGTCCTAGTTAACAATAATCAGGACATCCCACCCCTTCCCTTCGATAATTGCCTGAAAACAAAATGGTTATATTAAAGCCATATCGATGTGTGGGAAACAAAGGAGTTAGCGGATTTTCTGGATTATGCCGAGTCTGCGCAGGAAATTACACGGCTCAACTTGGGAAGCATTTGCAACCTAGGCTTTTGGCGTAGTCAACAAAACAAAAAGGGCGCCCCCTCAGGCGCCCCTTTCGTTGTGCACGGCTCTCTCTCAGGCAAGCTGGTTTCAACCCATAAAGCCTAAATTGCTCGTCGGGAAATTCGCTAGGTTCGGGAAAACCGAGGGCAGATTCGTCGCGCTCACTCCGAACCACGTCGCCAAAGTCGCCGCATACTGATCCAACGCCGTGGTGGGAATCCATCGTCCGTTTTGGTCCGCATCGTTGGGGCCGCCGAGGGCCAGGGTTGGGAACGTGCCATAAATCTGGTTGCCTTGGACGGCGCCGCCGAGAATCAATTGATGGCTGCCCCAGGCATGGTCGGAGCCGCCATTCGAACCGGGCTCAAGAGTGCGGCTGAATTCTGACAACGTGAAGGTGGTCACCTGATTGGCCACGCCCAATTCCTGTGTCGCCTGGTAGAACGCCGACATGCTCTGGCTGACATACGTCAGCAATTCCACCTGCTGCGGCAATTGGTCCGCGTGGGTGTCGAACCCGCCGTAGGAAACGAAGAAAATCTGCCGTTTGACTCCCAACGCGCTGCGTGCCGCGATCACCTGCGCCACCTGCTGCAATTGTTGACCCAAGTAGTTCGTCGGGAACGTGGTCTGCAGCGGCGTAATGCTTTGCAACGCTGACGAAAGCACCTGTGCGAATTGCACCGCCTGACTGGTCACGGCATTCGCTGCTTGCACCATCGACAAACCGCTGTCGAAGGTCAGCAATTGCTGCGTCGCGGTGTACCGCGCCTGCGATGCGGCCGACGAATCGAAGCCTCGCAGCCCCGGCGACTGCCCCGGATTCATCGTGAACGGCCGCGACGTAATTCCGGTGCAGAAAACCGGATTTCCGCTGATCGAGAGAATCGGCGGAAACTGCGCGCCGGTGTTTAGCGTTTGCACGTTGTCCGCGACTTTTCCCGCCCAGCCGGAAACCGGCGTCCCCGCAAGCTGCGCGCTTTGCCACTGGTCCTGCTGGTCCGAGTGTGAATAAAGGTTCTCCGGCAAATTCTGGGATGCCTGGTACGCGGACTGGGTCGTCGGTTGTACCAGGGTTCCCACGTTGGCCAGGATTGCCAGCGTTTTCTGGTTATTAAAGTAGCCTTGCATTTCCGGCATGTTCGGATGGATACCGTAGTTTGCTTGCCCATTGGTTTGCAGCGGCAACAATTGGGCCTGCGGCAAAGCGAGCACGCTGCGCGCCTGCAAATATTGCGAGTACCGCGAATCGATGGGCACAACCATGTTGTTACTGTCGTTTCCACCAAACATGAAGATACACACCAGGGCTTTGTAGTCCGTGGTTCCTTGGGCCAGAGCGCTCACCAATCCGAATTTGCTCAGGCCGCCGACCAGGCTCGCGCCTGCTGCCGAGCAGCACGCCAGCCGCAACAAATCTCTTCGTGTGTGTCGTGTCATCGCTTGCTCCTTGCCATTAGTGCTGCACCTGGTACATCGACGACGAGAGGTAAAGGTACATGGCGGCCTTGGCCTGGCCGGTGGTGTCGGTCGGATCCACGGCGCCGACCGCCGTGAGAATGATTTGTTTCATCTGTGTCGGCGTCGTGCCGTGCATGAACAGCGTGTCGAGCCACGCCACCATCTGGTCCGGCGTGCCCGCGTTGATCACCGGGCTGAAATCCAACTGCGTGTTTGCGCCCATCGCGCCGTAAATCACATCGTTAATGAAATTCACGCGCGCCAGGCTGCTCGCCGTGTCAAAAATCGCAAACTCCGGCCCATTTAGGCTCGTTCCTGCGATCGGATTGACCGGAGGGAAGAAGTTGAACACCGTCGCCGGATAGAAGACGTTCTGCTCCATGGAATCGCCCGACTCCGCGAAACCTCCCGCATCCGTCTTGGCATGGAACGCTCGCGCCATGCTTGCGATCATCACCACCGGCTCGCGCAACTTCCCGTCGCCCGGCGAAGCTGTCGCCGGGTTATCTCCCCGCCGCGCTTCCGGATCCAACAAAATGGCCGCGATCATCGCCTGCATGTCCCCGCGTTTACCCGACCCATAACTGTTGAACGTTCCGGTGGTGAACGCCTGCGCTACGCGCTGAACGTATTGCGGGCTCGGGTTGCTCGTCACCAGGTGTTCGATCATCTGCTTGGCCACAAACGGCCCCACGTTCGGGTGGTTGAAAATGATTCCGAGCGCCGCTGCAAGGTCCTGCTCCGCGCTTTGCCCCGCCGGAATCGTTTGCCCCAGGAACACCTTTGCTCCGGTGTCGTGCAGCGATTCCACCGGCACCATCGGCCCGCCGTAATACTCCGGGTTGTGCGGCTGCGGTGTTTTTCCCGGCTGCACCGGATAGGTCCAGCCCGTGAACGCGCGTCCCAGACTCATCACGTCGTTCTGGGTGTACGTCGGTATCGGATTTCCGGAGCTGTCCAGCACCGGGGTGCCATCGGGATTCAGCTGGTTCAAGCCGAGGCAAAACAGCTGCATGATTTCGCGCGCGTAGTTTTCGTTGGCGTGCTCGCCCGGCGGCGGCGCGTCATTGTCGACCATGTTCAGGAAAGTGCCCATTTCCGGCGTCAACGTAACGTCGGTCATGAGGTTCAGATAATTTCCGAGCGCGTCCTTGCCCAGTGTCCGCAGATAGTTCGTGTAACCG
>DASSRO010000147.1:0-3377 GCA_035701745.1 Candidatus Sulfotelmatobacter sp. | reverse complement strand
ATGGGAGGAATTTCAACCGCCGCTGATGTCGTCGAATTCATGCTGGCCGGCGCAACCGCCGTGCAGATCGGCACCGCCAGTTACTGGGATCCGTGCGCCACCGAAAAAATTGTCGATGAGTTACAGGAATGGTGCCACCAGCATCACGTGGCAAAACTCTCAGATCTGACGGGCGGAATGGTGTTGGAATAGCAGTGGCCACTGACCACTGATTCCCACTACCTTCCCTGGGCGTACCAGATCGTTCCCGGCGACTTATAATTCCGCCCCTCGCCCCACACTGCCTGGGTCGCTCCATCGCTGTCGATCGCGAGGCCGAAGTAGTCGCCAAAAGGAAAGCGGAAGCCCTGCGGCAGCATGTAGTCGTACCCGCGCATCGGCCCGGAAAGCTGTGTCTCCGCGCTCCATGTCGCTCCGCCATTGGTGGAACTGCGGTAGTAAGTATTCCAGAGCGGAACGTTCGGATGCCCAGCTTCAATTGCTCGTGCATCCATCCACGCGATGCGAACATCGCCCGCCGCTCCCGCAACCAGCGCCGGAAACGAATGCTCCGCGCCCGCCGCCGCGTTCGAAACATTAGTTCGCTCTGCCCAACTTGCCCCGCCCGTAGTGGACGACGAAAAATAAATGCGCTCCGCTCCGCCATTCACCGTGCCGGCGTTCCACAGCGCATAAAGCGCTCCCGCACTGTCCGACGCCAGTGCAATCTGCGGACCCAAATATCCGGTCTCGCAATTCTGCGCGTCACAGTCTGGAGGCGCACTGGAAACATCCAGCAGCAGCGTGCTCCAAGTCCGGCCACCATCCGGCGAGCGGCTCACATAAACGCTGACTGGGCGCGTCGCTAGTTCCCGCCGCACATAAGCGCTCCAACCAAAATAAACATTGCCCGCCGGATCCACGGTCGCTCCGCCGGCCAGTGACGATCCGGGCGCGGCGTTCGGATTCACCTGCACTGCCGCGAAAGTTTGTCCCGCATCGTGCGAGGCCGCCACAAAGAATTTTTCCTCGTGATTGAACCCGACGTAAACATCGGTTCCGCGAACCGCCAGCACTGGCCTGTCGGCGTCTTCCCGCCCGCGCTCCGCCCACGAAAAGGACCAAGTTCGTCCAAAGTCGAGTGACCGCGCCACAATAATGTCGCGCTTGTTGTTCTGCATCCACGACGCGTACACGGTTTGCCGGTCGACGGGGTCCACTACGATTTGCGGATCGAACTGCCCCGTTGGAAAGGGAAGCAGCGCCCGCGAAGCCTGCCACGATTGCCCATTGTCATTACTCACAACGAGAGCCACGGTGGGAGCGGTGCAATTCTGGCAATCGGGCACCGCGCCATACTGCGGATAAAGAACGTAAACATGATCGTGACCATCGGCGGCAATCGCAGGTTCCCACTGATCGCCAGTGCGGTATCCCAGGCGGGTTTGCGGTGTGAATCCAGAAACGGCCAGCGCCACTCCGCTCGCGGCCAACAGCAAAAGCACAAAGGACGCCAGTTTGAGCGCAGTTTTGGCCCCGGTTTGGAAGTGGCTGGAAGACAACACGAAGCTGAACCCCTCGATAAACCCTTCCCGAAATCTACCGTGATTCCGCCGGAGCGTCAATTCCCGGCAGTACCTAAGGCCCATTTTTACGAGAATGTCACATTGTCACCTTTTTGGCGTTCCGCCATCTAATCAAGCAGAATAGAAAGCGAAACAATGCCAGGGAGCGACACAATGGAAAAAGCCACATTTGCAGCAGGATGCTTCTGGGGAGTCGAAGCCACCTTCCGCCAGATCCCGGGAGTCCTCTCCACCCGCGTCGGCTACATCGGCGGCAAGACGCAGAATCCCACCTACAAGGAAGTTTGCACCGACAGCACCGGCCACGCCGAAGCCGTGGAGGTGGATTTCGATTCCGCCAAGGTCCGCTACACCGATCTGCTGAAAGTTTTCTGGGAGAACCACGACCCCACGCAGGTGAACCGCCAGGGCCCCGATTGGGGTACGCAATACCGCTCCGCGATCTTCTTCCATTCCCCCGAGCAGGAAGCCGAGGCTCAGGCCTCAAAAGAAGCCCTCGAAAAGGCGCACCGTTACTCCAAGCCGATCGCAACTCAAATCGTCCCGGCCGTGACGTTTTATCCAGCCGAGGACTACCACCAGCAATACTTGGAAAAGCGCGGCCTGGCCAGCTGCCACATCAACACCTAAGTCTCTCGGAGATGATTTCCTGCGCTTGACGATCTGATTCTGAAGTGGCAGAGGCGCGCTGTAGCCCAACAAACAGAACAACCTGTCTGTCAGTAGAGTCCCCGGGGCCCGTCACCTTTTACTCTGACCACTTCAGAATCCTCGCAAATGAATAGGGGACATTTCTTCGAACTAGGTACTCGGTGACCGCACCCGTGTGGACGTCTAAAACGTCCAGGAAGATCGTGTCGTGAGGCACGGGATGTCCCACCAATCCGGAGAGCAATTCCAGAGGACTCTTTCCGTAATAGCTTGACGCATTGAGAACAGCAACTGACTGAGAATTGGAAGCCCATCCAAATCCTCGGATTGCGCGCCACTCTTGCGGCTTCCAGAAGCACAAGGTCTTGGCACTTTTCTCGTCAGAAACGAAGAGTCCCCAATCCCTCGCACGGCAGTAGGCCAAATATTTTCCGTGCGGAGAGGCTGCCTTAGTCTCGTCGGAACAGGATCCTATTGATCCGACAGGCTCGAGGATTGCATGAGGCAACTTCTCATGGGCGTAGTCGGAAAATGTTTCCTCCCTCACCTTCCGAACCAAGCCTGCACTGGGCTGTACTTCATACTGCCAGTACCTCTCTGGATGGCCAGACTCCAGTATGTCAATCAGGAGAATGCCGGGAGCCGCGTTTCCGGGTACCGCGCCTTGTTGTGCTGGCGGTTCCGTTCGACTGCTCGAACAGCCCAGCAGCGAAAAAATGAAAAGGATGGAGCTAACGCCGAGAGCACGCATGTAACTCCGAATACCGTCAAAGGGAATCATTGGCTTGAGCCAAGGAAAATTCACGCGGCCGTCAGCAGTATCGGCGCGCCCTTGGTGATTACCAGAGTATGCTCATAGTGCGCCGATGGCCTGTGGTCCGCCGTGACCATCGTCCACTTGTCCGGCGCGACGAACACTCTGCCCGAACCCGCGGCGATAATCGGCTCGACCGTAATCACCAAGCCTTCTGTGAGAACTTGATTCGACTGCGCATCCGGAAAGTTCGGCACGCGCGGTTCTTCGTGGATGGTTCGCCCAATCCCATGTCCCGCCAGCGAGCGAATCACTGAGAATCCACTGCGCCGCACTTCGCGTTCAACCGCGCGCCCAATCTCCCAAACCCGATATCCGGCCCGCGCCACCAGCATCGCCTTGGCAAA
>DASSRO010000146.1:0-24651 GCA_035701745.1 Candidatus Sulfotelmatobacter sp. | reverse complement strand
GTTCCTGACCCGAACGATTCAGAGCGAGCCCAGGTTGGAGACGCGCAAACCATCCTGCGAGAGCGAAATGGCGCTCTTTTTTGAGTGCATGCAGAAGTATGCTTCAAAACGTGCTTGACACTGCCGACATTGTTAGAGATCAGGATTTTACCCGGCAGGAGAAAAAAAAGATACCAACTCTCCAACGGCGCCACGATTCAATGCGGTTTGGAAGAGGGGAATCAGCGCCCGGCGGACGCCGCGGCAGCAGTTGCCTTGCGGGACTGTGGAACCCCGGGTTCGTATTGAAAATTCAGCCGTTCGCGCTCGACCACAAGCGGGCGCTTGTGTACCTGCGTATGGATGTTCCCGATGTACTCGCCGATGACACCCATAAACAGAAGCTGCAGCGAGCCGAAAAAGAACATTCCGATGGCGATGGGCGCAATGCCGACCGTGAACCGCTGCCAGAACAAAAGCTTGTAGGCAAAATAGGTAACGCCGATGAGCATGGAAAGCAGCGAGCCGGCAAAACCGGAGAAGGTGACCAAACGAAGCGGGACCTTGGAAAGCTTGGTGATGCCGAGCATGGCAAGATCGTACAGCGTATAGAAATTGTTTTTCGACTTGCCGTGTTTCCGCCGCTGCTGCTCGTAGGTGATCTCAATGTGGGGCAGGCCGATTTCGGCGATCATGCCCCGGAAATATGGGTATGGATCGTCAAACTGACGTACCAGGTCAATGACCTGCCGGTCATAAAGACCGAATCCGGTGAAGTTTTCGTAGGTCTCGACGTCGTCCGAAAGGCGATTGACGATTCGATAAAACAGTGTCCGCGCCAGAAACATCGGCCTCGCCTCGCGGCTCTTGTGCTTGACGGCGATGACGATGGGCGTGCCCTTCTCCCACTCCCTGATCAGTTGTCCCACAACCTCGGGGGGATCCTGCAAATCGGAAAGGAGACAAATGACCGCGTCGCCTCGCGCCTGCAACACCGCGTGCATGGGGGAACGGAGATGTCCGAAGTTACGCGCGTTGCGAATTACCTTGACGTTGGCATCGACGGCCGCGATTTCCTTGAGGATCGCGAATGTGTTGTCGCGCGACGCGTTATCGATGAAGATGTGCTCGTAGCGGTAGCACCCCAGGCTCGCCATCAGCGTGTGTACACGCTCGTAAACTTCGCGGACATTGCCTTCTTCGTTATAACAGGGCGTTACTACGCTGATGGTTTTCATTCGCGGCCACGCAACCGGGTACCTGCAGTTCAGTTATTACACACGTCAGAGAGGAAGGCAGTATTACGAAAGTCATTCGCGGGTCAAATGAAACGATCGGAGGAAGCGTGCGCTTAATGTGTGCCTTGTAGGCCGCGTTTGCCGCCACCAAATGAAAACCGGCTATGCCCGAAAAAGCTGAACAAGATCGAAAACCCAAGCACGATCCCACCCGCGATGTAAGGCGCGCTTCGGTCGTGTCCGCCTCGGCGGACGACTGCGACCACAAAAGGAAGCGCCGCGCTCGACAGCACCATGCTGCCGGCATACACGCCCAGGCATCGCACCCATTCTCTGAGGTAATTGCCCTCGGTCTTGAATACAAACCACTTATATCCAAGGAAGGCAAAGGTGATGCTCAACAAATTAGCCAGAAGACTAGCGAGGATGTATCCGTGAGCAACAAGCGGGCTCAACAGCGCGGTGAACAACGCATAGCACCCGTACCCAAAAACCGTGTTGCATCCGCCCACCACCAGGTACCGGATCAACTTTGGGCCGCGCGGCATGGGCAAGGCGGCGGTTGTCATAGGCAAATCACTCGTGTCAGCGTGCGATGCTGGAATGGGACGGATGCCATCCTGCGAGTCGACATCCTGACTACCATAGTAGCGTCGGGAACCGCACGGGCGAAGTTACTATGGTGCGCGCAGGTGGCCGCACAAGCAGTGATCCCTCCATGCGCTTCTGCTACGCTTTCCCAAGTATGAATCACTCCGTACTGGGAGCTTTACATGCAGTTGACGCGGGTGAACATTCCGCCAGCAAAGTCCTGCTTCCATGGCAACGAATTTCCCTTACTTTCGCTCTGCTGTTCATTGGCAGCTTCGGTCTGTTTCTGGCGGGAAACAATCAATCGAACCTTCCCGTGTTTGATGAGCAGATCTACATCGACGGGGCCAAATCGATCCTCTCGCACAGGGGTATTTTGAACCCGGAGCACCCGCCACTCGGCAAGCTCATGATCGCCGCAGGAATGGCGTTGGCCGGCGACAATCCACTCGGCTGGCGGCTGGCAGGAATGTTGTGTGGCGCCGTAACCGTGGCGATGATGTTTCTCTGGACTTACTTGCTCTTGAAGGACCAGTCATTAGCTCTCACCGCGGCCCTGCTGACTCTCTTCAACAATTTCATTTTTGTAATGTCTCGCAATGCGTCCTTGGACGTTCCGATGTTCATGTTTACGTTGTCGGGTGTGACGGCCTTCACCGCGGTTCTGCAATGCCAACTGAGTCTTCGGGTGCGGCGCCTGTTGCTGCTGCTTTCTGGAGCGGCGTTTGGCCTGGCGGCCGCCTGCAAGTGGACTGCGCTGGTCCCGCTGTGTACTACGTGCCTGGTTGCTGTCGTGCTCTTCGCGTGGCATACGTTCCAGCCGGATAGAATGAGTGCGGATCTCCGCGTCCCCGCCAAGAACCTTCGAGACAGCGGCTTGTTTTTCCTGTTGGTCGGGCTCATCGCAATGCCGCTGACTTTTTATACGCTCGCGTTCATTCCCGTCCTGCGTTTCTCACACACTCCGTTTTCACTGGCCGCGATTGTGCGCATCCAGATTTCCATGTGGACCCTGAGCAAGCAGGTTGTCGGGAACCGGGCCATCTTTTCGCCCTGGTATCGCTGGCCCTTTCAGACCAGCCCTGTGCGGGCGTATTCCTATCTACTTGGGAACCCTGCAGTCATGTGGGTGGGAGTGTTGGGGCTCGCCATTTGCGTCGCGCGGCTATGGAAGCGAATCTCGCTGCCGGAAGCATTGGTGGTGCTGTTCTACTCGACGAGTTTTCTGCAGTGGGTCGTGGTGCCTCGCAAGATCACCTTTTACTACTATTATTTCCCAGCGGCTATGTTCTTAAGCGCTGCAATTGTCACAGCACTCAGCCGCGGACGATTTACACGTTTTCGGGGGGTGCGAGTCTCTTTCATTGTGCTGACGGCAGCTTTGGTTGTCTTCGTATACTGCTATCCGCAAATGGGACATCTCTCGCCCCCATGGGACTGCATGCTGGGCTGTTGGAGCTAGCCCGGCCGATCGCCTTCGTACACATCTTATTGTACGTACACTTTTGTTAATTATTCGTAGCGCAGGCTCTCGACCGGATCGAGCTGCGAGGCGCGGGTGGCGGGGACCGTGCCGAAGATGATGCCGACAATCGACGACACGATGATGGCGATGATCGCCGACAAGCCCGAGATCGGCATGCGGAAGTCGGTCAGGAAACGCACCGAATAGGGGATGGCGAGACCGACCACGATGCCGGCAATGCCACCGGTGAACGAAATCAGAATCGCCTCCGCCAGAAACTGAAAGCGAATCTCCCGGTTGGTCGCGCCGATGGCTTTGCGAATCCCAATCTCGCGAATGCGCGAGGTCACCGTCGCCAGCATGATGTTCATGATCCCAATGCCGCTCACCAGCAGAGTTACGAACGCGACCAGCATCAAGATCAGCGTCAGGGCGTCGGCGATCTTTCCCGCCACGCTCAGCAACTGCGTCAGGTTCTGCACGCTATATACCGACTCGGCGCGATGCCGCGACTGCAGCACGCGCTTGATCGCATCCGTCGCCGGCAGCACGTCCTGCGGCGTGGCCACAGAGAAGTAGATCTGGTACACGGCCGCCGTCGGCGTGAAGAAACGGCTGACTGTGTACGGAATCAGCATGGTCTCTTCCTGGATGTCGGACTGGCCAAACGTGTCGACGCTCTCTTTGAACACGCCCACAATCGTGAACGGAAGCCCGCCGCTGAGTTTGATGACCTGTCCGATGGCCGCCTGGTCCGAGCCGAAGAGCTTCTGCGCCAGCTTTTCGGTGATCACGCCCACTTTGTTGCGCCCGGATGAGTCCTCGGCATCGAAGAAGCGTCCGGCAAGAACTTTCAGGTTACGCACCCGCATGTAATCCGGGTCGATGCCGAGTACAAGAATGTCACTCTGCTTCCCTGCTCCGACGCTGATGCGGTCACCGAGGGCCACGGTGGGCGACGCGGCAACTACGCTCGATACCTGCTGGCGAACCGCCTGCACGTCGTCCACCGTCATGGGATCGGGCGTGGAATCGATGCGCTGCGCGCCGCCCTGGTAGTCGGCGTAAATCATGTTGGTGCCGATCGACTGGAGCTGGCGCAGGATGTACTGCTTTCCAGTGAGGCCGATCGTGGCCACCAGGATTACCGAGGCCGTACCCACGGCCATGGCCAGCGCGGTCAGCGTGAATTGAAGTTTGTTGCTGCAGAAGGCGTCGTAGGCGAAGTTTACGATCTCGCCGGCGCCGATGGTGAAGCGACGCTGCCTTGTGAGCGGAATAGAGGTCGCGTTCGCCATTGTTGTTTAGATGTTAAACCTCACTCGAAAGCCGCTGCAATTCACGCGGTTCCCGGGACGACGCAGACTGCAAGCGTCCCGCCACCGCGATGGCCGCCAGCACCACGATAATCGGGTCGACGGGACGAAAGTAGTATGTTTCCGGATGCGAGAAGTAATAAGTGAGCGGGAAGAACAGCAGCACAATGGCAAAACGCACGCCCAACGCGCGATCTCGCCGCCAGGTGCGCCGCAATCCCCAGAACGCCAGGATCGTCAAGGTTGTGTCGACGAAGATGTTGGGTGGATCGAGCGGTTCCTCTTTCAAGTAAGCGCGATCGAAACTCCAGTAGCCCGTCCACATGTAGACGATGCGGCGAAAGGTCATCCAGACGAACCACGCCTTATGGCTGCGGATGAAATCTTTCGACTGCTGAAGCTTGTGATCCATGTAGGCAATTTCGCCCACGCGCTCGTATTCGGAAAGTTCGGCGTCGCTGTGGTTGGGATGAAGCGCGCGGTTCACCCAGTGCCCGGTGTAGCCGTTATTGCCGATGTAGAGTTCCAGGCCGTAGCCGCTGCGCACGGGGATGAAACGATGGAACAGCATGTAGTTACGCACCAGCCACGGGGAGAGAGTCGCAACGCCAGCCAAGGCGACGGCGATCATTTGCGCTTTCCATGGGCGGGAGAGCCGGTAGCGACGGTACAGAGTCCAAATGCCAAGCAGGGGAAGAACGGACATCACTACGGGTTCAGTGAGCGCCGAGACGCCGCAGAGAAAACCGAAGAGCAGCCAGTCGCGTTTGCGCGAGGAGTTTTCCAGCCGCCACGCAAACAGGAATAGCCAGCAGAGTTCGAACGCGACCAGGCACGTCGACCATGCCCAGTCCGCGCCGTAGTAAATGCCATACGGAGAAAACGCCCATCCCCATCCCGCCCACTTGGCCACGCGCCCGCCGAAGGCCTGGCGCGCAAGAAGAAAAACCGGGATGCAAGTCAAGGCTGAGATCAGGCTATTCAACGACAGGGCCGCAATCACGCCGGCCTTGGTTTCGATCCCGAAGATCTTGAAGATGCCCGCGAGCAGGTAGGAGTAGACCGGCGGCAAGAGGGCTGACAATCCAGTATCGGCGAAGGGACTGCCGAATCCATGGCCGGAGGCAAGGGAGCGCGCGATTCTTCCGAACGCCCAATGCTCCAAAACGAAGGGGTCCATCCAGTCGGTGTAAAGGAAAGGGATAACGGCAAGGCGGACCAGGAGGGCCACCAGCACCATAAGCAGATACGGCTGAACGTTCGTTCTCGAGGGGGATTCTTTTGACATGAGCGTGCGCGGGATTCTCCTGCGGAGCAACCTCAGGGGCTAAAGCCCGGGTGATTTCTGGGCGCCAAGGGCACGGCTAAAGCCGTGCCCTTCCACAAAATGCACTCGGCGACACATCGAGCCGTGCCCTTCCACAAATGCAGCCTCCGGCACGCACATCGAGCCGCCCCTTCCGCAAAACACAGGCTCCGGGACATCGAGCGGTGCCCGTCCCGACACTAAATGCTCGGGACACGGCAAAGCTGTTGGCGTCCAAGAACCGAATCTTTGATCAGGAACTGCCCTTAGTATAAACGGCACACGCGAAGCTGCTGATTGTGATAGGGACACGTCATCGAGCTTGCGGCATCTTGCTTCGCATCGGAATTCTGCTGCGCGATGACGATCCAGCTCACGCCGAATTGATTTTTCAGGCGCTGGAAATCCGCGGCTTGAAATTTTTCCCAACCGGTTTGCGCCTGCACTTCGCTGAGCCAGCGCGGAGCGAGCGGCGGGACGCGGGCCGCCATGCCGCCATCTTTTTCGTAGTCGGCGAGCACGCTGCGTTCGGCGAGCGCGCGGAAGCCATGGTAATCCTCGCCGGGCCTCGTCATGTAATGAGGATCAAGCGCAAACAGGCTATCGTTCGGGGTGTTTTCCCTGATCCATGCGAAGGCTTGCAGCCAGGCGTTTTGCGTTGCGGCTCCGGGCAATTCCAGATGCGGAGACGCGGGATACATCTGGCGCTGAGCAAAGAGCATGCCCGCGCCCAGGGGAAGAAACAGCAGCAGCCAGCGATAAGCGCGGCGATCCAGCACGTAGCGGCCGACCATGCCGCCCGCGATGAGAAAGAAGAGCAGGTAGAGCAGATGCAAGTAGCGCATGGGCTCGAAGGGCCGCAAACGCTCGAGGGCCGGCGGAAGCGTGATGAGAAGACCAACGACAGTTTGAAAGATGCCGTAGTAGAGCAGGCTTGAAACCAGCAAGGACAGCGCCGTCCGATCTATCTTTTCTCTTTCATCTCGCTGCAGAAATACTTTTAAGGCAAACAACAAGGCCAGAGGAGCGAAGACGCCGAGCCATTCGTACCACTCCCAGCGCGCAGGAAAGTAGAAGCCGCGAGTGGCGGCGGCCTGTCGCCAGGCGTCGGACGTGGGTTGCCAAAGCCATCCCAGAGGAAGAAGCAATGCCCCTGCCAGCGGAGCGGTAGAAGAACGGCGCGCCGACCCGACGCGCTGATTCCAGTAAAGGAATACGCAGAACGAAACTCCGAGGCTGGCCATGATGGCGTGGATGCTGACGGCGACTGCCAGCAGCACGCCCGCGATCCAATAGCGGCGGTCCAGGACAGCGACGATGGCGGCGAGGATTGCCGCCGTGGCCAGGGTACGAGGATGAAGATATTGATCGGCGAGATTAAGCGCGATGCCGGGAAGAGGAAGCGTGAGGAGCAGCGCGAGAGTCGTCACGGCGGACCACTGCGCAGCGGGCTCGCTGAAGCATCGACGGCTGATGCGCCACGCGCCGTGCAGCAGAAGAAAGATGGCGGCGACCTGCCACAGTAGAACGATCCACGAGAGCGGCAAATGAGTCAGGCGGACCGAGAAAGCGATGAGCTTATCGAAAACCGTGGCTTGGAATTGCAGGCGGAAGAATTCGGAGTCGTGCGGGAACAGGGCCGGGTTCAGATTTCGCTTGATGGCTGCAAGGTAAAAAGCATCGTCCTCGAGACCGGGATGGTAACCCATCACGAGGAATGCAAGCGCGGTGAGACCGACCAGCAGCGCCAGATTCGTGGCGGAAGAGCCGCGGCTGGTGAATGTGACGATTGGCGGGTTGCGGGATTCGGGCATTTAACAGTTTGGCCAAAGCGCTGGCGAGTTGTGCCGGCGCGGACGGCCCCTTCGACTTTGCTCAGGGCAAGGCTAAGGGCGGCTGTCTCCCATGGTGTTACACCGGACGGACGGTTTCGGAGCGGGAGGCGTAATAGGGATCACGGCCCGCCTCCAGTTTCCGGCCTTGATCGCTGAAGCGCGGCAAGTGCGACAGCCCGAACCTTTGCAAAGCGAACTGCAAGGTGGTGGCCAGGACGCCGAATCCGTACTTCACGCTGCGGCGAAAGTTGATGGACGAAGCCTGCTCAAAATATTTAGTGGGGCAGGAAACTTCGCCGATGCGGAAGCCGAAGTGTACGCACTGAGCGAGCATCTGGTTATCGAAGACGAAGTCGTCGGAGTTTTCCAACAGCGGCAACTCGGTGAGCACTTTGCGGCTGAAGGCGCGGTAGCCGGTGTGGTATTCGGAGAGCTTGACGCCGAGAAAGAGATTCTCAAAGGCGGTAAGAAACCGGTTGGCGACGTATTTGTAAAGAGGCATTCCGCCGAGCAGGGCGCGACCGCCAATGATGCGCGATCCCAGCACAACGTCGTACACGCCGTAGGCCACCATGCTGGCCATGGCGGTGATCAGCAGCGGAGTGTACTGGTAATCGGGATGAACCATGATGACGACATCGGCGCCGGCAGCCAGAGCCTCGCGATAACAGGTTTGCTGGTTTCGGCCGTAACCGTAGTTGCGGTCGTGCTGGAAGACGTACAAACCCAGGCGATGGGCCAACTCCACAGTCTGATCGGAACTGCCATCGTCGACCAGGATACGGATGTCCACGAGTTCGGGAAATTCTCCGACCGTCGCCTCAAGAGTCTTCTGCGCGTTGTAGGCGGGCATGACGACCGCGATGCGCTTGCCGTTAATCATGGGATGGGTAGAAATAGTTTACCTGAGACGAATGGGCGGCGGCGGCAAGGCCAATGGCACTCGGGGGGACATCCTTGGGCGCTCGCCCAACTCGCGTACAACCGCTGGACGGCAAGATGCCATCTGACGTGGGTATCGTTTTTTGATGCGGGCAAGTAGCGCTTTTCGGTTTCAGACTAGGCAAACAATTGCAACCGTAGCGGAATCGAAGGACTCGAGAACTCGGCTTCACCTTTATTCTTATCAGTTTACTATACAATGTAGCGGCATGGCGCTTGCAGCAGAATAAGTTGATTCCTTCTAGGCTGCGCCGAATCTAGATACGCAATTCAAACTAAAGAACCGTGGAGGTTCACGCAATTGTCCGCTTCGACCAGTCATTTGATCGCGCCGCACGGCGGCGAACTGATTAATCTTCTGGCAACGCCAGAAAAAGCCAGCGAACTGAAAACCCAATCGCGCGAGTGGCCGTCGTGGGACCTCACGGCTCGGCAAATTTGCGATCTCGAACTCCTGATGAGCGGAGGCTTCTCACCATTGCGCGGCTTTATGAACAAAGCCGACTATGAAGGCGTGCGCGACAAGATGCGGCTGGCCAGCGGTGTGCTGTGGCCCATGCCGATCACGCTCGATGTGAGCGAGGAGTTCGCCAAAAAGCTGACGCCGGGCAGCAGCAAGGTGGCGTTGCGCGACGCCGAGGGCGTCATGCTGGCGGTCTTGCATGTGGAGGACGTTTGGCAGTCCGATCGCGCGGCCGAAGCCAAGGCGGTTTTTGGCAGCACCAGCAAGGCTCATCCGGGCGCCGATTACACCATCAATAAATCCAATCCCTGGTACGTGGGCGGGCAGGTCGAAGGACTGCAGGCGCCGGCGCATTATGACTTCCGGACATTGCGCCTGACGCCCGCGGAGTTGCGAGCCGAGTTCGCACGGCTGGGATGGCGTCGCGTGGTTGCTTTTCAAACGCGCAATCCCATGCACCGGGCGCACGTGGAACTGACGTTCCGCGCGGCCAAGCAAGTTGAAGCGAACCTGCTCATTCATCCCAGCGTCGGCATGACGAAACCCGGAGACGTGGATTATTTCACGCGGGTGCGCTGCTACCAGTTGCTGACTTCGAAGTATCCGCAGGGAACGCAGAAGCTGTCACTGCTGCCGCTGGCCATGCGGATGGGCGGGCCGCGCGAGGCGATCTGGCACGCGCTGATTCGCAAGAACCATGGCTGCACTCACTTCATTGTCGGCCGCGATCACGCCGGACCGGGTAAAGATACCGATGGCAAGCCGTTTTACGGGCCTTACGAGGCGCAGGAAGTTTTCAAGAAACACGAAGCCGATATCGGCGTGACGATGGTCCCCTTCAGCATGATGGTCTACCTGGAAGAGGAGGACCGCTACGTCCCGGACGACGAGGTGAAGAAGGGCGACAAAGTTCTAAACATTTCGGGCACGGAACTGCGCGACCGGCTGAACGAAGGCCGCGATATTCCGGCATGGTTCACTTATCCCGAAGTAGTGCAGGAACTGCGGCGCAGCTTTCCGCCGCGGGCGAAGCAAGGGGTCACAATTTTCTTTACCGGACTTTCGGGTTCGGGCAAGTCGACGATCGCGAACGTGCTGATGACCAAGTTTCTGGAAGTCGGCGGGCGGCCGGTAACGTTGCTGGATGGCGACCTGGTGCGCAAACATCTTTCGTCGGAGCTGGGATTTTCGAAGGAGCATCGCGACATTAATATTCGGCGCATTGGATATGTCGCTTCGGAAATCACGAAGAACGGCGGCATCGCGATTTGCGCGCCGATTGCGCCCTATGATGCGACACGAAAACACGTCCGCCAATTGATCGAACCGCACGGGGGATTCATCCTGGTGCATATCGCCACGTCGGTGGAAGTCTGCGAGCAGCGCGACCGCAAGGGGCTTTATGCGAAGGCGCGGGCGGGGATTTTGAAGGAATTCACGGGAATTTCCGATCCGTACGAAGCTCCGGAAGATGCGGAAGTCACGATCAATACGGGCGAGTTGTCTCCAGGCGAGGCGGCGCAGGAAATCATTCTTCACCTGGAGCGGGAAGGGTTCATTGGAGTGAACGGTCGAGCAGTATAGCGCGGAGTGACTATGCCAATCATCGCGGCCAAAATTCTGGTTGGCTTCGTCGTGGGCGTGCTCATCGGCATGACAGGCGTGGGCGGCGGCGTTCTGCTGCTGCCCGTGCTGATTTTTGGGTTGAGAGTACCGGCGATTGTGGCGGTCGGCTCCGACGCGCTGTTCAATTTCTTCACGAAAATTCCGGCGGGCTTGTGGCATCTGAAAAAAGGCACCGTGCGCCGCAAGGTCGTGCTGGCGCTGGCTGCGGGGAGCATTCCCGGCTCGATTGCCGGAGTGAAGCTGCTGATGCACATCCGCATGCTTTACGGCGACGGAGTGAACAGCTTCATCAAGACAGCGGTGGGCGTGCTGCTGATCGTGATTCCCACGCTGCTGTTGTTGCAAAAGCGGATTGAAGAGCGAGTGGCGAACCGGCCGCCGACGGCGAAGGGTTTCATTGGAATGGCCGGGATCGGGCTGGTGGCGGGCTTTCTGGTGGGAATGACGTCGGTGGGTTCGGGCAGCATCATCATGATGTTGCTGCTGCTGTTCTACAGTTTTCCGCCCAAGGTCAACGTTGGCACCGACATCATCCATGCCGTCATTCTGACCGGGGTGACAGGATTTCTGCATTTCCGGTTGGGCAACGTGGATCCCGGGCTGGTGGCTTCGCTGCTGATTGGATCGATTCCCGGCGGCCTGCTGGGTTCGCATTTGGCGACGCGCGTGCCGATGCTGTGGTTGCGCCGGTTGCTGTGTGCGCTGCTGCTGGTCACCGGCGCCCGCATGTTGTGGGCTTGATCGCAGGGGACGCGGTGGGGGTTGTGCGGCATAGTATCCGGGAGAAAATGGGCGATTCTTCGTACGCGGAAATTCTGCAACGAATCGAAGCGGCCATGGACGCGGCCCGCACGGTCTTCGCACGCTTCACGCCGGGGGCCATTGAGACCGAATACAAGATCGGGCACGATCCCGTGACCGAGGCCGATCGAGCCGTGGATGCGGTGCTGCGCGAGAGCTTGTTACGCGAGGGCGAGGGTTGGCTCTCGGAGGAAACTGCCGATAATCCTTCCCGGCTGGATAAAGAGCGCGTGTGGATTGTCGATCCCTTGGATGGCACCCGCGAGTTTGTGATGGGGCTGCCGGAGTTTGCCGTGTCGATCGGCTGCGTGGAAAAAGGCGTGCCGGTGGCCGGGGGAATCTATAATCCCGCGACCCAGGAAACTTTTCTGGGGGCGCTGGACGCAGGCGTGCTTTACAACGGTCACCGCGCCCGCGTCAGCCAGCGCAGCACGCTCGACGGAGGGCTGATCCTTGCCAGCCGGAGCGAGGTCAAACGCGGCGAGTGGAAGCCCTTTGACACTGGACGCTTTCGAATTGAGGCAATGGGATCGGTGGCCTACAAGCTGGCGCTGGTGGCGGCGGGACGGGCAGACGCCACCTTCACGCTGACTCCAAAAAATGAATGGGATGTTGTCGCGGGCGCGGCACTGGTGAAGAGTGCGGGCGGATTTGTCGCCACACTGGAGAAGACTGATCTAACGGCCAATCGCCGCCATCCCTTGTTATCAGGTCTGCTGGCATGCGGGCACTTGCTGAAAGATCCGTTGCTTGCGCTGGTTGGACCTCACATCCGGGTGACGGAATCGGCGCGCTAGTAAACTACTTCACCTGAGGCAGGGTGAACCACTCACTGAATATCAGCGACGCTGCGTTTCAGCTGGAAACGCCGATCGTGCTGGCGGCGGACGAAGTGCACGTCTGGCGCGTCGAGCTCGCGCATATTGCTCCGGCAGAACAAAGATGGGAGCCGATTTTGTCGGCAGATGAGCGGACGCGGGCGGCGCGCTTTCATTTCTCCAGAGATCGCCAGCGTTACACCGCGACGCGGGCCCTGTTGCGGACAATCCTGGCGGGCTACACATCTTCCGATCCGAAGGAATTGGTGTTCCATTATTCCAAGACAGGTAAACCATCGTTAAATTCCGGCGATGGACGCGCGGTAGACTTCAACGTCTCCCACTCGGGCCAGGTCGCGCTGCTGGCCTTTACGCGCGGGAGGCAGGTTGGCGTGGATGTGGAGCAGGTCCGGGAGAACTTCGACCATGAGGCAATCGCCGGACGGTTTTTTTCGCGGCAGGAGCAGGGCCAACTCGCAGCGTTGCCGTCTGCAGAGCGATACAAGGGATTCTTCCGCTGCTGGACCCGGAAGGAAGCGTACATCAAGGCGGAAGGAAGCGGTTTGTCACTTCCACTGCACCAATTTGACGTTTGTCTGGGCCCGGGGGCGGGGAGCCTGTTGCTTGCAACCCGGCCAGATAGCGGGGAAGCCGCGCGCTGGAAGCTGTGTGAAGTGCCAGCCGGGGATGGCTATGTTGCGGCCCTGTGCGTGCAGGGGGACGGTTGGCGGCTGAAATTGTAGGTCGTGGGGAAAGGCGTCTGGAAGCCAAATTTTGTGAGACAATGAGCATCAAATTTGGGGTTTGAAAGCACTCGGGAAGCAAGCTCGCCCAACCCTGCTAAGGGATCCTCTCGATGAGTCGTAGCGCATTTCCCGCCTCGTTTGCCCAGGAAAGACTCTGGTTTCTCGATCAATTTGAGCCTGGCAGCGCCGCCTACAACATTCCTCGCGTGTTCCGGATCAGCGGCCCGCTTCATGCCGATGTTCTGACGAAGGCATTTAAGGCCATCGTACAGCGGCACCCCGCGCTGCGGACGATCTTTGACTCGATCGAGGGCGAAGCCCGGCAAGTGGTGTTGTCGAGCCGGGAAGTAAATATCCCCATCGTTGACCTTGGCGACCTGCCCCAAGAGGAGCGCGAAGCGACGGCGTTGCGCATGGCGGCGGAAGAGGGCATGAAGCCGTTTGATTTGTCGGAAGGCCCGCTGCTGCGCCTGACATTGCTGCGGCTCGATCCGGAAACGTCGATGCTGGTGCTGGTGATGCACCACATCATCACCGATGGCTGGTCGATCTCGCGGCTTTTTCGCGACGTAACCAAGAGTTACGCGGCATTTCTGGAGAATAAGGAACCGGAGCTTCCCGAGCTTCCCATTCAGTACGCGGAATACGCGCAGTGGCAGCGGGAGTACATGAGCGGCGAAGTGCTGCAGGAGGAAGTCGAACACTGGAGGAGAACTCTTGCCGGAGCGCAGACACTGCTTGACCTGCCAACCGACCACAGTCGCCCGGCGATGCAGACCTGGCACGGCGCGAGAAAAGAAATCACCTTCAGCGCCACGACGTTGGCCAAGCTGAAAACGCTGGCGCAGAAAGAGAGCGCCACGCTGTTCATGGTGACGATGGCCGCATTTCAGGCCATGTTGTGGAGATACACGCAGCAGGAAAGCATTCTGGTTGGGACGCCGATTGCTGCGCGCAACCACGTTGAAATTGAAGAACTGGTCGGGCTGTTCGTGAATACGCTGATCTTTCGCACCGACTTCACCAGCGACCTGAGCTTTCGCGAGCTGATCCGGCGGGTGCGCGCTTATTCGCTGGAAGCATACATGCACCAGGATGTGCCCTTCGAGAAACTCGTCGAGGAACTGGTGCCGCAGCGCGCCCTCGACAGGCCGCCGCTGTTTCAGGTGATGTTCATCTTCCAGAACATTCCCAAGCAAATCTTCGAAATTTCCGGGCTCACTATTACGGAGATGAACTTCGAGACGGGCATCGCGAAGTTCGATCTGTCTGCCGAAGTTTGGGAGGACCGCGAATTCCATTGCCAGTTCGAGTACAACACCGATCTTTTCGAGCACTCCACGATCGAGCGAATGCTAGGGCACTTCGAGCGTCTGGTTTTGGGTGCGATCGAGAACCCCGACGTTCCCTTCGCGCAACTGCCGATGATGAATCCGCAAGAGCACGAGCAGATCGTGGTGGAGTGGAATGGAACGGCGACGGAACTCTCGCGGGACCAGCAGCCGTGCGTTCACGAACTTTTCGAATTGCAGGCGGAGCGCTCGCCCGACGCGATCGCCGTCGTCGCGAGGGGCACGGAACTGACCTATCGCGAACTGGACGAACGCGCCAACCGACTGGCGCGGTATTTGACGAAGCGTGGCGTGGGACCGGAAGTTTTGGTGGGATTGTCGCTTGCTCGTGACACCGACATGGTGGTTGCGCTATTGGGCATTCTCAAAGCCGGGGGAGCCTATGTGCCGCTGGATCCGAGAGTGCCCGACGACCGCATTAGCTTCATGATGGCGGATGCGCAGCCGCGAATCGTGATTACGGAACGCAGTCTGCAGCGTCCGGTTTTCGGCCCTGACCAGATTCTTTTGGACTCGGACTGGAGCCTCATCGCGCAAGAAAGTAAAGAACGGCTTGAGAACAGGAGTGGTCCGCGGACCTTGGCTTATGTGATGTACACATCCGGCTCGACCGGAAAACCGAAGGGAGTGCCGATCGAGCATGGGAGCGTCGCGAACCTGCTGCGCTCTATGCAGCGCGAACCGGGATTGACTTCGGACGACGCGCTGCTGGCGGTAACTACGCTGTCATTCGACATTGCCGGCCTGGAGATGTATCTTCCGCTGATTTCAGGAGCGCGGCTGGTGATTGCCAGTTCCGAAGATGTGGTCGATGGGAACCGGCTCAGAAATCTGTTGAGCGAGAAAGCGATTACGTTCATGCAGGCCACGCCTGCCACGTGGAGACTGTTGCTGGGAGCAGGGTGGCAAGGATCTCCGAATTTGAAGATTCTTTGTGGAGGGGAGGCGCTGCCGCCGGAACTTGCCAAAGAACTCACCGCCCGCGCCGCGTCGGTGTGGAATGTGTACGGCCCGACCGAGACGACGATCTGGTCGACGGTATATCGCGTGACGGGGCGGGAGGAAAGCGCGATTCCGATTGGCCGGCCCATCGACAACACTTCGATCTACATTCTGGATTCGAACCTCAATCCCGTTCCAGTGAATATTACGGGAGAGATTTACATTGGCGGCGACGGGCTGGCACGCGGATATTTGAACCGGCCGGAACTGACGGCGGAGAGGTTCGTCCGGCATCCTTGGCTCGAGGACAAGAGTGCCAAACTGTATCGAACCGGCGATCTGGGCCGCTTCCGGGCCAACGGAAATATTGATTACCTGGGCCGAGTGGACAACCAGGTCAAGCTGCGCGGATTGCGCATCGAGTTGGGAGAAATCGAGTCGGTGCTGGCTTCGCACGCGAACATCCAGGAAGCGGTCGTGATCGTGGCTGGTGAGGGCGAACAGCGGAGGTTATCCGCCTACGTGGTAGTAGGAGACGCACAGTCGGCGCCATCAGCGGGGGAGCTTCGCCGCTATTTGCGAACCAAATTGCCCGAGCACATGGTGCCCGGCGGTTACTGGCGCGTGGAGCGAATGCCGCTGCTGCCCAACGGCAAGGTAAACCGCGGGGCGCTGGCGTCGTCGCTCGCCATCGGGTTGCGGGAAGAGGCGGAACCCGTCGACCCGCGCAATGACGCCGAGCAGAAGCTGGCCGAGATCTGGAAGGAACTCCTGCAGGTCGAACAAGTAGGAATCGAGCAAAACTTCTTCGAGTTGGGCGGTCATTCGCTGCTGGCACTGCAGGTGACAGCCCGGATCCGCCGGACTTTTGGATTGGAATTACCGGTTAAGAATGTGTTTGAAACGCCGACAATCGCGGCATTGGCGCTCGAGGTGGAGAAGGGACGGGGGACGGGACTAAAATCGCGCACCCGCATCCCCCGGCGTGGCCATCATGCCGTCAGTGGGGCCGCAAAGCGGGAGGCGTTCCCGGCTTCCTTCGCGCAGGAGAGACTATGGTTTCTCGATCAGTTCGAGCCCGGAACCGGCACTTACAACATGCCTTGCGTCTTCCGGATCAGCGGTCCGCTGAACGTCGACGCCCTGACGCGCGCTTTCCGTGCTGTCGTGCAACGGCATGCCTCGCTGCGTACGGTCTTTGACTCGGTCAATGGTGAGGCGAGGCAGGTGGTGTTGCCGGACCTGGAGGTAAAGGTCCCCGTCATCGATCTAACCGAGGTTCCAGAGGGAGAGCGCGAATCGGAGGCGCTTCGCCTTGCCAGCGAGGAAGGCAAGAAGCCGTTTGACTTGCAGGAAGGGCCACTGCTGCGCACGGTGCTGGTTCGCCTGGATCCGGAAACCTTCATCCTGCTGATCGTCATGCACCACATCATCAGTGACGGCTGGTCGATTTCCCGTCTTTTCCACGATGTGACGAAGTGCTACGCGGCATTCCTAAACAATGCGGATCCGGAACTTCCCGAGCTTCCGATTGAGTATACGGACTACGCGCAGTGGCAGCGGGAGTACATGAGCGGAGAGGTGCTCAGCAAGGAAGTCGAATACTGGGAGAAGACGTTGGCGGGAGCGCAAACCGTGCTTGATCTTGCCACCGATCACCCTCGTCCTGCCGCCCAGACCTGGAACGGCGCCAGGAAGGAAATTACCCTGGATGTCGCCACTCTGGGCAAGATGAAAGCGATGGCGCAGAGCGAGATGGCCACGCTGTACATGGTGTCGATGGCGGCATTCCAGGCCTTACTCTGGCGTTACACCCATCAGGAAAGCATTCTCGTCGGGACCCCGACTGGGGCGCGCAACGATGTCGAGCTTGAAGAGATGATCGGGTTGTTCGTGAACACCCTGGTCTTCCGCGCGGATTTCACGAGCAACCTGACCTTCCGCGATTTGATTCGCCAGGTGCGCTCGTATGCGCTGGAAGCGTACATGCATCAGGACCTGCCCTTCGAGAAACTGGTGGAGGAGCTGGTGCCGCAACGTTCCCTCGACACGCCTCCGCTGTTCCAGGCCATGTTCATCTTCCAGAACATTCCGCCGCAGGTCTTCGAGATTTCCGGACTCAGCATCAGGCAAATGAGTTTTGAGACTGGCGTCGCCAAGTTCGACCTGTCTGCCGAACTCTGGGAGGACACGGAGCTCCACTGCCAGTTCGAATACAACACCGATCTGTTCGAACCATCCTCGATACAGCGGATGCTGGGAAACTTTGAAACGCTGATCCAGGCTGCGCTGGCGAATCCTGACCTTCCGTTAGCGCAACTGCCGATCCTGAGTGCGCGGGAGCGGGAGCAGATCCTGGTTGAGTGGAATCGGACGACGACGGACTATTCCCGCGCTCACCCCCAGCCCTGCATTCACGAACTGTTCGAATCGCAAGTTGAGCAATCGCCTGACGCGGTCGCGGTAATTTCTGGAGAGCAGAAACTGACGTATCGCGAACTGAACCAGCAAGCCAATCAGCTGGCCTGGCACTTACTGAGAGGAGGAGTAGGACCTGAAGTCCCCGTTTGTATGTCCCTGGACCGTGGGCCCGGGATGATGGTCGCTCTGCTAGGCATTCTCAAGGCCGGGGGAGCTTATGTACCGCTGGATCCGAGGCTACCCGACGACCGGATGAGCTTCATGCTGGCCGACGTCAAGCCGCGAATGGTGCTTACAGACCAGAAGATGCAGCGCGGTGTTTTTGGAACCGGCACGGTTCTTCTGGATAGGGATTGGGACGTCATTGCGCAAGAGAGCACAGAGAATCCGAATCAAAAGCTCAGTTCAGATTCGCTGGCTTATGTGATGTTTACCTCCGGGTCAACCGGCAGGCCGAAGGGAGTGCTGATTGAGCACGGGAGCGTCGTCAACCTGCTGCGTTCCATGCGACGCGAACCTGGGATAACTCGCGAGGACGTGCTGCTCGCGCTGGCAATCATCTCCTTTGATATGGCCACCCCTGAGATGTATCTGCCTCTGATCTCGGGAGCTCGGATGGTAATTGGGAGCCTGGAAGATGCGGTGGACGGAAACCGCCTCAGGGAGTTAATGAGTAAGCAAGGCGTCACTTTCATGCAGGCGACTCCAGCCACGTGCCGGCTGCTTCTCGCAGCGGGGTGGCAGGGCTCGCCAGATCTCAAGCTTCTTTGTGGCGCAGAAGCGGTACCGGCCAAACTTGCCCTCGAGCTCATCCCTCGCTGCAAATCCGTGTGGAATGTTTATGGCCCGACCGAGACAACGGTGTGGTCTACGGTGTATCGCGCGACAGGCCAAGAGAAGGGCTCGATTCCGATCGGCCGTCCGATCGCGAACACTTCGATCTACATACTGGATTCCAATCGGAACCCAGTGCCGGTCAATGTCGCCGGAGAGATCTATATCGGCGGTGACGGGCTGGCGCGCGGCTATTTAAACCGTCCGGAGTTGGAGGCCGAGCGCTTCGTTGCAAACCCGTTGAGCACGAACCCGACTTCCAAGTTGTATCGCACGGGCGACTTGGGCCGGTTCCGTTTCAATGGCGAGATTGAGTATCTGGGGCGGGTGGACAACCAGGTCAAGCTGCGCGGTTTCCGGATTGAGTTGGGAGAAATCGAGTCGGTGCTGGCTTCGCACCCGGCCTTGCAGGAAGCGGTCGTCAACATCACAGGCGAGGCCGAACAGCAGAAGCTTTCCGCATACGTGGTAGTGAATGATGGGAAGGAGGCGCCGTCCGCCAGCGAACTGCGCCGCCATCTGCGGGCAAAGTTGCCGGAGTACATGGTGCCATCCGGTTACTGGCGGGTAGAAAAAATGCCGCTCGGGGCTACTGGCAAGGTAGACCGCGCGGCGCTGGCCGGATTAACAGCCACTGCGCTGCGGGAAGAGGCCGAGTTGGTCGCTCCGCGGAATGAGACGGAAGCGAAACTGGCGGAGATTTGGCGGGAGTTGCTGCAAGTTGAGCAACTGGGGATTGAGCAGAACTTTTTCGAGTTGGGTGGGCATTCGTTGCTGGCCCTCCAGATGATGGCCCGGATCCGTTACTCGTTTGAAGTGGAACTGCAGGTGCGCAGTCTGTTCGAGGCTCCGACGATTGCGGCATTGGCATTGGAGTTGGAAAAGGCGCGAGCCACTGGGCAAAGGGCGCGGATGCCCATCGCGCAACATCGGCCGCCCGCCCGCAGTGTGGATGCCACGCGGGAGGCGCTTTTGCTCGAACTAAGCAAGCTTTCAGTTGACGAGGCCAAGAAGTTCATCGAAAGAGCAGTGGGACGCAAATCGCAGATATAAGCGTCGTTTTGCCAACGACTTAGGAACTACCTCCGGCGATCCTCGCCGCTGGCCTGCGGGTCATTTTCGCTTTTTATCCAGCATCCAGCCGGACATAGGGATTTCCATGTACTTATGTGCCGGAAACCATGTACTTCTGTGACTTTCCTTTTTTTCATTCCTGCGTAAACTCTAGAACTTCAAGCACATCCTCTGGCCTGTTCGAGTAGCGCGGCATCCGCAAGCCTTTTGCCGAGTAGTTGGTTTCCCTAGCAGCCCAAAAATATGATTTAGGAGGTAGTCGTGGTCTCATTCCCCCTTTCTGCCAATAGATTGCAACGAGCGATGGTTTTCGGGCTGATCGCTGTTGTCCCAATGGTTTTCACCGCATGTGGTACACCTGGCTCTAGCCTGGGAACTCCCGCCAAGACCGGGCCGGTACCGTTGCCTTCTTCGACGCCGACGTCGGGAACAACTACGTCGACGCCGAGTGGGTCGACAAGCACTGGGGCGACAACGAGCGTCTCGGGAACCGCATCAACGAGCACCACCGCAACTGCGACAACCGGTTCAACCGGTGTTTCCACGACGAGTGGGACGACAACCACATCGGCTACGGGGTCAGCCGACCCGACTGCGACTGACGCAACTTCCGGCGGTCCAGTAGCGCCGGTTGCGAACACGACGACGGCGGTTCCGGTCCTGCTTTTTAACGGGACGGGAACGATTTCAAGCGACGTTTCCGCAGTGGAAACCGTTCTTTCGTCGAAGGGTTTGAGATATTCGACGGCGAACTCGGCACAGCTCAATGCCATGAGCGAAGCCACGCTGCTCACGTTCAGGTTATTCATCGTACCGGGCGGCAATTCAATCACGATTGGCCAATCTTTGACCAGAACAGCCACCACCAACGTTCACAACGCGATTGTGAACGGCGGGCTGCATTACCTGGGCATTTGCGCGGGCGGATTCTTCGGCGGTTATTCTATTTATAACGGCCTGAATCTGACCAACGGAGTCTGGTTCAACGTATACGCCGATCAAGGGTTGGGGATTGGCAAGGAAGCTGTGATGATTTACACGCCGAGTTCCGGAGCGATGGATCAGTTCTGGCAGGACGGACCACAGTTCAGCCACTGGGGCAGCGTCGTGGCTAAATATCAGGACGGCACCCCGGCGATCGCCGAGGGCAAGTCTGGAAACGGATGGGTGATCCTGTGCGGTGTGCATCCGGAGGCTCCCGCGAGCTGGAGATATGGGATGAACTTCACCACATCGGCAGCCGTGGATAATAATTACGCAGCAACCCTGGTACTCGCGGCATTAAATGGTACGTGGTTGCCGCACTACTGAGTACGTAAGGAATTGTTGTTCAAAGAGGAGCCAGAGGATGAACTCTGGCTCCTTATTTTTATTGGCTTTCTTCTCAAACTGCGGCTATTGGCGGGGGATTCGGTCGAGATTGCCGCCTTCGAACAATTTCCATGAGTTCTCGATGTAGAAATCGCCGGAGGCCTGCTTCCCCGGAGCGACGTTGAGAGTGGCGCAGCGCTGGCGGAGGTCGATTTCCTGTCCGTTGGACTCGATTGAAAGGTCAACACGGTAAAGGCCTGGGACGACCGGCAGCACCGGGCACTCAAACTCGACCACACCTTCGCCGGAGTCGAGGCGAACACCGCCCTGCGACGAATCTGTGGTGAGTTGCGCGCATAGATACCCGCTGGGCCAGTAGAGCGAGACTCGAAACACTACTCCGGGAAGAGCCTGGCGAAGCCGGTAGCCGAGACGCGCCACCATGGGATGTCCGGTACGAACCACGGCGGAAGAGTCTGTCGCCAAAAAAGAAATGCCGGTACATTGCGCGGCAGAGGTGTGTTCGGGCAGGGCGGCGGAATCGGGGTCGGCGGAGAAGGTCATTTGCTGATACTGGTCAATCACCTGACGGGGCGGGCCTTCAGCAGCGACGCGGCCATGGTGAAGCAGGAGTGCGCGATCGCAGAGACGATACACGGCGGCCAGGTCGTGGGAAATGAAAATGATCGTGCGGCCGGCCCGCCGCAATTCAGCGATACGATCCAGGCATTTAGTCTGAAAAGCGAAGTCGCCGACGGCGAGCACTTCGTCGAGCAAGAGGATGTCGGGATCGAGGTGAGCTGCGATGGAAAAGCCCAGGCGCACATACATTCCCGAGGAATATCGCTTGACGGGGACATCGATATATTGATCCACGCCCGCGAAATCGATGATGCTGTCGAGTTTTCTGCGGATCTCGGAGCTGCGCATGCCCAACATCGCGCCGTGCAGGTCGATGTTCTCGCGGCCCGTCAGCTCGGGATGAAAGCCGGAGCCTACTTCCACCAGCGCGGCCAATCGTCCGCGAACCGTTATCTCGCCCTGCGTTGGAGTCGTGATGCTGGAAAGGATCCTAAGGATGGTGGTTTTGCCGGCGCCGTTGTGTCCCACGATGCCGAGAGCCTCGCCTTGTTCGACCTGAAAACTGACGTCGCGAAGCGCCCACATGGGTGTGGAGCGCCGACGGGCAAAAGCCGAGCGCCAGCTCTTCGGCGCATTTTGGGGGCTTCGGAGCTTGTAGTACTTCGAGACTTGATCCAGCTTAATGTCGATCATGCTTTAGATCGTTTTGAGGTTCAAATAACGTCGGCCATCGTGGCTTCAGAAGACTTGAAGTAGGCGTAAGCGACAATCAAACAGGCAAAGGCAATGGCGGCGGAGAGGGCGAGACTACCGATGTCGGGCCGGTCGCCGCGGAGCAAGACCGTGCGAAAATTTTCGATCAGGCCGGAGACGGGATCGAGCAAATAAAGTTTCCGGTAGCGCACCGGCACGGACTGAAGTGAGTAGACGACGGGAATTGTAAACATCCAGACTTGCAGCAAGAGCGGCAAAGCCAGGCCGATGTCGCGGAAGCGAACGTGAATGGCCGAGAACAAAAGTGCGACGGCAGCGGCGAAGCCGGCAAGCACAATTACGATCGGAATCGCGAACAGCGCATTCCAGGTAGGCGAGACCCGATAATAGATCATGAAAACGGCAAGAATCGAGCAGCCCATGAGAAAGTCCGCGCAGCCAGCGGCGAGATAAGACAAAGGAATGATCTCGCGCGGAAAATACATTTTGGTGAGCAGATTCGGGTACAACACCAGGCCGTGGACGGCGCTTGAAATCGAAGTGGAAAAGAAAATCCACGGCAGCAAGGCACACAAGACGAACAGCGGGTAGGGGATACCCCCGGTGGCGACGGTGGTCACGCGAGTGAAGACGATGGTGTAAATGATCATCAGGGCCAGCGGCTGAAAGATAGCCCACAGCCATCCAAGAATGGATTGCTTGTAGCGAACTTTGAGGCGGAAGCGACTCAGCACCCAGAGCAGGTCGGAATAGCGCGCGAGATTGCGGAGGCCGTTGAAGATGGTGCTGAGAGAGAAAGCGGGCGGACGAATGACTCGGATCGCGCGGTTGTGATCGCGAACTGCAGGCGCGGGCGGACGGGCGATAACGGAGCGCGCTACGGATGCATCCAAGGTTTCCGCGGCGCGGTCGGTGATCGTTGGTTCCCCTTTATTCAATGTGCTTCCAAAGTCTTCGACATGGATTGCATCGAATAGATGGCCTGGGCGGGCGCAGCCTCCGGCCGCCGGGTTTGGAAATCTCTGAGTTCCTGGAGTTTATTGGCGAGCAACTGTCCGACGATGCCAACCTGCGGTTGCCGCAAGAACTCTTCGTGGCCGCAATTGAGTTCACAGATTTCGACACCGCCGCTGGAACGATTGCCCCAGCCCATCCTGCGATCACGCACATAGTAGTAGGGCTGCCGGGCGCGCTTGAACAGCAGAACCGGCGCGCGGAACCGCGGCTCCAGAAAATCGCCGCCGGGCCAATAGGCTCGACCCCACTGAGTCGTCAAAGAGTCTGCGTTTCCCGTGCTCAGCAAAAGCCGCTGGCCGAATCTTTTCACCGCGGCAATTTTCTCAGGCCACAAAAGCCTGCGGAAGAACTGGAAGCGCTGGCGATAGTAATCGATCGCCCACAGGGAGCGGATTTGCGAATTCTCGAGGACCCAGGTGTCGAAGATGGCGAAGCAGCCCACCGGCTCGCCTTGCGATTCGAGCTCCAGAATCATCTCCTGGGCGATGAGAGCGCCCTCGCACATCCCGCCCAGACAGTAAGGCCCATGCGGCTGCACCGATCGCAGCGCAGCAATGTATTCCTGAGCGAGCGTCTGCAGTTCCTGCTTGGTAAAGGGGCGGTAAAGTACCGCCGGCCCCGAGGACTGAACCTTGTAAACCGAGTGGTCCCTGCCTAAATGCCGGGCAAGCAAAGACCAGCCAAAGGTATCGACACCCGGAGCGGAGATGGCAAAGAAAGGAATTCTGTCGTCGCCCTCCTGCAGCTTCATAAGGAGCGGATCCGGTTGAGGAACGGACGCTTCCTCGCGCAACAGCGGCGCAAAGGCTTCAATCGTGGGCGCGCGGAAAATAGCCGAGACGGGTATCTGTTTGCCTGTAATTTCGTGGATTTGCGCGACCAGGCGCGCGGCCATCAGGGAATGACCGCCAACATCGAAGAAGCTGTCGCGAATGCCGACTTCAGAAATGCCCACCACGTGTTTCCATATCTCGACCAGCAGTTTCTGCTCGGGATCGGAGGGCTCCTGGCGGCCCGAGGATCTCGTGGTTGCAACGGCCGGCGCCTTAGCAGTTTTCTTTTGTTGAGCGGCGCGGTCGCTGGACACGAAATCTGAAAGAACCGCAGGAGCCATGCTGGGCACCGGTAACGTGAGGATTTGCGCGTCGGGAGCAGCGACAATGCCCTCGAGGAGCGCCGTGTAATCGCTCAGCATGCGCCGAATTCGATCCTGACTGAAGAGAGTCGTGTTGTATTCAATCTGCGCCCACCACTGCTGATCGATATCTTCGATGAGAG
>DASSRO010000145.1:0-6181 GCA_035701745.1 Candidatus Sulfotelmatobacter sp. | reverse complement strand
CCCCACATGTTAGCCGGGCCGACGGCGCCGGTCATGTGCGGCCAATCCGCATGCGCGCTCGCCAGTTTGTCGAACAATTCCTCGGAAAGAAAGCTGATGCTCGCGCCGATGTCGAGCGCCAGATTGTATTTCTTGTTTTCAGTCTGGCTCGGAACCTGGATCAGCCCGTTCTCCGCGTTCACCAGCACTTTCCCGCTCGGTCCTCGAAAAACAATCGTGCCCGGCCTGCCGATGGAAAACTTGCGGCCCGGAAAATCAATGAGCACATCGTAATGGCGCAAAATGCTCGAAGGCAGCGTAATCTCGACATTCATGCCCGGTGCCAGTACTGAGGCGGCGTTGACCGGCTTCAATGGAATTTTCGCTTGCTTGACGCCCGAGAGAGGAATTGTCATCCCACCGACTCTCAACTCGGGCGGCGGAGGCGCGGAGCATTCCTTGTCACCGCAGGTCACCGCCAGCCCGAGCAGCGTTGCCAGGCGACGCGATAGATAAAGATCAGGATTGCCGTTATCCACCCATGCGCGAACGCGCTCCGATGCGCCATTTAGCAGCGGGACCTCGGCATTGATGACCACCCGGTTGTGATCGATGGCCGCGGGAACCGTCACCGATGTTGGCGCGGACTGCGTTGCAGCTTTGTCCTGCGCAGAGCAAACGGACAACAACACGCAGGTAGCGAGAAAAAACTTCATGCTCAAATTGTAGCGCCACTCCTGGTCGTGCCCGCCCTCGCCGAATCGATCTGCGGTCACAAATCTCATCGATCACACCGCTGCGAACCGCCAATTCTCATCCTGTATAATCACGAGTTTGACTCACGACGCGTTTCGGAGGCGCATTGGCACAGGCGGAAATCGGAATCATCGGCGGCAGCGGGCTCTACTCCATGCCGGGACTGACCAAGGTCAAGGAAGTGCGTCTCAAGACCCCATTCGGCGCGCCTTCCGACGCCTACGTGTGCGGCACGCTCGAAAATCGCAAGGTCGCATTTCTGGCGCGTCACGGGCGCGGACATCGCATCCTCCCCACCGAACTGAATTTTCGCGCCAACATTCACGGCTTCAAACAGCTTGGCGTTGACCGCATCGTTTCGATTTCGGCGGTCGGCTCATTGAAGGAAGAGCATAAGCCGCTCGACTTTGTCATCCCGGACCAATTCTTCGACCGCACGCGCCACCGCATCGATACTTTTTTCGGCGGCGGAGTGGTCGCGCACATCGCATTCGCCGATCCCGTCTGCGGCGAACTTGCCGCCGTCGTTGCCTCTGCGTGCAAAAAAGTCGGGGTCGTCGGCAAACACGGCGGAACTTACCTCTGCATGGAAGGCCCTCAGTTCTCCACCAAAGCTGAGTCAAATGTCTATCGCAGCTGGGGCATGGATGTGATCGGCATGACCAACCTGCAGGAAGCCAAGCTGGCGCGCGAGGCCGAGCTTTGTTATGTCACCGTCGCCATGGTGACCGACTACGATTGCTGGCATCCGCATCACGATTCTGTGACCGTCGATCAAATCGTCGCCGTGCTGGTAAAAAATGCGGAGAACGCGGCCAAAGTGGTCCGCGAAACCATAGCGGCCATGCCCAGCGAACGCTCCTGTAAATGCGGCTCGGCCCTTGCGCATGCCATCCTGACCGATCGCAACAAAATTCCCGCCGCCACAAAAAAGAAGTTGAAATTAATTCTGGGGAAATATGTGAAATAGCGCCGCATCGCGTTAAGCCGTTCGGCTGGCCACTGGCCACTGCCCACTGATCAAGGAGCCAAATTCTGAATGAGTATTCTGGTAGTCGGTTCAGTTGCGTTCGATGACGTCACGTCGCCTTCGGGCAGCGTGAAAAATATTCTCGGCGGGGCCGCGACTTATTTTTCCCTGGCCGCCAGCTATTTCACCAAGGTGCGCGTCGTCGCCGTAGTCGGCGAAGATTTCGGTCCGGAGCAAGAAAAAGTCTTCCGCAGCCGCGACATCGACATCCGCGGCCTGGAACGCGCGTCGGGCAAGACTTTCCGCTGGGGCGGCTCTTATACCGACAACCTGAACGAAGCCAAAACCACCTTTACCGATCTAAACGTCTTCGAAAAATTTCAGCCTCGCATTCCCCAGGAATACACCGACACCGATTTCCTTTTCCTCGCCAACATCCAGCCCACGCTCCAGGCCAATGTTCGCCGCGAGATGAGCCGCGTTCGGCTGACTGGATGCGACACCATGAATTACTGGATCAAGGGCGCGCTCCAGGAACTCCGGGAAACGTTAAAACTGGTCGACGTTTTGTTGATCAACGATACCGAGGCGAAAATGCTGGCCGGCGAATCCAATCTTCCTCGCGCTGCCAACAAAGTTCTCGCCATGGGTCCGCAGGCGCTGGTCATCAAGCACGGCGAATATGGCGCCACCATCTTCTTTCGCGAAGGCGCTTTTGGCATCGGCCGCCATCCCTTTCGCGCTCCCGCGCTTCCCATCGAGGAAGTGAAAGATCCCACCGGTGCAGGCGATTCTTTTGCCGGAGGATTCATGGGCTACCTGGCGTCGCAAGAGGAATTGACTCGCGAAGTGTTGAAGCGCGCCCTGTTTTACGGCGGCGTTATGGGATCGTTTGCAGTCGAGCGTTTCGGCACCGAGCGCCTGCAGTCCCTGACCCGCGAAGAAATAGACGCTCGCTTTCAGATCTTTCGCGAACTCACGCACCTGGAGTAGTCTGCCTCAGGTCCCGCGCTTTTCGGCAGTCGCGCCCAGAGACTTGTGCCTAAAAAATTAAAGAACGCTCCTCCCAGTTCTCGCTGGGATTCCGAGATCAGCCTGCTGGCCTGGCTCACGACCTGCGTTTCCGTTTTTTCCTTTCTTTTTTACTTCCAGCGCGGCGATGTTCTGCTTTATGGGGACGCCGTCGCGCACATCAACATCGCGCGCCGCGTCTTCGATTCCAAGACTCCCGGCCTGCTGCAACTCGGAACCGTCTGGCTCCCTCTTCCGCACCTGCTCATGATTCCGTTCCTGCTGTTCGGCGAAATGTGGCGCCGCGGCGTTGGCGGCTCCATTCCCTCAATGGCCGCCTACGTGTTCAGCGCGGTCGGAATTTTCCGACTGGTTCGAAGCGCGCTCTCCCGCGGCTCTCAGCCAGATGCGCCCGCCCGTATCGCCGCGTGGACCGCAGCCTTGTTGCTCGCGGCCAACCCGAACTTGATTTACATGCAAACCACCGCCATGGGAGAGACGCTCTATCTTGCGTTCTTCATCTGGACCGTGGTGTATTTCACCGACTTCGTGCGGGGAAGCGCCGAGGCTCTCACAAAGTGCGCGTTATGCCTGGCCGCTGCCTGCCTCACGCGATATGACGGATGGTTTCTCGCCGCCGTGATTACGGCTGCAGTCGTGCCCTTCAGCCTGCGCTCCGGCAATGCACAGAGCGGCGCACTGCGAATTCCTCGTCCCGCCTTAATAAAGTTTGTGCTCATCTCGGCGTCCGCCCCGCTGCTCTGGCTCGCCTACAACGGAATCGTCTATCGCAATCCTCTTGAGTTTGCGAACGGTCCCTACTCGGCGAAAGCGATCGAGCGCCGGTCCCAGACTGCCGGCAACGTTGGGCATCCGGGCACGGGCAATCCTCTGCTGGCGGGAATGTATTTCCTGAAATCGGCCGAAGACAACCTCGCGGACAATGATTTGCTGCAGCGCGCCTGGATCCTGATCGCCGTTGCCGGCGCGCTGGCAACCGCCTTAATTCGCCGTGCGCCACGCATTCCCGCCATGTCATCTTCAGCGAGCGCATCGTGGACCCTGCTTCTGTTGCTCGTCCCCGCAGCCTTTTACTCGCTCTCGGTCGCCTATGGCGGCGTTCCGATTTTCGTCCCGCAATGGTGGCCGTTCTCTTATTACAACGTGCGCTACGGATTGCAGTTGCTCCCCGCCTTCGCCGCAGCGCTGGCCATCATCGTTCACCTCGCGGCCGATTCCACAACATGGAATCCAAAGCTACGTATGGCCTGTGTTCTCGTGGTTCTTGCGTTGGCTACTGTAAGTTATGCCTCTATCTGGCGCACTGCCCCGGTTTCTCTGAAGGAAGCTCAAGTGAACATGCGTACGCGCAATCAACTGGAAGCTCAACTCGCAATCTGGCTGCGAAAGTTGCCTTCCGATTCCACTCTGCTCATGTACCTTGGAGACCACGTGGGGGCCCTGGAGCAGGCGGGCATTCCTCTCAAGCGCGTGATCAACGAAGGCAATCATCGCGTATGGAAACAGGCCGATCCCGACGGCCTGTGGGAACATGCTCTTGCCGATCCCGCGCACTACGCCGATTACATCGTCGCCTTTCAAGGCGACCCGGTATGGCAGGCTGTCCAGGCCCGTCATCTGCCCGCTTTGGTTGAACTTCACGCTTCCGGACAGGCGCCCGCTGTTCTCTACCGCGCCCGGTAATCACGCCGGTAACGCGGTTGCCGGATCATCCGATGGTAAAATCCGGCAACGGAAACTTGCCGTCCCGCAGGCGTGCGACTCAATGAACTGGCAACATTTTTTTAATTCGCTGCGCGGAGAAATGGCGAGCGGAATCGTCGGCAGTTCGCTCACTCGAATCGCTTTGGCGGCCATTCTCGGCGGAATCATTGGGCTCGAGCGCGAGTTCAAACACCGCGCCGCCGGTCTTCGCACCAATATGTTTATCTGTTTCGGAGCGGCTTTGTTCACTGTTCTCTCCCAGCAACTCGCCGGCGTTCCCTCCGACGCGGCCAGGATTGCCGCTCAAATCATTCCCGGCATCGGCTTCATCGGCGCAGGCTCCATTCTTCACACCCGCGGCTTGACCACCGGCTTGACCACTGCATCCACGCTTTTCGTTGTCGCTTCCGTTGGAATGGCCGCCGGCGGCGGGCTCTACGTCACCGCGATTTTCGCCACCGGCTTTGTTCTCCTCGCGCTCTTTTTTCTCGGTCACATGGAAGAAACTTTCAATATCAAATTGCTTCTCACCGGTTACGAAGTCACCGGCGCCAGCCTCGAAGAAATCAGCATGGAGGTCAACCGCATCCTCGAGCCTCGTCATCGCTTTATGAAGAACCCATGCAACGCGAACACCGGCCAGCACGTCCGCCTGCAGTTCGACGTTGATGGTTGCAACCGTGAGCAGAAAGAACTCCTGCAGCAATTGCGAGCCTCAAAGATTCTGCTCAGCGCAACCTGCATCGGCCGGGTGGACCCCGAGTGAACTCGGATGTCTCTACCATCGCGTTCGTTAAGGCCAGCGCCTGCGGCAATGATTTCTTGCTGATCGATTCCTCTCTGGTTCCGCGCGACGCCGATATTCACGCTTTTACGCAGCGCATCTGCAATCGTCACGACGGAGTGGGCGCGGATGGCGTCGAGTGGATGTTCCCTCATTCTTCAGCCGACGCGGAGATTCGCCTCATCAATGCCGACGGCTCCGAAGCCGAGATTTCAGGCAACGGCACGCGCTGCGTCGCCGCCTACTTATGCTCAGCGCAAGGAAAAGAAAAAATTACGATTCAAACCGGCGCAGGACTGAGGACTTGCGTCCTCACTTCCCGCAGCGACTGGCAGTACGAGTTTGAAATTGGAATGGGGGCGCCGGTGGTCGACCGCGAAATTGACCTGCGCACTACTGACCGGCAGGTGCGTGGCATCCCCGTCTCCATGGGCAATCCCCACTTCGTCATCTTCGTTCCTGAGTTCGCTGCCGATTGGCAGGAACATGCTGCGGAAATTCAGCGCAATCCCCACTTCACGCAAGGTGTAAATATCGAATTCGTCGTAGTCGACAGCCGCCACGATCTGCGCGCGCACTTCTTCGAGCGCGGCGCCGGAGAAACGCAATCTTCGGGCACCGGTTCGTGCGCATCGGCAGCCGCGGCCATGGCAACCGGCCGCTGCGATTCGCCCGTAAAAGTTCATGCTCCCGGCGGCACACAAACTGTCCGCCGCGAGGGCCAGGACATTTTTCTCCGAGGCCCCGCGCGCCTGGTCTGTCGAGGAGAATTCTTGCTGAGTTAAATTGCTGAAGCGGCTTCGCAGTTCGTTGGCTGCACAGTCGTAACGCCCATGTCCTCGTCCAAACTCCAACTCGCGAAACCGCCCGCCCTTCGCCCCGGCGATACCATCGGCATCGTTGCGCCCGCCAGCAATCTTAAGCGTGCCGATTTAGACGCCGGATGCAATGCCTTG
>DASSRO010000144.1:0-6119 GCA_035701745.1 Candidatus Sulfotelmatobacter sp. | reverse complement strand
CAGTGCGGCCTGTTCGCGCTTTCCTCCGGCGACGGCGATGTGAAGGCGCTCGAAGAACGTGCCCGCCGCAACGATTCCAAAGCGGGTCTTGCCCTGGATATTTTTGCCCTTGCGATTCGAAAATCCATCGGAGCCTACCTCGCCCTTCTCGGCGGCGCCGACCTTCTGGTCTTCACCGGTGGCATCGGCGAACACAGCGAGCGCATTCGTTCCGCCGCCACTCAAGGTCTGGATCGGCTGGGCCTTACTCCAGAGAAGATTCAAGTCGTCCCCACCGAGGAAGAAAAGCAAATCGCGCGCCACTGCCGCGAGATGATGAGCGAAGAACGATCATCGGCGATTAAAAATCTCAGCTGAGGCTACCCGCTCGAAACCGGTATTCTCTTTCAATCTGTAACTTATATGTTACACTGAGAAAGTGATTGAGCTCCGCCGCTATATCACGGCCGAAGGAAAGGATATGTTCGGCGAGTGGCTAGCACGGCTCAAGGACCCTCGTGCACAACAAAGCCCGTGGTTCGTCTCGACCGGGTTGTCGCCGGGAATTTTGCCGATTGCAAGCCACTGCGCGGCGGCGTGAGCGAGTTGCGAATCGACTGGGGACCGGGCTACCGGGTGTACTACGCGACTCTGGGCAAGTCATGCGTGCTGCTCCTCGTTGGCGGCGACAAGCGTAAGCAGTCCTCCGATATTGAACGAGCCATCGCATACCTCCGAGACTACGAAGAAAGGACCAAAACCGTATGAAACGCAAAACCAGCATCTCCCACGACGAAGCTGTAATCAGGGAACTGCGCGAAAACCCGCGCTTTGCCGTCGAATATCTTAAAGCCGCATTGGAAGAAGACGGTGCCCCCCAAGTCCTGCTGATTGCGCTGCGTCGGGTTGTACTGGCCCGAGGGATCTCCAAAATTGCAAAAACGGCTGGCGTCGAACGCGAGAGCCTTTACCGCGCGCTGTCCAAGCACGGGAATCCACGGCTGTCCACGCTCGCGGCCGTCATCAAAGCGGTTGGGCTGAAACTCACCGTGGAGTCAGCGGGTTAGCATTCCGCCTGCGTCGCATACGCGATCCACTCGCCCCATACCGTAGAATCACCTCTTGCTCCTAAACATTGAAAAGCTGATCTACGGCGGCGACGGCTTGGCCCGTCTGCCGGCCGATTCGCCCGATGACGACCGCAGCCGCGGCAAAGCTGTCTTCGTTCCTTTTGTTCTGGCCAACGAAAAAATCGAGGCCACTCTCACCGAGCAGAAGCCGGGCTTCGCGCGCGCCAGGGCCGAGACGATCCTCGATCCTTCGCAGCATCGCGTTCAGCCGCCCTGTCCGTACTATGGCCGCTGCGGCGGATGCCACTACCAGCACGCCACGTACGAACATCAACTCGAAATCAAGAAAGAAATTCTGCGCGAGAGTCTGCGCCGCACCGCGAAACTCGATCTCTCCTTCGACATCCAAGTCCATCCTTCGCCGCCGTGGAATTACCGCAACCGGTCGCGCCTCCAGGTGCAGCTCGCGCCGGCGTTCGCGTTGGGATATTTCCAATTCGCCTCGCACGAACTGCAACCGGTTGAGCAATGCCCCATCAGTTCGCCGCTGATCAACCGCGGCATTGCGTCCCTGTGGCAGAGCGGACGCGCTGGCAAGGTTCCCCAGGGAATCCGCGAGATCGAATTCTTCGCGAACGCAGACGACACTCAACTTCTTCTCGAGGTCGCATGCGCTCGCCAGGCTCGCCGCGCCACGGTGCGCGATTGGGCCGAGGAATTGCGCGCCGCTCTTCCGGCGATTGCAGGCGTCGTGGCTTTTCGCGAACCTAATCCTGGAGACCGAAAAGCGCGAGCCGCAGAAATTCTCGTCACCGTCGGTGCCGGTCATCTGATTTATCAGACTCAGGGCTCGACATACCGGGTCAGTGCAGGATCTTTCTTCCAAACCAATCGCCATTTGACCGACGAATTGGTGAAGACTGTTACCTCCGGCCAGTCCGGTCAACTTGCTCTTGATCTCTATGCCGGGGCAGGCCTGTTTTCCACAGCCCTCGCCAGTGACTTTCATCACGTCGTTTCTGTTGAGTCGTCACTGACTTCCTCAGCCGATCTTTCCTACAATCAGCCCTCGAATGGAGAAGTAATCCAGGCCACCACGGAGCAGTACCTGGCCCGTGCGGAAAGTTCGGGGCGAGTCGGGAAGGGCGAAGTTCTTCTTCATACTCCTAATAAGCCCGACCTTGCGGTGGTGGACCCTCCTCGAAGTGGCCTGGGAGAACGCGTGGCGCGATTGTTGGCGACCTTGGGCGCGCCACGCGTTATTTATGTCTCGTGCGATCCGGCAACCCTGGCTCGCGATTTGGTGACTCTGCTAGCCGCCGGATATCGCGCTGAAGAAGTCCACCTGGTAGATCTATTTCCCCAGACTTACCACATGGAAAGCGTCGTGCACCTGGTCCGATAACTGATGTAGAGACAGCCGCTTCGGCTGTTCTGCCAGAGCTTGCGCTGAGCGAGGTCCAAGAGGCGAAATCCGGCAGAAGCCCGTGCTGCCGAAACTACAAGCGCCGATTTCCATGACGACTCCCGCCAGCCCTCCCGCCTTTCGCTTTAAGGCCAGCCGCCAGCCCATGCTCTGGGCCGCCATCGCCTACTCGCTGGGTATAGTTGCCGGAGCGTATCTATGGCGGCCTACTCTATGGTGGTTCGCCGCGGCATTGTCGTTCGTATTGGCTGCTGCTTATTTCGTTCAACGGCGGTCCGGCGTCGGTTGGCTGCTGGCCCTCGGCGCCCTGTTTCTGGCTGGCGCGCTCCACATTCAGGCGCGCGTACTCTCAACTCGCCTCGACACGGCCATCCAGCCCTACGCGGATCGCCAGGAATTGCAAATCATCGCCCACGTTACCCGCGACGGCCGCGTGCAACCGGCCGGTTTCGACGAAGTCCGCCAGACGGTGGACGTCGAAACCGAACAAATCCAGACCGCGGCCGGGCAAATCGAGGCCATTCATTCCGGCATCCGCCTCAGCATTTACGCCCCGCACCCGAACGATCGCGATCCAGATGCCGCCCCGGCCTCCATGCCGCTGTTTCATTACGGCGACCGCATGCGTCTTTCCGCCAAGCTCAGGATGCCACGAAATTTTCGCAACCCAGGCGCATTCGACTATCGCGCCTATCTTGCGGATCGCGGCATCGCCGCGCTGGGTTCGGCCAAGCTGGAAAATGTCGAACGTCTCCCCGGCTTTTCCGGCAGCCGCATCGCGTTCTGGCGCAGCCGGCTTCATCGCGCGGTCATCGCGAAAGTGCATCAACTATGGCCGCCGCCCCAAGCCGCATTGATCGACGCCATGGTCATCGGCGAGGAGGCATTCATTGACCGCGACACCCGCCTCGACTTTCAGCGTTCGGGCACCTATCACGTCCTTGTAGTCTCAGGGATGAACGTTAGCATCCTGGCCTTCGTCATCTTCTGGACACTCCGCCGCCTTCGCCTCGGCGATATCCCAGCCACTCTCCTGACGATTGGCTTCTGTGTCGCCTACGCCTTCACCACCGAGGTCGGAGCCCCCGTATGGCGCGCCACCCTCATGTGTTCAATCTACATGGGCACGCGCTTGCTCTACCGCGATCGCGCCATGGTCAATGCGGTCGGCGCAGCCGCTCTAGGCCTTTTGATCTTCGATCCGAGACAGCTGTTCACCGCCAGTTTTCAGATGACATTCGTTTGCGTCTTGATCGTGGCCGCCATCGGCGTTCCAATTTTGCAACGCACTTCGCAACTCCACAGGCTCGCGCTGGTTAATTGGAACTCGCGATCTTTTGCTGCGCTCCTGCCACCGCAAGTCGCGCAGTTCCGCGTGGACTTGCAATTCATCGCTGCCCGGCTGGCTCGGTTCGTGGGAGCGAAGTGGTCGCCCCGCATTGTCCGCACCACGGCCGCGTTCTGTCTGGTTGCATCGGAACTGCTCTTCATCTCTGCGGTCATGCAGATGGGTCTAGCCTTGCCCATGGCGTATTACTTCCATCGCGCCACGACCATCGGCTTGCCCTCTAATATTGTCGTCGTGCCGCTGACGCAACTGATGATGCCCGCCGCCGTAGCCGCTCTCGCCTTGGGTTACATTTCCCCCTGGCTCGCCAAAGTTCCAGTGATTCTCACTACGTTCGCGCTCGACGGCATTACCGGGACTGTGCGTGATCTGGGCTCCCTAAGACTTGGTCTTTTGCGAGTGGCTGACTTGCGCGTAGCCGTGCCGTCTTTTCTCGTGATCGTATTGACGGCAGCCGCGCTGGTACTCGCAATGTGGGCAACGCGCCGCCGCCCTGCCATCGTAAGCGCCGGACTCGCGGCTGTGCTTGCCTCTTCTCTCGCTCTCGCCTTCATCTCCCCGGCTCCGCAAACTCGCCCCGGAGTTTTGGAAGTCACTTCCATCGATGTGGGCGAGGGCGACTCCACGCTGCTGGTTACGCCCCAGGGCCGCACTTTGCTGATCGATGCCGGAGGCCCCATCGGCCCCGGCGGATCGCAACTCGACTTTGGCGAAGACGTCGTCTCCCCCTATCTTTGGACGCGCGGCATCTCGCGCCTCGATGCAGTGGCCATTACGCACGGCCATTCCGACCACATCGGCGGCATGATCGCCATCCTGAAAAATTTCCGGCCGAAGGAATTATGGATCGGGTTGCTGCCGCCGAGCGCGGCACTCGAAAACGTCGTCTCCACCGCCGAATCGTTGGGAGTGAAAGTTGTCCGCCATTGGGAGGGCGACGAGTTCACGCTCGGCGGTGCCGGCATTCGCGTGCTCTTTCCCCCGCAGAACTGGCCGGTCGGTCCCAAACCGCAGAATAATGACTCAATGGTCTTCCAGGTAAGTTTTGGCGACTCCTCAGTTCTGCTCGAGGGCGATGCGGAAAAGCAGGTGGAACGCCGCGTCGCAGGGCTGCATCATCCCGTCGCAAACCTGGTGAAGATCGGCCACCATGGCAGCGCCAATGCCACCACGCCGGAACTCGTCGCCTCCGCCCGGCCGCAATTTGCCATCATCTCGGTCGGCTCAGGCAATTCGTTTGGCCTGCCGAGGATCGAAATTCTCAACCGGCTTGCCGAGGCCGGAGCGCGGGTTTACCGCACTGATCTCGATGGCGCCGTCTCGTTCTATCTCGACGGCCACTCCGTCAGCCCCTCTGTGGCGGCTCTTCAATAGCTTGAATTTCCGCTGTCTCGTCCTCGTCGGGAGCTGTCCTGCGCCCTTCCGCGATCACGCGCCGAGCAGCCTCGGCATCTTCCTCCCGCACCAGCAGGATCATTCCGCCCAGTCCCGGGAACGCGTCTTGCACCAGCGACGCCGATGTAAGATCGCTGTCGATGCCCGCCGATTCGAGCAATCCCTTCACTACCAGCGCCTCAGGTTCGTCCTCCGAGTCAAACACCTTCACCAGTTTCTCGTTAGGATCAGGGCGCGGCTGCGCATCCGCCGCCGAATTGCCAGTTTCTGCCATGACATCTCCGATTCCGGAGCCGGATCGGTCAAGACCGCACCAATTCCGCTCCTGTACAGTGATCGATTCTACGCCACGCGTATCACGTGGCGGCGGACGCATTCGTCCGCCTCGCGACACCGCGCCACTCCTGCCCGTTAATGCTAACGCTTCTCATTCGCCACGAATCTACAGCAATGACCCCAGAACGACACCTTTGTGTAGTTGCTTTCCCCTGCGGATACGGCAGAATGGCCCTAGCCATCGGCGCAACGCCCAAGCGGGCAGCGTCATCCAAATGGAAGTGTGGGACAAGGGGAAACCATGAACATTCATCATCAAGCCGGACCAGGAACGAATTTTCCCATGGCGGATCAGGAGGCCCTTCGCGAGCGCGAAGAAGAAGATCGTAAAATCCGCCGCCTGCAAGTGATGATCAGCATGGTCATGTCCGTCATCGGTCAGGACCCGAACCTCACCGTGGAAGAAGCCTCAGAACTGGCTGCAGGCGCCAAGCGCGCCGCGCTCGCCATGTTCCCCGACAAAGAGCTAGCCTACGACCTTCTCTATAAGCCACGCCTGCAACGGCTGATGAACGAACGCTTCCGCCTGCAGTGAGTTGTCATGCCTTCTTCCCACCTGCCATCT
>DASSRO010000143.1:0-2471 GCA_035701745.1 Candidatus Sulfotelmatobacter sp. | reverse complement strand
GACTGTATGGCCTCAATGGCAATCTGTATGTCGCCTGACGTGCCATTCTTGAAGCCCACCGGGCATGACAGACCGGAGACAAGTTGACGATGCACCTGGCTCTCCGTGGTGCGTGCGCCGATAGCTCCCCAGCTCACCAGGTCCGCGACGTATTGGGGTGTGATGATGTCCAGAAACTCCGTGCCTGCAGGCACGCCCATATCGACAAGGTCCAGTAGAAGATGGCGCGCCATGCGCAGACCGTCATTAATCCTGAAGGTCTGATCTAAATATGGATCGTTAATCAGGCCTTTCCATCCGACGGTGGTGCGGGGTTTTTCAAAGTACACCCGCATCACGATCTGGAGCTGCCCTTTCAGTTCGGGCGTGATTCCCGCCAACAGCCTGCCATATTCGCGCGCCGCCGATACGTCATGAATGGAGCACGGTCCCACAACTACCAGAAGGCGATCGTCTTCCCCGCTCAGGATTTTGCAGATGGATTCACGCGTCTGAAAAACGGCGTCTGACGCGCCATTGGTGACAGGCAGCTCTTCCTGCAGGAATACCGGAGGCAGGACTACTTTGGTCCATTTGATTCGGAGATCGTCTGTCGGGTGGTGCATAAGTGCGAAAGGGTCCCCTTGCTTTTCGTTTACTAGTAATCATTATAAATTGCGGTACTTTGGGGATTGTTGCAGAGGAATCTGGCCCGCAGAACGAAGATTTGTGAGGAATGGTGGTTGCGGTTAATTTGGCTCCCCCCAGGAAGCCATATCGACTCATTCAAAATAACTTAAGCGCGCTGTTCGAATCGGTACCCTCATTAGTACCCACGACTCTTGTGGATATCCGCGTACGGAATCGCGCGGCTGCAGACCACCTCGATCCGGAATGAATGCCACCTGATTAGCCCGCTTGTCCTCTCGTTCCCATGCGGCGCGAATGATTGCGACTTTGCAGTCTAGGCTCCCCGCACTTCTGGATCGAACTCAGGAGAAGCTGCGAACCCTAGTTAGGGGAAGAAAGAAATGGATCTGGTCGGAATCGCCTGTCTGGGATTTTTGCCAGTTCACTGAAGCCGCAAATCCTTCTATCCTGCGATAAGACATCCGGGTATCCGGTGGGAGGGACCAATGGTCGCATCCCTGCACGGATTTTTCGCTGTGGCTCCCCTGGCCGGAGTTGCGCTTGCACTGGCGCTTGGTTATCTGCTGGGCAAACTTCGTATCGGGACGTTCGTGCTCGGCCCGGTAGCGGGTACCTTGCTCGTGGCCATCGCTCTCGGCCAGATCGGGATCAAAGTCTCCGGCGATGTGAAGACGATGGCCTTTGCGCTTTTCATCTATGCGCTGGGCTACATGATCGGCCCGCAGTTCGTCAACAGCTTGGGCAAGGCCACCTTGAAACAGGTGCACCTGACCATCGTGTCCACGATCGTGGTTGTCGTTACGGTGTGGGGCATGGCGGTGGGGTTCCACCTCGACAAGGGGACGGCCGCCGGGATCCTGGCAGGCGGAGCGACCGAGTCCGCGGTCATCGGCACCGCGAGCGATGCGCTGGCCTCTCAGCCGATGCCCAAGGAAGATATCGAACGCATGACCGCCAACATCGGCGTCTCATATGCGCTCACTTATCTTTTCGGAACCTTCTCGGTCATCTTTTTTGCGTCGAGCATTGCGCCGAAACTGCTGGGCATCAAGCTTGCGCAGGCCTCGGAGGACTACGAGCGGGTACTGGGCGGAGGAAAATCGCAGCTTGCAGCAGGCCAGTTTGAAGCGCTGCGCCGCATTGTTGCGCGTGTGCATGAAGTTGGTGTGGTTGCCACGGGGCGCACCGTCTTAGACCTCGAGCGCGAATTGAATGGTGTGGTCATCGAGGAGGTGTTGCGCGGCACGCAGATGATCGCTGTCGAACCGAGCCTGAAGCTGCAGATCGGCGACCGCGTCGCCATCGCCGGCCGACGGGAGTTGGTGATCAGCCATGTCGAGCACATCCTTGGTCCAGAGTGTTCGGATGGGGCGGGAATGGAACTGATTGCTGAAATGCGCGACGTGGTAGTCACCAACCGCCAGCTCGCCGGCCAGACAATCGTGCAGATCCTCGCTACAATAGACCCGAGAGAGCGGCGGGGGGGCTTCCTCGGTTCACTGACGCGTTTGAATCAGCCCTTACCGATCGCGCCTGAAACCAGGCTGGCAATTGGCGATGTGGCCAGGATCGTAGGCAGGCACGATGACGTCGAACGCGCAAGCAAATTGATTGGCTATCCGACTCCCCCCGCGGATAAAACTGATTTTCTCTACTTCGGCCTCGGCCTGTTTTGCGGTTTCGCGGTGGGGACGCTCGGGGTGCCGTTCGGCGGCGCGCTGCTTGGATTGGGCACCGGTGGCGGTTGCCTGATTGCCGGCCTTGTCTTTGGCTGGCTGCGAGCGCGGCGGCCCACCTTCGGACAACTACCTGAAGCCGCCGCACTCTATCTCAAAGATTTT
>DASSRO010000142.1:0-2700 GCA_035701745.1 Candidatus Sulfotelmatobacter sp. | reverse complement strand
ATTTCACCAATCATCTGCACAGCCGCTACCTGTTGAGTTTCGCCCCGAAGAATTTGCAACCGGGCCTCCACCAGATTCGCGTGCACCTGCACTCCGAGTCGCGCGCAGCCGACGCCACCGTTCTCGCGCGCACCTCGTACTGGGCGGAGGGAACCAAGCAATAAGTTGCTCGCCCTATTCGTGAAACTCAAGCCCCGCCCCCATGTCAAGCGATTTTCCGCAGGGCAAGCTCATTTGTGAACTCGCGGTTACTTTGGTTGCAAGCCGCCTGCCAACTTTTTGCGGCCTCCCACTTGCCAACTGCCCGCCTTTTGCCTAGCATCCAGATTGAAAGCCGGCCTGCCGCGTTGGTGATGGCGGGTCACCGATATTTGAACCAATGCAGAATGAACGGGAGCTCGACTCGAACTAGGATCCGGTGAGCGACGCTGCGCCATGCGCAGATGCCTAAAGGGTCTCGGCGGGCACCCAACGTCTACCGACGGGTTCATTCTCGGCCCCGTTACACGGCTCAGTGGGTCGGCTTGATTTTCTTAAAATTGCCCTGTAGCGACAGCCGCCTCGGCTGTCCGATCCAGCACAGCTCATGTGGGGACAGCCGCCCTCGGCTGTCCGTCGAGCGAAGCTCGACAGCCTCTCCACCACGACTCCTGCTAAACTGATTCGGTAGCAAATCCCAAGTTTCATGCATCTAACTAGACAGTGTTCCCACAACTTTTTCATATAGGGAAGTTTTTCCTTCCGACTTACGGATTCCTGGTCTCCCTGGGCGTCCTCATCGGCCTCTGGATCAGCGTGCGCAACTCCGAGCGCATGGGCATTGACGGCGACAAGGCCTGGAATCTGGGAATTCTGGTCGTGCTTTGCGGCATCGTCGGCGCCAAGGTTCTCTACGTTATCAATGAGTGGAGCTACTTCTCGGCTCATCCGGGCGAGATTTTCAGCATCAACACGCTGCAGGCGGGCGGAGTTTTTTCTGGTGGCCTGCTGGCCGCCTTCGCAGCCGCAGCCTGGTATGTGTGGAAGCATCACATGCCCGCGCTCGGCACCTGCGACGCCTTCGCGCCTGGCCTCGCGCTCGGCCACTCGATCGGCCGCATCGGCTGCTTCGCCGCTGGATGCTGCTACGGCAAAGAAACTCATCACTGGTGGGCCGTGACGTTTCACAATCCGCTGGCCAACTCCATTACCGGAACGCCGCTGGGCGTGCCTCTCGAACCCACGCAACTGTTCGAGTCGGCGGTCGAGTTGGCGAATTTCTTCTTCCTGATGTGGCTACTGAAGCGCCGCAAGTTCGACGGCCAGGTAATCGGCGCGTTCATGTTCATCTACGGCATCGCCCGATTCTTCCTCGAATATCTCCGCGACGACCCCGGCCGCGGCTCCGTCTTCGGCGGCGCCATGTCAGGCACGCAGTTGATCGCGGTTGGCTTAGTCCTAGCGGGCGGCCTGATCTGGTGGCTCCGCCCCGGCTCGAAATCAATCCCGGCCCGCACCGTCAGCGCCACGCGCTAAACATCGAAGCTCTCTGCTAGAGGGTTTCGGAAGGGCAAGGCTTCCGCCGTGCCAATAGAGCATTGCAAAAATATGTGGCTTTAGCTCGCGGGATCGCTCGCGACGCTTCGCGATTAGCATGCCTCGCGTTATCCTTGCGATGCGTGTCGGAACTGAATCCAACCATCATTGCAGTCCCAGCCGACAACGCCGGCCAGCGCCTCGACCAGTTCCTGGCGGCTCACCTCGACGTCAGCCGCGCCCGCATCCAGCAACTCATCTCCCAGGAAAAAGTCCTGGTGAACGGCGCTCGCGCGAAGCCTTCGCTCAAGCTTCGCGGGGACGAACACATCTCTGTAGTCGGCTCTGCCGAGCGCCCGCCACTTCGCGCCATGGCCGAAGAAATTCCCCTCGACATCGTCTACGAAGACGACGACCTCGCCATCCTCAACAAGCCCGCCGGCATGATGGTCCACGCCGGCGCCGGAGCCACGGAAGATCAACGCAATCGCGGAACGCTGGTCAATGCGCTGCTGCATCACTTCGCGACTCTATCGGCCGTCGGTGGCGAAATGCGTCCCGGCATCGTCCATCGTCTCGACAAAGAAACCAGCGGCCTGATCGCGGTCGCGAAAAACGACGAAGCGCATCGCAAGCTCGCGGCACAATTTGCCCGCCGCGAAGTAAAAAAAACCTACATCGCCCTCGTTCATGGATCGCCGAAAAAAGATCGCGGAACAATTTCCGCCAGCATCAGCCGTGACCGCGTGCGCCGCACCCGCATGACCACGCGCGGCACCGGTGGCCGCGACGCCGTCTCGCACTACTCCGTCCTTCGCCGCCTCGACTCCGCCTTCGGCAAGTTCACCCTGCTCGAAATCAAGATCGATACCGGCCGCACACATCAGATCCGCGTCCACATGGCGTCGCTCGGCCATCCCGTAGTCGGAGATGCGCTCTACGGAGCCCCGCGCGAAATGCGCGCCCGGCGCGGCCGCGCCACCGACGAAGGCAGCGCCATCTCGCTGCCGCGAAATTTTCTGCATGCCGCGCGCCTGGAGTTGCTCCACCCGCGCACCGGAATGCCAATCGCTCTCGAAAGCCCCCTGCCGCCCGAGTTGCAGGCCTTCGTTGGAACGATTGACAAGGAAGCTCCTGGCGGCTCTCCTGCGAAGAGAGGATGACCCTCCGCAAGGCGTGCCGCGC
>DASSRO010000141.1:0-9384 GCA_035701745.1 Candidatus Sulfotelmatobacter sp. | reverse complement strand
GTGCGGCTCGCGGCGCAGAGCAGAATAGGAGATTTCATGACAACGATTCGCAACCTCGCCTACGCCACTTTGCTGGCGTTCACCGCCCTGAACTTTTCGCCCAAAACAGCCTCGGCTCAGGAACCGACGCGCGGCAAGTTCACGCTCACGCACGGGGTACGCTTCGGAAACGCTGAAGTGCCAGCAGGAGACTACGAGTTCTCCTTTGACCCCAGTGCAACCTCCCGCATGTTGAGTCTCAGCAAACTCGGCGCGGATAGAACGGCCTATCTCGTGGTGGTGCCCTCGATCGAAGACACCAGGCCCGCTGATATAAGCCGGCTCATTCTGAAAACTACGCGGGATGGCAGCTACGTCAGCGCAATGCAATTGCCGCAGCTCGGCATGACGCTGGTCTTCGCCGTGCCGTCTCACAGGGCTGAACGGCAAATCGCCAAGGCCGCAACTACGACTGCGGCATCGGGCCAATAACGGTTGCAACAAAGCGAGGGCGGATAGCGAACCTGCTATCCGCCCTTGGCTATTGTGGCACACGTGTGGGGCGGGCACTCTTGCCCGCCCGGATTATGTCGATTGCGAACCGCCGCGCACGTCGTCGCTCAACACAATAGCTTCCGCAATTTCCTTCATGGGTTTGCGTTTCTGGCGGCTCTGGCGTTGCAGCGCGAGATATGCTTGCTCCTCGCTTAACCCGAGATCGCGCTGCAAAATTCCCTTGGCGCGCTCGACTATTTTTCTGGTCTGCAATTGCTCGGCGAGGGTGGAGTTGGCTTCCTCCAGCCGCGCCAGTTCCAGCTCCGCGCCCACCAGAAATCCGACTGTAGAAATCATGCGAATCTCGCGCCGCCGGTAGACGTGATGCTGACGGTGCTGCAAGTTGATGACTCCCACAACCCGGCCGCGGCACATCAACGGCACTGACAGAAACGCTTCGTAGCTGTCTTCCGGAAGCTCATGGAAAAATTGGAATCGCGGATCGTGCGCCGCCTCCTCCGGAATCGCGACCGGCTCACGATGTTCCGCCACCCATCCCGTAATGCCTTGTCCGACGCGCAATTTCAGGCGGTCGATTACATCCGGATGAGGATTTTTTGAGGCGCGCAGCACAAGCTCATCGCCTTCAAGGATGTAGATCAGGCAGGAGTCGCACTTGACCAGGGCCGAAGCAAATTCCACTACCCGGTTCAGAACTTCGTGAAATCCATCCGAGGTGCCCAGCCGGACGCTGATTTCGTGCAGTAAATCTACGTGTGAGTCCTCAACCGATATGAAGGTTTCCATGACCTACATTATCGATCCTGCAAAAATTATGTCTAATTCCAAATTTTGATCGGGACGATAAAGGATTTCCGTCGAAGTTGTAATCAACGATTTACATCCTTTGGGAGGTTCATGCATCGCAATTCGGATGGGATCAAGTGCGGTCCGCAAAGGGATCTCAAAAGCTTTTCACCGCTGAGGCCAGCCGCGGAGCACGCGGAGAAAGGCAAGAACATCGTCCTGTTCTTCTCCGCGCACTCTGCGGTTGGCCTCCGCGAACTCTGCGGTAAAAGCTTTCCACCGAAGGAACCGACAACGCAGCCAGTCGCAACGTGTCTAGCGTGCCGGCACTGCCAGAAACCAAATCAGCAATCCAAACAGGATCAGGCTGCCGAGGAAAGAAAACGCCGTGTGCAGCGGATGGAACTGGAAATACGGGTTGCGCGTCAGACGATATCGGGTCGCAAGCATAAAGACCTCCTACGCGTGCTGCGGATGCGAACGGACGTCCCGCTCTTATTCTCCCACCATTTCGGCCGCAGCCCTCCTGTTTTTTGTGAAGCTGTGTTAAACCATTGCCATGCCTGAATCCATCGCCCTTGTCACCGGAGCGTCCAGCGGTTTTGGCTTGCTGACCTCCATCGAACTGGCCAAGTCCGGATTCCACGTGGTAGCCACGATGCGCGACCTTAAGCGCCGGTCCCGTCTCGACGAGGCGATAGCCGCGGCAGGAAGCGCCGCCGCGATCGAAGTGCGGGAACTCGACGTGACGAAGTTTGAGAGCATTCCCGGCTTCGTGGACGCCGTGCTCCGCGACTACGGCCGCGTGGATGTTCTCGTCAACAACGCGGGGTTCGCCGTCGCCGGATTTGCGGAAGACATCAAGCTCGAGGAACTGCGCTTCCAGTTCGAAACCAATTTCTTCGGCGCGGTCGCGATGACCAAGGCCGTTCTTCCTGCCATGCGCCGGCAGCGCTCGGGGCACATCATTCAGATCTCTTCGATTGGCGGATTGAACGGTTCGGTTACCGTGAGCAGCTACTCGGCATCCAAACATGCGCTCGAGGGATGGAGCGAATCCTTGCGCCTGGAAGTGAGCTCACTCGGAATCAAGGTTGTGCTGGTCGAGCCGGGCGCCTTTGAAACCGGTATCTGGACCCGCGGCGCAGTCATGGGAGAACAGGCCACCAAACCCGCCTCGCCAAATCTTCAACGCAGCCTGCGCATGCGCGATCGCGTTCAAAAACTCCCCAAGGCCGATCCCATTGCGGTGGCTCGCCTCATCGCAAAAATCGCGCAGGATCCGAATCCGAAGTTGCGCTACCTGGCAGGCAGCGACGCAAAAATCCAGCTGGCTATGAAACGAATCCTTCCCTGGAAGTGGTACGAGAAAGTCGTCGCCAATTTCTTGAAGCTAGAGAGCAAAGATTGACCACTGAGGTCACAGAGGCGCAGAGAACTAAAAACTAAGGTTCTACCCCGTGTTCCCCAGTGTCCTCTGTGGTTAAAGGATGTTCAGGGTTTATCGAGTTCAAGCGTTTTCACCGGCAAATCCCAGTGCGCGTCGAGAATCTCGAATCGCCGCTGTTCCTCGCGCTGAAAAGTCTCCTGGTCGGGGTACATCTGCTTCTGCAGCGCCGCTTCGTCGAAGGGCTCGTTGGCGACGGTCGCATTTTTGAAGACGATGGTCACGCGAAAGTCCCAGCGGCTGTCTTCGGTGGTGTGATAGCGCGGCTGGTCCATCCAGACTTTTGCGATGCGTCCCATCTCCGCTTCTTTTTTCAGCACCGGATAATGGTTCTTCTTGAACAGCTTCAGAAATTCTTCGGCGTGCCCCCACTTGGCCTTGTAGTAATACTCAACCACAAAAGGCCGCTCGGAGCCGGCAGACTGGGCGTGCGTAACGATCGGTACTACGATCGTGGCAAACAGCAGGGCAGCAAGAATGCGGCGCATGAGTAATCCCTCCTCGATTAGGTGCCTTTTGTACACCAACGATCGGAGGTCATCAATAGCCGATCATTGTCATTCTGAAGCCGACCACTGTCATTCTGATCCCGATCATTGTCATTCTGAGCGAAGTGGCCGCTCGCGAAGCGAGCGGCCAAGCAGTCGAAGAATCCCTACTCCACCCGCACAGCCGGCCTACGCGGACTGCTCACTCCCGATCCGGTTTTGCCAGTGACTCCACACAAACCAAGCCAGTCCGGCCAGCAGCAGCACGCCAACCACCACATCGAACTTGTGCAGATACTTCCCCAGGTCGCGCCAGTTCTCACCCATCTTCATGCCGAACCACGCCAGGGCAAGGCACCACGGCCATGATCCCAGGAAGGTGTAAATGTGAAATCGTCCGCGTGGCATGCGCGCCACTCCCGCCGGCAGCGCGATGAAAGTGCGAATCACAGGAAGCAATCGTCCGACGAATACGGCCAGATAACCCCAGCGCGCGAAGAATCGGTCGGCCCAGTCCAACTCGCGGCGTCCCATCAGAATCCAGCGGCCGTAACGTTCCACCAGCGGCCGGCCTCCGTAGCTTCCAATTTCATACGCGACCAGCGAGCCGAGATTGCACCCGATAGCACCCGCCGTAGCCAGCCACAGCAGCTTGAACGTGCCTTGCGAGGCGAGATATCCGCCGAAAGGCATGATCAATTCCGACGGTAGCGGAATGCACGCGGACTCAATTGCCATGAGCAACACAATGCCGGAGTATCCGGTCGCGGCAATGATTTTGCTGATGAAAGCGAAAAGAATGGTGAGAATTTTTTCGGTCATGAGGAGAATGGTTGCGAGCCGCGCAGTGCTCAATCGCGGGGAGTCCGAACGACCCGCCGGAACTAAAAACTCGCTTTTCCAGTGTAACGGAAAATTGCGGGGGGTCGCCGCTAGAACGAGCCTTCCTGGGTAAACGCGTAGCCCGGCAGGGTCGCACCCTCGGGGCTTTTGGCAATCTTTACGCGTACGGTAGGCGCATCGGGCGCGGTGATTCCAGCCGGGCGCAACATGGCAAATTGCGAAAACACTTCGTTGTACACCTTCGTGACCAGATAATCCTGGCCATCGGATTCACTGCGCCACACTTGACCGAGTTGGATGGAATTGACTGCCATGGATTATTCCTGACGTTCTCTTGTGTACTCTCAGAGTACCGGGAGGTCACAGGTGCGTCAATTCCCGGAAGGGTTACCGACGGCCAATATTAAACCCGGTCGCCAGCTCTGTTAAGATTTGGCCGCAAGGAGAAGCGAATGCCCCGAGGAGTAGTTCCGCGCCAGCCCGCCCGCACTGGCCGCCAAGACAAAGTCCGTGTGGGGACGGGCACTCTTGCCCGTCCAGCCCATGGCACTCCCGCCCGTGTGGAGACGGGCACACTTGCCCGTCCAGCCAAGAGCACTCCCACCCGTGTGGGGACGGGCACTCCTGCCCGTCCAGCCAAGAGCATGCTCTCCACACCTGCAAAGTCGCACCCAAAAACCCAGAAGACCCCAACATCCACTCCCAAGCTAAAGGGCTACAATCCCACCGCTCCCGACCGCGTCGCCGACATTCTGAAGCGCCTGAATCAGCTTTATCCCGACGTCACCTGCGCCCTGACCCATGCCAGCGCATGGGAACTGGTCGTCGCGACCATCCTCTCCGCGCAATCGACCGACGTAAACGTCAACCGCGTAACGCCCGACTTGTTCCGCAAATACCCGACGGTCGCAGCCTTTGCCGCGCTCACTCCCGAACAACTCGAGCCCGATGTGCGCTCGACTGGATTCTTCCGCAACAAATCCAAGTCAGTGGTCGGAGCCGCAAAGAAAATTGTTGCCGATTATGGCGGCGAGGTTCCCGACGACATTGAAAAACTGCTGACGCTTCCCGGTGTTGCCCGCAAAACCGCCAACGTCGTGCTCGGCACGTGGTTCAAGAAAGCTGTAGGCGTGGTGGTCGACACTCACGTGCATCGCATCTCGCGCAGACTGGAGCTGACCACACAGGATGATCCGCAAAAAATTGAGCAAGATCTGATGAAGATTATTCCACGCGAGCGGTGGATCCTGTTCTCGCACCAGATCATCTGGCACGGCCGCAAACTCTGCATCGCGCGCAAGCCCAAGTGTGCCGAGTGCGCGCTCGAAAATATTTGTCACGCCGCGGATAAGACCTGGAGCACAGGCGAGATGCACAAAAACGCAAAAGCGTAAAGCAACGGCTTTACGAGCCTCCCATCGCGGGGTAACCGGAGCTTGACTTTGTTTTCTTCGTATCTTGAGATTTCGGCGTTGAGGACGCATGCTATGCGCCTGTGCGCACGTTTTTTTGTCTTCATGATTCTGGCCAGTGCTGTCGAAATCGTCGCCCAGACTCTGCCGGCGCCGCAGGCTGTCACCGATCCGAAAAGCATTTCGTCCAAGCCCAACGCGCAGGTCGAACCGCGCAGCCTGACCATCGAAAAGCTCTTCATGACGCGCCAGGTCGGCCGGCCCACGTGGTCGCCCGAAGGCAAGAGCATCGCCTTCATCTCCAACATGAGCGGGCGCAACAATCTTTGGCTTGTTCCCGCCGACGGCGGATGGCCGGTGCAGCTCACTGTGAGCGACCAGCGGCAGGCTGCACCCGCGTGGTCTCCGGACGGCAAATGGATCGCCTACCAGTCCGACTACGACGGCGACGAGCAGTGGGACATTTTTCTGGTGTCGCCGAAAACTGGCAAGGTCGTGAATCTCACGCAGACCCGCGAGATTGCCGAGATCAATCCGACATGGTCTCCGGATGGGCGATATCTGGCCTACGAAGTGAAGCCGAAATCATCCGCGGCCTATGAGATTGACGTCTACGACATGGTCATGCGGGAGGTGAAGCACCTCACCACCAACACGCCGCAAGACAAGCGCAACACGAGTCCCTTCTGGTCGAAAGACGGAAAGTACATCGTCTATACACAAACGCAGGCCAAGGGCACGGACTCGAATGTCTTCCTTGCCGACGTCGCCACGGGAAAGAGCACCCTGCTTACGCCGCATGACGGCGAACTTCGCTTTCTGGCGAACGACACTTCCCCCGACGGAAAGCGCATTCTGCTGACCTCGAACGCCTCTAACGGCTACGACAATGTCGGGCTCATCGACATTGCGACGAAGAAAAGTTCATGGCTCACCAACGACAGATGGGAAATTCGCGGCGGCGAATTCTCCCCTGACGGCAAGCGCCTCACCTTCACCGCCAACGTCGACGGGAATGCTGAGATCTACATGCACGATCTCGCGACCGGCAAGTCCACTACCCTGCCAATCGCAAAAGGCGTGAACGAGCCTGTGGGCGGGCGTTCCGCGTTCAGCGCGGACGGCTCGCGCCTGCTTTACAACCATAACGGCCCCACCGCCCCCGGCGACCTGTGGGTCTATCACCTGGCGACGGGCAAGTCCGAGCAACTCACGCATTCGCTGGTCGCGGGCATCCGCTCCGAAGACATGGTCGAGCCCTACCTCGTCCACTATCCCAGTCGCGACGGCAAGTGGACCATCTCTGCGTTTCTCTTCGTGCCCTTCAATATGGCGCGCAACGGGCAGAACGCGGCCATCGTCTACATCCATGGCGGGCCTGCGTCGCAGACCGTGAACTCCTTCAACCGCTTCGTGCAGTTCGCCGCTAATCAGGGATACATGGTGCTCGCGCCCAACTATCGCGGCTCAACCGGATATGGAAAAGAGTTCCAGCAGGCGAATCTCTTCGACATGGGCGGCGGCGATTTGCAGGACGTGCTCGCCGGAGTTGACTGGATCAAGCAGACCGGCCATCTCGATCCGAAAAAAATCGCCGTCATGGGCGGAAGCTACGGCGGCTATCTGAGCATGATGGCAGTGACGAAAGCCCCGGAAGTCTGGGCCGCGGGCGTGCCCATAGTGCCCTTTGTGAACTGGTTCACGGAAATTAAAAATGAAGATCCCGTGCTGCAACAGTCGGACCTGGCGACGATGGGCGATCCCGAAAAAAACAAGGCGCTCTACGAAGACCGCTCACCCATCAACTTTATCGACCGCATCAACGCGCCTTTGTTGCTGCTAGCCGGCGGACACGATCCCCGCTGCCCCAAATCTGAAACTCAGCAGGTGGTTGACGCGATCACGAAACGCGGCGGCACGGTCGACTACAAGGTTTACGAGAACGAAGGCCACGGCTTCGCGCGCGTCGAAAACCAGATTGACGCCTACAAACGCGTGGCTGATTTCCTGCTCGCACACGTCGTCCCCGCCGACTGCAGTTGTTCGCTGAACGAATGAAAAACAGCTCTTAGCTATTAGCTCTTAGCCAGATCCTGGGGCGAAGAGTCTGGAGCTAAAAGCTAAAGGCTAAGAGCTTGCAGGATCTTGCAACTATCTTCGGACATTCAGCGAAACGAACGCACAATCGCTTGAACCAGCCCCGGAATGGTGAACTTCTTCGCCGCAATGTCGACCGCAAGGTCCATTTCGCGAAGGGTAGAGGAGGTCACCGGGCCAATCGAGGCCATGCGAATTCCAGCCAGCAAGACTTTCCGCTGTCGGGCTGAGCGGTTCGCGCCCAGCAGTTTCACGAAGTTTTTCACCGTGGAAGAACTGGTGAAGGTGACGACGTGCGGTCGGCGTTTCGAATCTTTCAGCGCAGCCCTAAGTCGGGCGCGCGAAGCGTCTGGCACTACAGTTTCGTAAGCCTCGACCACATCCACCTGTGCACCCGCCTTGCGCAATTCTCGCGGGATCACGTCGCGGGCGACTTTGGCGCGCACCAGCAGAACGCGCTTGCCTTTGACCTTTTTTTTCAAGCTGCGCACGACCGACTCGGCCACGTATTCCTTCGGAACAACATCGACGTCACCGCCGCGCTGCTCAATGGCTTTCTTTGTTGCAGGACCGATGGCCGCGATGCGCAACTGATCCTCAGCAACGTCTGACTGCGAGCGCCGCACCGCACGGCTGAAGTCGCGCCCTTTGCCAATCTTCTGCAATCGTTCCCCCATGGCCTCGACGCCGTTTACGCTGGTGAGAATGAGCCAGTCGTAAGAGTCAAGGTCCTTCAATGCGGCGTCGAGCGGGCGGAATGACTTAGGTTTGTGAATCTCGATGAACGGGATCTCGATGATTGTCGCCCCGAGTTCCCGCAGTTCGCGCGACAGCGCTCCCGCCTGATGCCGTGTCCGGCCCACCAGCACGCGAATCCCGCTTAAGGGCTGGCGCGGCTTCGGGTTTATTTTCTTGCTCATGGTTAGAGTTAGCGGGCAGGAGTGCCCGCTCCACATAAAACATCACGGCTTCTTCACGCCTAGCCCCTGCTCGCGCATCAGCCGGGAAACGTCCGAGACGATTGTGTCTTCAGACTTTTCCAGCGACGCCATCACGTTGCTCTGTTCTTCCCGCGTGCGGTTCTGGCTCAATTTGAATTTGCCCTCGATCTTTGTAACCGCAACGTCGAACCCGACAATGTGGCTTAACATGCGCTCGCGGTACGACTCGTTCAGGCTCGCCCATTGCTCGGCGTAGGCCGGTTCGAACGTTCCAATCAACTCATGCAGCACGCCCTGCAACTCATCTTCAGAACTGAACACCCGCGCATTTCCGTACACATGCGCCGCGCCGTAATTCCAAGTAGGCACGTTTTCGCGAGTCGTGTAGTTCGACGCTGAAACGTAAGCGTGCGCCCCGTGGAAGATGGTCAGGCACGCCGGATTCTGCTCCAGATAACGCCAGTGCGGATTCGCCTTGGCGACGTGGCCGCGCAACACAAGGCGGTCCTCCGTTCCGCGCACCGATAGCGGTAGATGCGTCGCAAACGGGCCCTCCTCCGTAGACGAAATCAGGATGGCAAACGGATTCGCTCGCATAAACCCGATCGCATCGGCGTGATCACGCACCCGGAAATGTTCAGGAATGTACATTTTTACCCCGTGCGGATGTCACATTGTTTGATCACGGTTGCGGAGGAACCGCCAGGCCGCGCCCGTAGACGGCTTCGAGAATCTGGTCACCACCGCGGGCAAGCAGGGCCGCGCCCGCATCCGTGCCGAGTTTTTCGGGATCGTCCCCGTCACGGGAATCGCGCAGCAGCTTCGAGCCGTCCGGGTCGGCGACGATTGACTCCAGATGCAGCTTTCCATTTCGC
>DASSRO010000140.1:0-3746 GCA_035701745.1 Candidatus Sulfotelmatobacter sp. | reverse complement strand
GGACGACGACGAAGTCGATGTCGGAAACTTTCGCGTTCTTCAGCGGGCAGAGGCGTTCGTCGATGAGCTTGACCGGGCGAACGTTGGCGAAGAGGTCCATGCGAAAGCGCATGCCGAGCAGGATTTCTTTCGCGTGAATGTTGGTTTTCACGCGCGGATCGCCGAATGCGCCAACCAGGATGGCGTCGAACTCGCGGGCGAGCATGGTGAAGCCGTCGGGGGGAACGGTGGTTTGGTCGCGCAGATAGCGGTCGGCGCCCCAGTCGAAAGTGGTTAATTCGACGGCCGCGCCCGAGGCCTGAATCACGTTTACCGCTTGAGGTATAACTTCCTGGCCGATGCCATCGCCGGGGATTACGGCGATGCGCTTGCTCGTTGGCTTTTTCGAGTCCACGGCAGAAACGTTAACACAATCGATATAATCGAACTAGGATGCGGATAACGGCACTTCAGGCTAGCGGCGAAGGATTGGGCGCGGCAGGCGCTGGCGACTATCGCGGCGCGGCGACGGCTACCAGCTTTGGCGGCGTGCAGGCGGAACTTGCGGCGCTGCGCGGCGGCTGCGGCGTTTATGATTTGGGATTTCGCGCCAAGATTTCGCTGAGCGGCGGGGATCGGGTTCGCTGGCTGAATGGGATGGTTACGAATAATATTCGCGACCTCGCCGTGAATCAGGGCGTGTACGCATTTCTGCTGAATCCGCAGGGGCACATTCTGGGAGATCTTTATGCCTACAACCGCGGAGAATCGATCACGGTGGACACCGATCGCGCGCAGGCGGAAAAGATTCTGGCGACGTTCGACCATTACATCATCATGGATGACGTGGAGGTTGCGAATCTTAGCGAGAAAATAACCGCGCTTGGAATCGCCGGTCCGAAGGCGCGCGAAGTCATGAAGAAGGCAGCGATCGATCTTCCGGACTTGCAACCTCTGCAAGTTCACGAAATTCAGTGCGAGTGCGATTGTGGCTGTCTCAATTGTACGATCGTACGAACGGACGACGCGATAGAGTCCTACGAAATCTGGCTGGCGGCGGAGCATGTGAGGCCGTTGTGGGATCAACTTGTAAAGGCAGGCGCTTCCCCCACGGGTTCCGAGGCGATTGAACTGCAACGCGTCGTTTCCGGCATTCCGCGTTATGGCGTGGACATTCGGGAGCGCGACTTGCCGCAGGAAACTGAGCAGGCGCGGGCGCTGAATTTCAACAAGGGCTGCTATGTGGGGCAGGAGATCGTGGAGCGGATTCGCTCGCGGGGAGCGGTTCATCGCAAGTTCGCGGGATTCCGGATTGATGCCGCGGTACAGATTGCTGCCGGAAGCAAGATTTTTGCTGGGGATAAAGAGGTCGGGGAGATCACCAGCGCGGCTGCAACACCGGGCGCGAATAAAACTGTGGCTCTGGGATACATCCGGCGAGAAGTCGGAGTGCCGGGGCGCGAAGTCATGATTGGCGTGGTCAAGGCTGTCGTGGCGCAGTTGCCGGTTTTGGACAGCGGTGTGGAAGAGAATGAAGAGAACGCGGAACGGCATTTGGCGTGAGCGAGTGTGGATGAGCACCCGAGGGGACGAATTGCTGCTGTTTTTAAGGGAGAGGGTTTCATGGCTGAGAAAAGACAGGAACAATCTGGATTCAAGGTAACCGACCGTCGACTATTCACGGCGGACGGCGAGTTGCGCGGCGATGTGCCGGAGGAAGTGGAAGCGCCGAAAGTCGAAGCGCCGAAAGCGGCTGCGCCGGCTTCGACCCAGAATGCCGCCCTTTCGGAAAAGACTGCGGGACCTGTTGCGACGGGCTCCGGCGACGGTGCTGCTTCGGATCGCGAGATGCCGACACCGCCAACGAGCGCGGAACAGGATGCGCAGGCGGCGGCATATAAAAAGTCATCGAAGGAACTGGATGCGCAGGTCGAGTTGAGCGGGCACTCGGCCAAAGATTTCGAGATCACGTTTGAACGTTTTCTCGCCTCGCTCTACATGACTGCAATGATGCAATTGGGATTGATGCGGCAGCAAGGAGCGCAGGCGCAGGTCGACATCATTGGGGCGCGGCAAACGATCGATACGCTGAGCCTGATCGCGGGAAAAACCAAAGGCAACCTGACTCCGGCAGAGGACAACTTTTTGCAGAATAGTCTTTACGAACTGCGCATGGCCTACGTGGAAGTAACGAACGCGCTGGCGAGGCCGCCACAGCCGGGACCTGCCACTGGAACCGGCGGAAGATAAAGCAAAAAGATGAAAGCTACTTTGACCGTGCTGGGCAGCGGAACTTCCATGGGCGTGCCCACGCTGGGATGCGATTGCGCGGTTTGCCGTTCGGACGATCCGCACGACCGGCGGACTCGGCCTTCGATCATGCTGGAGTACGACGGAAAGGTGGTGCTCATCGACACCACGCCGGATTTTTACGCGCAGGCGGTTCGCGAAAACATTACGCGCGTGGACGCGGTGCTCTACACCCATACGCACGCCGACCACATTCTGGGCATCGATGACCTGCGTCCGCTGAGCTACCGGCACAAGCCGAACAAGTTGCCGCTGTACGCGCGGCCCGATGCGGCAGCATTTCTGCGCAGGATGTTCAGCTACATTTTTGACGCTGACTATAAATTTGGCGGCCTGCCTCTGCTGGAGTTGCGCCCAATCGACGGGGCGGTGGATGTGCTGGGAGTGCGTTTCGAGCCGGTGATTCTCATTCACGGCGAGACGCAAATTTACGGATACCGGTTCGGCTCAGGGGCTTATCTTACCGACCACAGCGAGATTCCGGAGTCAACGCTGCATCAACTGGAAGGGTTGGATATTTTGTTTCTGGATGCGCTGCGGCATAAGCCGCATCCCACCCATTCGACGGTGAAGAATTCGCTGGCGATCGTAGACCGGTTGAAACCGAAGCGGGCGTTCTTCACGCACATTTGCCATGACCTCGGACATGAAGCAACGAACGCGACATTGCCCAGGCATGTGCGGTTGTCGTATGACGGGATGAAGTTGGATTTCGAGATCTAGGGGCAAATCGGGAATTGATGATTGTTGATTGATGAATGATGATTGATTGAAAAACTCTCTCGAATTCGCTGCCTCGCGGATTTCGTTTTTCAATCATCAATCGGAAATCAACAATCAGAAATCGGCGATCGGTAATCGGCAATCGGCAATCGGCAATCGATAAGACAATCCCAACTTCGCACGGACCGGATGCAAGTTTTTCGCAAACTCGAGGAGGTTCCGGCGGACTTCGGGCCGGCGCTGGTGAGTGTGGGTAATTTTGATGGCGTCCACCGGGCGCATGCGCATGTCTTGCGAGAGATTGTTTCCCGGGCGCGGTCGGGCGGAGGTAAGGCGGTTGCGGTGACGTTTGAGCCGCATCCGACGCGGATTCTGCGGCCCGAGGCTGGCCTGAAGCTGCTCACGCCCACTCCTGAAAAACTGCGGCTACTCGAAGATACTGGCATCGACGCGGTGCTGCTGCTTCCCTTCGGTCGAGATCTTTCGCTGATGACGCCGCGGCAGTTTGCCGAACGCATTCTCAAAAAAAAGCTGCACGCGCGCGAAGTGCATGAAGGATTCAATTTCCGCTTCGGCCACAAGGCGGCGGGCGACATGAACATGCTCGCCGAGTTTGGGCGGGAGATGGGATTTGAAGTCAGGGTTTATCCGGAGATGACGGTGCGCGGGGAAACCGTGTCCAGCAGCCAGATTCGCAGGCTGATCGCGGCGGGGAGGGTGAGCCGAGCGCGGCA
>DASSRO010000139.1:0-4113 GCA_035701745.1 Candidatus Sulfotelmatobacter sp. | reverse complement strand
CAAGCTTGTTGTAATGAATGAGTTTGGGATATGCCTGCTCTGCCCAGCTTCGCGGGGCTGGATAAAGTTCGTCAGGGAAGACGCTCGCGGCCGTCGGGACCACGACGCCTTTGACACCGAAGAACGAGGCGAATTTGTTCTCCCAATAGAGACGGCCTCCTGAGATCCCCGTATTCGTCAACCAGGCAAGCGTGATGTTGTCGAGGACGTCGTCTCGTGTGAGGCCTTCGCTGCCCCCGGCAAAGACGCGTGCGATCAGCTCGTAACTGCGTGCGTCATGATCAAGGAAATAAGCGGCCAGGCCGATGGGTGAGTCCGAGATTCCGTATAGCGTCTGCGGCCGCAGACCCATCTGGAAGGCGTAGCCAATGCCCTTGGCATAGACGAAGCTCAGCCGCTCATAAGCAAGCTTCTCATCGGCCGAGAGATTCGCCGGCGCCGGCGCGCCGGAAAAGGCCAGCTTGTCGATGTCGGGTGGAATCACATTGGGCATGTTGGTGTGGATGCCAAGCAATTCCGGTGGCGCCTGCGCACCCATTAACTCGGTGATGACGGCACCCCAATCGCCGCCTTGCGCCACAAACCGGGTATATCCAAGGCGCTTCATCAGTACGATCCAGGCACGCCCGATGTGGACGGGGTCCCATCCGGTTGTGGCCGGTCTGCCGGAGAAACCATAGCCCGGCATTGACGGAATCACCAGATGAAATGCATCGGATGGGCTGCCGCCGTGCGCTGAGGGATTGGTTAGCGGATCGATGATCTTCATCTGTTCTGTGATCGAGCCGGGCCATCCGTGCGTCACAATCAGCGGCAACGCATTTTCGTGTTTTGAACGGACGTGAATGAAGTGAATGTCCAGCCCATCAATTTCTGTGATGAACTGCGGCAAGGCATTTATTTTTGCCTCGATCTTGCGCCAGTCATACTCTGTTGCCCAATAACGTGCGAGCGCCTGGATGGTCGCTAGTTGTACTCCCTGGGATGCATCGGTAACTGTTTCTCGTTCAGGCCACTTCGTACTGTTGATGCGCCTGCGAAGTTCGGCAAGTTCTCCTTCCGGAACATTCACATGGAATGGCCGAATCGCATCTGCTGTCTGCTGGTTGCCTCGCTGTACAGCATTGGTTGAGGTCATGCTGTCCTCCTTCTCGAGTTGTTTGGGATTTTCCACTTGCAAATGTCATCCTGGTCATTGCTGCTGAACGCCACTCCTGGCCAACATCAAGCTCGCCTTGAGAAGCGAGCCAAACCGAATACTTCCGCTTGGTCGATTAACCAAAGGTGAACGCGTAAGCCTCTACGCCTGCATCGAGAAACTGGATTTCGAACAATCGGTCCCTGATCGACGCGCGTTGCCTGATCAGCTGATACATCCGGGGCTCGACGACGGTGCCATTACCCTGATCGTCTACGTCACTCCCATGAACCGAGCCACCCGGCTGACCATCAATGAAGGCCCGGAACCGTACCGGATTCCCGCGGGCGCCCGGTCCCATCACTAAGTGGAGGTCGCGGGCGTGGAATCGATACGCAATGCGTCCGCCGGCCTGATTGAGCACGATCTTTTCCTGCGCTATGGTCCACTCGCCAGATAGTGCCCAGTGATTGGTATTTAGTCGGACGGGAGTGGAGTAGACGTGGGTCTTATCCAATATAGGACCGCCCGGCGAGGCGAAGTTCTCCGTGCGTTGGTAGCCCACGTAGTTCTCATTCGAGCCAAGATTTGACCAATCGGCGGCGGCTTCTGGCCCCGCCCCATGGACAGATGCCAGATCACCGGGAACTCCGCCTGATCCGGACTCGCCAAGTAATTCCTGGATAATTCGCTCCGATTGATCGTATTCTCCTTCTCCGAAGAGGTGATGCCGGATCTGGCCCTGTGCGTCGGCGAAGTAGAGGGCGGGCCAATACTCGTTATTAAATGCGCTCCAGATCGCGTAATCGCTGTCGATTACGATTGGATAGTCAACGCGGGCCTCTTTCGTCGCTCGCCGCACATTTTCCGGATCTTTCTCGAAAGGGAACTCAGGCGTGTGCACGCCGATCGCGACGAATCCATGATTTTTGTATTTTTCAGCCCAGGCGCGAACGTAGGGAAGCTGGCGCCTCCAGTTGATGCAGGTGTACGTCCAGAAGTCGATTAAGACCACTTTCCCGCGCAGGTCTTCCGGCCTGAGTGGCTGCGAATTCAGCCACCCGTACGTGCTATGGACAGGCGGCAACTTGCCCTCGACCGGTAAGCGAGAGAGTGCCGCAGAGTGCGCGTTCCCAGGCTCCACAATCCCGAGCCTCGCGGCAACCAGGGTCATTGCAGCACCGCCGAGAAAGCGACGTCGTTCATGATCGATTGGCTCCGAGATCATGGTCTCTCGCGATTGGCTCAAGTCCAATCCGCAGTGTGATGAGACCTGAATTTCAGGCTAGGCACAATTGCACGATGGTATCGGTAATACCTTGGTATCAATGGTGGGTGTTACGGGCGGGAAATGGAACTTGCCAGTTCTTAAGACAAACAAACTGCTTCCACAGTACAATGGACGGGCCCTGAGGGGGGGCCGTACCAGAGGAACCACTGTTGAGCGAACAGGGAAAAGCCGCGAGCGAAATCGAACCGCCGGTCACGCCGCGAACCACCGAGCTCGCCAAGGACGGCACAGCGCTGAGGCACGAGATTGCCGAGCGCACGCAGGGCGATGAGAAGCGCCGGCTCGAAGAATTACATCACATTACAGACGCCATCCCCAGTCTTATTCAAGTACTGGGCACGGATGGAGCCGTGCTATATGTGAATCAGGCGGTATTGGATTACCACGGCCTGACTTTGGACGATGTGCGGAAAGACGATTTTCGCCATCGTGTTTTCCACCCTGACGATGTAGAGCGGTTACGCGAGGAGCGCCGGCAGGCGCTCGCACGTCCCGTACCTTTTGAACATGAGCAACGGGCATTGGGGAAGGACGGGAACTATCGCTGGTTTCTTGTCCGCTACAATCCTTTGTTGGACGAGCACGGAAGAATCCTTCAATGGTATGCGGCAGGAACTGACATTACCGAGCGCAAGCAGGCGGAAGAGAAGTTGCGCCACGTGATCGATACCATCCCCACTCTGGCTTGGTGCAATCTGCCGGACGGCAGCAACGAGTTCCTTAATAGCAATTGGCACGAGTATACGGGTCTCTCCCCGACAGAGTCGCACGGGTGGGGCTGGCAGGCTGCTTTTCATCCGGAGGACCTGCCGGCCCTGATGGCAAAGTGGAAAGGGATGTTGGTTTCTGGAGAACCAGGTGAAATCGAGGCTCGTCTCCGCCGGCATGATGGGAGGTATCGCTGGTTTCTTGTTCGTGCTGAGCCATTTCGCGACGAAGCCGGCAAGATCGTAAGGTGGTATGGCACCAGCACTGATATTGACGATCGAAAGCGTGCCGAGGAACAGTTGCGCCGCAGCGAGATGTTTCTGGCCGAAGGTCAACGCCTCAGTTTGACCGGCAGCTTTTCCTGGAAAATGGCGACCGGCGAAATTACCTGGTCCCAGCAACTTTATCGCATTTACGAGTTCGAGATCGGTATGCCTGTGACCTTCGAGCTCATCCGTGCTCGTGTCCATCCGGAAGATCTCACATTGTTGGAAAAGATGCTCGAGCAGGCGCGAAACGGCGAGAGCGACTTTGAATGGCATTATCGGTTGGTGATGTCGGACAGTTCGATCAAGTATCTGCATGCAGTCGTTCATGCGAGACGAGACCAGAAGGGCCAACTGGAGTACATCGCCGCGGTTCAGGATGTTACACAACGCCGCGTTTCGGAAGAGGCGCTCGCTAAAGCGCGTCTGGAGCTTACACAGCTGGCCAGAATGATGAGCCTCGCGACCCTCACGGCTTCGATTGCTCACGAAGTCAACCAGCCGTTGTCGGGAATCGTAACGAACGCCAGCACGTGTCTGCGAATGCTGGCCTCGGATCCTCCCAATATCGACGGCGCTCGAGAGACTGCCCGGCGTACGATTCGGGACGGTAATCGAGCATCGGAGGTAATTACGCGGCTGCGTGCCCTCTTCAGCAAGAAGGACGCCACACTCGAAGCTCTCGATCTGAATGATGCTGTCCGGGAAGT
>DASSRO010000138.1:0-5673 GCA_035701745.1 Candidatus Sulfotelmatobacter sp. | reverse complement strand
TTTGAATCGGGCAACTATGATCGGGCAAAGCAGGCACTGGATCGCGTCCGCCTGGAGGGACCGTTCTCAAGCCAGGCTCTGCTCTGGGCCGGTTGGGCCGACACGTCGTCCAAACAATTTGATCGTGCTCTCGTTCCCTGGAATATCCTGGCGAATCGTGAGCCGACGGATGTCGCAGTCCAGGAAGCCATGCTTGCGGTGCCACATACTTATGCCGACCTGAAGCTATACGGTCGCGCCGCGGTCACCTACGGTCGCGCGCTTGAGCTGTACAGCGGCCAAATCGAAAAGGTCGATGCATCCATCAATAGCATCAAGGCAGGGCTGTTTCTCAAAGCTCTGATCCGCGAAGAGAGCCGGGAGGACCAGACCTGGGTCATCCGCCTTCGCAGCCAGCCGGGTGCGCCGGAAACGTACTACCTGATGGAACTGATGGCATCTCACGACTTCCAGACCGCGTTGCAGAACTACCTCGATCTCGAGGACCTGCGGTCGAAGCTCTCGGGCTTCCAAACCAGTCTTGAAGCCTTCGAAGATATCATCCGGCTTCGTAAACAGAACTACGAGCCGCTGCTGCCGGAGATCGACGCGCATTTCCGGGAGCAGGATTCGCGGATGCGACTGCGGCTCCAGCAGCGCAAACAATTCGACGATCGCTTGCACGCCATGCTTACCGCACCGCGACCGGATTACCTGGCGACCACCGACGAGCGGATTGCCAGCGAGCGCATCGCGCTTCTCGAAAAAAAGCTTGGCAAGTCCAACACTCCCGAATCGCTCGCGCTTCGGCAACGTTTGGACCGACTACATGGTGTACTCACGTGGCGCCTGGAAACCGAGTACCCACAGCGGCTGACCGCAGCATTTGACCACCTCAAGGAATTGAACACCCAGGTTGACGCTCTTCAGCAACGGTACGAGGCCTTCGTGAGGGCAAGGCAGGCGGCAACACACAGTTATGTCGGATATGACGCGCAGATTGCGCAGCTCCGCAAACGTGTTGGCGAAGCATTGCAGCACGTTGAAACCTTGAAGGCCAGACAGGGACAGATGATCGAGAACGTAGCCATCAACCAGCTTGAGGCTCGCCGGGAACGTCTGGTGGCCCAGCAGATCCAGGCGCGCTTCGGCATCGCCGATAGCTACGACAGAGCTGCGCGCGCCCAGAATGGCGCAGGAGGACACTGATGCGCCGCCACGTCATTCCAATCGTGCTTGTGTCGGCATTCCTCGGCGGTTGCGCCGAACACCACAAGCCGCCCGCACAGCAGGGAACGCTGGCAGACCTGCATAAAGTGGCTCCAGATGTGCAAGAGGCGGAGACGAAGGAAAGCGTCGATCAAGCCATGCTGCAGTACCGGAAATTTCTTGAGGAATCGCCAGAGACTCCGATGACGCCTGAGGCAATTCGACGTCTCGCAGACCTGGAACTCGAGAAGCAGTACGGCATACATGCAGGCGAGAGCAAGCCGAAGCCAATGCCAGCTCCAGAGTCCGCCAAGGTACCTGCTGGTACCCCGGCGCGCACTCCCAACAAGACCACTGCGGCTGCGGGAGCCGGTCATGGGGAGTCTGATCAGGAATTTGAGCGGCGCACAACTGCGGCGAGCAAGATCCCGACGAGTGTCGAGACGGCTGCTTTGCCTGCGGAAGCGCCAGGCGCTGATGAAAGCCCCAAGGGCCCGCTTGAAGCGATCGCTCTCTATAAAAAGCTGCTCACTGAGTATCCGAATTACAAAGACAACGATCAGGTTCTCTACCAAATGGCCCGAGCGTACGACGAACTCGGTCGCACCGATGAGGCCATGGAGACCATGGAGCGCGCCATACGCGCGAATCCGAACTCAGCGCACTTCGACGAGGTGCAGTTCCGGCGTGGTGAGTACTTCTTTACGCGCAGAAAATTCCGGGACGCCGAGAACGCCTATTCAGCAATCACCAGCCTGGGCGCACGTTCGTCGTACTACGAACTCGCTCTCTACAAGCTCGGTTGGACGTTCTACAAGCAGGAGCTATACGAGGAGGCCGTGCAGAATTACATGGCGCTGCTCGACTATAAGGTAACGACCGGCTACAACTTCGATGAGAAACACGAAAAAGAAGACGAACGCCGCGTTGCCGATACTTTTCGCGCGGTCAGCCTCAGCTTCAGCACACTCGGCGGCCCGGAGGCGGTGCAGCAGTACTTCGCCAGCACCAAAAGTCGATCTTATGAGGACCGCATTTACAGCAATCTTGGCGAGCACTATTTGAGCAAACTGCGTTACGATGACGCGGCGAAAACGTACAACGCCTTCATCGCGCTCCATCCTTTCCACCATGCTGCGCCACGTTTCAGTATGCGAGTGGTGGAGACGTTCACCAAGGGTGGATTCCCCAAACTCGTTCTGGAGTCGAAGCGGGACTTTGCGTCCAAGTATGGATTGCAGGCGGAATACTGGCAGCACAACAAGCCTGAAGAGTTGCCGGAAGTGATTGCCTACCTGAAGACCGACCTGAAGGACCTGGCGACGCATTACCATGCCGAATATCAGGCCTCGCAGGACGCCAACGAGAAGCTCGCGAATTATCACGAGGCTCAACGATGGTACGGCGACTACCTCAAGTCGTTTCCGAAGGACGCGGAGTCGCCGACGATCAACTACCGTCTGGCGGATCTTCTCTATGAGAATAAAGACTTCGGCGAGGCGGCCAAACAGTATGAGCACACAGCCTACGGATATCCGGCAAATGCTCAGTCGCCAGCCGCAGGTTATGCCGCAGTCTACGCATATCGCGAGCAGCTGAAGGTTGCACCCAAAGAGAACCTGGAGGCCGTGAAGCACGATACGATCGCAAGCTCGATCAAATTCGCCGACACTTTCCCGACCCACGCACAGGCCGCAGCGGTGCTGGGAGCGGCTGCCGATGACCAATACGAGATGAAGGACTTTCGCGCCGCTGTCACCTCCGCCCAACGCGTCATCGACAAATATCCGGGCGCGGAGAAGCCCATCAGGCGCTCCGCGTGGATTGTGGTTGCGCACGGCTCGTTTGAACTCGCCGAGTATCCGCAGGCGGAACACGGCTACACCGAGGTGCTCGCGGTCACGCCGGAAGGGGACGAGTCGCACGCCAAGTTCGTTGAGAACCTTGCAGCCTCCATCTACAAGCAGGGTGAGCTGGCAAGAAACGCGCAGGACTATCGTGCGGCTGCCAATCACTTCCTGAGGATTCGCACGGCGGCGCCTACATCCACAATCCGTGCGACGGCCGAGTATGATGCAGGCGGCGCTCTGATTGAACTAAAGGATTGGAAGGCAGCCGCGGGCGTGCTTGAAGCTTTTCGCAGCACCTATCCGAAGCACAAGATGGCGGGCGAGGCCACCAGGCTGATCGCACATGCCTACAGGGAGAGCGGCGAGTTGTCGCACGCTGCCGGGGAGTATGAGCGGCTGGCATCCGAGTCCACAGATGAGACAGTGCGCAGGGAATCGCTGCTCGTGGCAGGCGACCTCTACCAGCAGTCCAATGCAAATGACAAGGCGTTGGCCGCGTACGGTCGCTATGTCACAGATTTCCCGAAGCCGATCGAAGCGGCCGTCGAGACCCACTTCAAGATGTCTGAGATACACAAGGGCGCGCACGACGACGCTCTTTACCAGAAAGAACTGGCGGAAATCGTACGCATTGACGGTGCTGCTGGACCCGAAAGGACTGGCCGGACCCGCACTCTCGCAGCCCGATCTGCTTTGGTTCTGGCAGAGCAAACCTATCAGGCCTTCTTAACCGTAAAGCTTCGGCAACCGTTTGAGGTCAGCTTGAAGGATAAGAAACAGCGCATGGATGCCACCATTAAGGCGATGAATGGACTGGTGGACTACGAAATCGCAGATGTAACGGCCGCGGCCACGTTCTATATGGCCGAGACTTATTTCGATTTCAGTCGTTCACTCAAGGAGTCAGAGCGTCCCGCCGACGTGAAGCCGGCGGACCTGGACAAGTTTGAGGCGGAACTGGATGAGGCAGCGTTTCCGTTCGAAGAAAAAGCCATCAAGGTACATGAGAAGAACATGGAGTCGCTGCACGCGGGCCTCTTCAACACGTGGACGGAGAAGAGCCTGAGCAGGCTCGCCGTGCTGATGCCGGGTCGTTACGCAAAAAGTGAAATGAGCAGCGGCTTCATCGGCGCCATGGATCGTTACGCTTACCGGTCACCGCTTGCGCCGCCGGTGATCCAGACCGCAACCAGCACCGAAACCACTCAGGCCAACGCAACGCCAGGCAACGCTGCTGCACAAAACAATGGCGCCGCCCAGGCGAACACAAGCTCAACGCCGGATCAAACACCGCATCCCGCGCCAGCGCCGGCGAACGGCGGAGGAGGGAAAAATGCGAATCCGCGTTAATACCCAATCCATCAAGTTAATTTGCTGCAGTATTCCGTGGCTGACCTTGTTGCTCCTTGTCGGCTGCCCTGATGCACAACACACAATGACGGCCAAGGCGGCGAAGGCGAACGTGCCACCGCCACCGGCCCCGGTGGCCGCGCCACTGGACTTCGAGCGCGATGCAGACGGGATTACGATTACACAACTGGAGCCTATTCCGGACGACGTACGTGCTGAATATACCGAGGCCGTGCGTATGCTCGGTGAGGCGCAATACGATCACGCCATTCCATTGCTCCTCAAGGTTACTGAACAGGCCCCCAAGTCAACGGCAGCACAAATCAATCTTGGCATTGCATATGCCCGCAGTGGCGATCTGGACCACGCCGAGGCCAGCCTGAGCAAGGCCGTGGAATTGAATCCACACCACGTGGCTGCGTACGACGAACTCGGCCTGGTGCAGCGGCGCAAGGGAGAATTTGCGAAGGCGCGTGCAAGTTATGAGGCGGCATTGGCTCAGTACCCGGACTTTCACTATGCACACCGGAACCTAGCCATTCTGTGCGACCTGTATCTCGGGGATTATCCATGCGCGCTGGAGCATTACCAGGCATACAGCCGGCTCGTTCCGGGCGACGCTGACGTCGCCAAATGGATTGCTGATCTTCGCAAAAGGACGAGCCATAAGGAGAAGTCATGAGGGGAGACTTGCTACTCGCGTTTCTGCTAGGTACGGGGCTGGCGACAGGTGTGGCCCAAACCGATAAAACGCCCGATAAAAAACCCGTGACCGAAGCCGCCGCCGTTGCTGCTAAAGCGCAGAAGAAAGTAGCCGCAGGCAAACAGAAGCCGGCAGCGCCCGCAGCTCAGGAAGCGACATCTGAAGCCGCCACGAGCAAGCCTTCGGAGCAGACTGATTCGGCCCAGGCAAAGACAGAAGCAGAGCAGAAGGCAGCGGACGCACAGGCCGATCCACAGACAGACAAAGATCCGAAGTTAAAATCCGTCCCGGGCGGTCAGGCGCTGGGCATGTCGGTTTTGGGCAATGAGGAAACGCCTAAGTCACTTGTCATTGTTCCCTGGAAGAGCTCAGAAGTTGGCCGTGCGACTGGCCTCTCGCCTATGCTCGATGACTCCAGGCAGCCCGTAGACAAGGAAGTATTCATGCGAGAGCTGCGCTACTACGAGATCAGGTCGGAAAAGAAGCCGTAAGCCTACCCTTGCGCTGTCCTCGGTGGGTTCTTAGAAGCAAGCGATAGTCTCTTTTGCACAAACCCGTGGAGAGATGCCTTGCCTTCAAACG
>DASSRO010000137.1:0-11030 GCA_035701745.1 Candidatus Sulfotelmatobacter sp. | reverse complement strand
AATATGTTCGCGCCGGCATGGAAGGCAGAGAAATGGGAAGTAAGGAAGGAGTCAGCCAATCTCGCGCTCGCCCCCGCGGTAGAACAGTCCTGGATTGGCTGCTCATCTTCGCCGCCAGCGGAATATTTGCCGCGCTCGCTCTTCTTGCGAAATTTCCCCAACTGGATATCGCGTGGAATTGGGCCGGCGCGCTCACCCTCGCGATGATTGCTCTGCTCACTACTTGCGGCATCGCACTCTGGCGCACGACTCGCTTTCGCTGAAAACGGCGTTCGGGGCGTTGGCGCACGCCCTCTGCCAGTGTGCTAGATTCAGGAAATTGATGGACCTCGCACCCACCATCTCTACTGAGGGTCTGACTCGCCGCTTCGGCGAATTGCTTGCCGTCGACCACGTTGACTTGCGTGTCGCGCCCGGCCAATTCTTCGGCTTTCTCGGGCCGAATGGCGCTGGCAAGTCGACCACGATCAAGATGCTCACCGGGCTGCTCGCACCCAGCTCCGGGCGAGTCGAAATTCTCGGCCTCGACCTGAACGCCCATCCTGTGGAAGTGAAACGGCAAATCGGGGTCGTGCCCGAAGGCATGGCGCTTTTCGGACGACTGACCGGCGCGGAATTCCTCAGCTTCGCAGGACGAATGTACGGTCTCGACCGCATGACTGCGGCCAAACGTGCCGCCGAACTGCTCGAATTCATGCAGCTTGCCGACCAGACCAAGAAACTCGTTACCGATTACTCCCACGGCATGCAGAAAAAACTGGCGCTCGCCGCTGCCGTGATCCATGGGCCAAAAGTTTTATTTCTCGACGAGCCCTTCGAAGGCGTCGACGCCATCGCCGCCGGCACGCTGAAAGCCATGCTGCAAGGCATGATTGCGCGCGGGGCGACGATTTTCCTGACTTCGCATGTCCTCGAAATCGTGGAGCGCCTGTGCAGCCACGTTGCCATCATTCATCAGGGAAAGTTGGTGGCGCAGGGCTCGCTGGAGGAACTTCGCGCCGGAGTCGAGGCCCAAGCTCCGAGAGAAACCGGCAATGGCTCCGGTTCGCCCGGAGAAAAATTGACGCTGGAACAGATTTTCCTGCGAATCGTCGGTGGTACGCAGCGCACCGAACTGGAACTCTCTTGGCTGGAATAGGCTGGGTTGCGCAACACTCACTAAGAATGGGCAGCTTTTCTTCGGCTATAAAGTCGGCGAGCGCGCAAACGCCGCAGAGCTGGGAACATCTTGTGGCGAGGCCTGATCGACATGGTCTGCAGCGAATATTCGAAGTGCGCGCCGCAACCACAGCAGACCTTGTAGCTGTGACCATCGATGGAGAAGACGCGGCTCAGCTTGGTGTGATGACAACCGAAGGCAAATTCCAAAGCGCTCGCCAAAGGATGTGTCACAGAATCCCATAGCGGAATTCGTTCGGATGCCATCATGTCCGTCCACCTCCCAGAACCAGTCTTAATTTTCTAACGGCAGATTGCAACTTCACCGTGAGGAACCCCACTCTGCCTGGTGACTTCAATCACGGAAATTAATTCGCTCGCTCGACGCGAGGCTGTCGGCCGAGCAGAATCTCTACTCGGAAATAGTTTTATTTCTGTGCCTTAGAGTCGTTGGGGTGGAACGAATCCAGCTGTGCGAGAATTGACCCACCCGAAATGACACGTCCTGAAGTTTCCACCCAACTTCGCGCCGTCGCTGACTTGCGCTGGCGCATGTTCCTCAACGGGCTGCGCAGCAAACGCGGCAAAATGGAGTTGGCCTCGCGGTTGGTGATTACGCTGGTGTTTGTCTTCGGTGGATTCGGCGGCTTCATTGCGGCGGCCGGATCCTCCTGGTATTTCGTCTCGCAAAATAACGCCGAATACCTGGCGATTCTGCTGTGGCCAATTTTCTTCTTCTGGCAATTGTTTCCGGTAATGTCGACTGCCTTCACCAACAATCCTGACTCGACGGACCTGCTGCGCTTCCCTCTATCCTACCGGTCTTATTTCTTGCTGCGCCTGGCGTATGGCTACTTCGATCCCGCGAGCGCGCTGGGCACCGTTGGCTTGCTCGGGATCCTGCTTGGCGCCGCAGTGGCGCGACCGTTCTTGCTGCCGTGGACGTTGCTAGTCCTTTTCTCGTTTGCCGTGTTCAACCTGGTTCTGATGCAGACGGTTTTCGCGTGGCTGGAGCGCTGGCTGGCTCAACGGCGCACTCGCGAGATCATGGGCGTTCTTTTTATCCTGTTAATTCTTAGTTTTCAGCTGATCGGCCCGATGATGGGACGCCTTGACCGCGCCCCCCACCCGGAAATCAACCGAGCCGTCGAAGTTGGGACACGAGTCCAGTCGGTATTCCCTCCCGGCATTGCCGCGAACGCCATTGCGCAGGTTTCTCACGGAGAAATTGTGCCGGGTTTTGCATCCCTGGTTCTACTGGGAGGGTTGACTCTGGCGCTGGGAGCATTGCTTCATCTCCGCCTGCGAGCGCAATTTCATGGAGAGAACCTCAGCGAAGCGGCTGCCCGCCCCGCCGTCGCGCTAGCACAAGGCCTGCAAGTTGGATGGGACCTGCCCGGATTTTCCGAGTCGGTTGCAGCGGTGTTCGAAAAAGAAATGCGTTATCTGGCTCGCAGCGGTCCCATGCTGCTTACTCTGATCATGCCGATCTTCATGCTGCTGGTCTTTCGCATAGGGCCGCTAAACTCGCTGCGCCACTCCAGTTCGTTCAGCCGCACGCCCGACATGGCGTTTCCCGGAGCTGCCGCCTACGCCATCCTCGTTCTCACTAATTTGGTCTTCAATAGTTTTGGCGGCGATTCAGGGGGAATCCAGTTTTTCTACGCCTCGCCTGTGAGTTTCCGCCAGATCGTCCTGGCGAAGAACTTAACTCACGCCGGCATCCTGGTGGCCAACACTGCCTTCGCCTGGGTAGCCGTCTCTTACCTCTACGGGCCGCCCCATCTTGCAGTTACGATCGCGACTTTGGCAGGACTTCTGTTCGCCGCGCCCCTGAACTTCGCGGCTGGCAACCTGCTCTCCATTTATGCGCCCAGGAAGCGAGACTTTTCGACCTTCGGACGCCAGAACGTCTCGCAGACCACGGTGCTGGCGAGTTTCGGCGTGCAGATCGTGACCGTAGGCCTGGGAATCGCGGTCTTCGCGATCGCCCGGCTCTATCACAACTTGTGGATCGCCATGCTGCTGTTTCTCATGCTCGCAATAATTTCCGTCCCTGCCTACTTTGTCGTTCTGCGCCGCATGGATCAAATCGCACTGCAACGAAGGGAGATACTGGTCGCCGAGTTGTGTCGCGCATAAAGCTTCTTATGCGTTTTCAGGACGAGCCAGAAATCTATATCCCACTCCCCGCACGGTCAGCAAATGGCGAGGATTACCCGGATCGTCTTCGATGTAGCGCCGTAGCCGCACCACAAAATTATCTATGGCCCGGGTATCAGTATCTTCGTGCAGTCCCCAAACCTCTTCCAGAATCTGCTTGCGCGAGACAATCCGTCCGTCGTTGCGCACCAGGTGCCGCAGCAGCTCTGACTCCATTACCGTCAGATGGATGGTAGCGTCCCCGGACCGCAGTTCTAAAGCGCCGAAGTCGATCGTCTTCCCGTCAAAGGAAAAAGTTCCGAAATCCTCCGGACTCTCGGGGTCAGCTGCAGCATCTCCCCCAGACGGTCCGCGCAGCCATTGGCTTCTTCGCAACAGTCCTTGCAAACGCGCCAGCAAAATCGAAAGATCAAACGGCTTCGCCAGATAGTCATCCGCCCCGGAAGCGAAGCCCTTGAGTACGTCTTCCGGACGCCCACGTGCCGTCAGCATGAGTACGGGCACATAATTTCGCGCAGCGCGAAGCTCGGACACCACGCTGAAGCCATCTTTCCCCGGAAGCATGATGTCGAGCACGACGGCGTCGAAATTCTCTTTCTTTTCGAGGAGCCGTTCGGTGGCCGCTTCCCCGTCCCCGACAACTTCCGCGGCGTATCCTTCAGCCTCGAGGTTGAAGCGCAACCCTTGTGCCAGATGGGCTTCATCCTCCACTACCAGTACGCGACTCATTTCTCCCACCTCGGCAGTTCGAGAACGATCGTGGTGCCCTGCCCTTCCCCCTGGCTTTCGGCGAATACCTTGCCACCATGCTTTTTCGCGATGGCCTTCACGATAAAAAGTCCCAGTCCGGTCCCCTTCACGTGCGCCAAGGAGCGGTGCGTGACGCGGTAGAAACGTTTGAAGATTCGTTTCATATCTTCGGGAGGAATTCCCACGCCCTGATCCTGCACGCGCAAAACAATGCGGCGCTCGTCCGGCGTTTCCAGTTGAACCCGCACATCGACTTTGTCGCCGGAGTATTTCACCGCGTTGTCCAGCACGTTGGAGACGGCGGTTCGCAAGTCTTCGGTGCTGCCTCGCACGCGCAGCCCGTCGCCGTTGTTGAGAGCCTCTTGATAACGCAAGGCCTCGGGCTCGAGATGATGCCGCAACCGGGTAGCTTCCATGCAGTCGCGCACCAGTTGGCTGAAATCGACTTCCGCTTTTTCCCGGCCCGTTTTTTTGTCGCCTGCCCGCCCGGCGCGCAGCACCTGCTCGACCGTCTCGGTCAGGCGATCGGTGTCGCTCAACATCAGCCGGTAAAACTCCACCTTCTGCGACTCCGCCACATTGCGGCGCAGCAACGTTTCCAGGTGCAGCCGGATCGAGGCAACCGGAGTCTTCAACTCGTGGGTGACGGCGTTGATAAAGCTGTCGTGCTGCTCACTGCGGCGCAACTCGCGCACCAGGAAAATCGTATTCACAACCATGCCCGCGATGATCAGCGCAAAAAAGACGATGCCGAAAAACAGCAGTACCCCTTCCCGCCAGTTGAGGATGATCCAGCCGACATTGAGGGCGGTCGCCAGCGCCACCAGGCCGATGCCCAGGCTGAGAAAGAAGACGATGGTTCCGCGTCGGCTCGAAATGCGCATGGAAGCTCAGCCAGATTTTACCGCGTTCATCGCTGACGTTAGCAAAGCGTCTCACCGACGCACATTCAGGAAGGTTTTGAGCGCTGTGAGCGGGCCCTGGCGACCTCTTTTGGTTGACACCTCATAAGCGCTACCGTATCGTTTTGCGAAACCGCAAAACTGAATTCTAATTTTCTTCACGTGTTTTTCAGGAGAAAGGGCTTTGATGAGCGAGATGAAAAAAGACAGCTTTTCCCGGCGGGGATTTTTAGAAATGGGGTCTGCTGCCCTGGCTGCAGCCGGCCTTCTCTCGACCGCAGAGGCCGCGGGACAGGCTAAGCAACCGTATCCCGCGCAAGACGATCGAGCCACCAAACCTTACCCGACGAAGGACGACCGCAGCGCCAGCGCTCCCGGGCCGGGCAATCCCACGCTCGATGCCCAGAATCCGGATTCGATGTTGCCGCCGCCCACCGACGCAGGCGGAGTTCAGGCCTTCAAATATCCATTCGCTCTCTCACACAAGCGGATGCAGGAAGGCGGGTGGTCCCGTGAAGTCACCATTCGCGAACTGCCTGTCTCCAAGTCCATGGCCGGCGTGGATATGAGACTCACCGCGGGCGGCATACGGGAACTGCACTGGCATACGGCGGCAGAATGGGCTCTGATGTTGTATGGAAATGCGCGCATCACCGGACTGGATGCGGAAGGCAAAAGTTTCGTGAGCGACGTCACCGAAGGCGATCTGTGGTACTTCCCGACTGGAATTCCGCACTCCATTCAAGGCCTGAAGCCTGATGGTTGCGAGTTTCTGCTCGTCTTCGACGATGGCAATTTTTCGGAATACGAAACCGTATTACTCACCGACTGGATGGCGCATACCCCGCACGACGTCCTTTCGAAAAATTTTGGCGTGAGCGAACAAGCCATGCAAAAGATGCCGAGAAGAGAGAAATTTATTTTCCAGGCGGCGGTTCCAGGTGCGCTAGCGGACGATCAGAGATTGACTTCCGGCACGCTTGGCCTGTCGACGCAGGAGTTTGCTTTTCGCGCCAACCAGGAGGCGGTGATCCGACGCAGTCAGGGCGGCGAGGTTCGCATCGTCGACTCCGGCAAGTTTAAGGCTTCCACCACCATCGCAGCCGCGATTGTCACGGTGCATGCTGGAGGAATCCGCGAATTGCACTGGCATCCCAACGCCGACGAATGGCAGTACTTCATCAGCGGTACCGGAAGAATGACGGTGTTTGCGACCGGAGGCCGCGCCCGCACCATGGATTTTCAGGCCGGCGACGTTGGCTACGTGCAGAAAACGTTGCCTCACTACGTGGAGAACACCGGCAACACAGATCTAAAGTTTCTAGAGATGTTCAAGAGCAGTTTCTACCAGGAACTGGCGCTCTCGCAGTGGCTCACTCACACGCCGCCGGAACTCGTACTCGCGCACCTCGGTATCGATAAATCGACGCTCGACGCCATGCCGAAAGAAGCGGTTGTGGTGATGCCGAAATAGCTTTATGGAGGAATGAGGTAACGGCGATCCAATCGCTGTCTTGCGCGTGGTTGACCATAGCTCCTCTGGAATGTAGGATTCCTCTCCCATGCGGAAGAAAGCCCCGCCCCTACTCGATGCTGAGCCGATGCTCAAACTGCGCGACGCCGCCTTACAGCTGGCGATCAGTTTTCCCACCATCAAGCAATGGATTTACAAGAAGAAGATTCGAAGCGTGCGAACCGCCGGAGGGCATCACCGGATTCCGCAGAGTGAAGTAGACAAACTCCTTTTCAGGACCCGGGGCAGAACCGAAGAGGAACGAAGACAAGTGATTCGCCGGGTCAGCGGCCGCAATCAATTAGTGGGACGCATCGATTCAGTGCGCGTCAGCGGCCTGATGGCAGAAGTGAAGATTTCCATCGGCGGGCAGCAAATCACATCGATTATCACCGCCAGCTCGGCGCGCGAGATGCAATTGAAGAAAGGTCAAACCGCGGCCGCGCTGATCAAATCCACCGAAGTGATGATCATCCGCATTTGATCATCGGCCGGTTCAGGCCAAAACAAAGGCCCCGGCGCGACGGCCGGGGCCCTTTCTTCACAAGCCAATTGCGTTTGATTTAGTCTCCCGCTGCGACCGAGACTTCGGGCAACGCCGCCGTGATCAACCGGCCGTTCGGCGTGGGAACCAAGCCCCGCTCGACTTCGGCCAGCTTTACCCGCTTGATGTCCCAGGCCAAGCCCAGCGTCTTCAGCGCCCAGATTCCGTACCAGTTCATATCGACCTCGTACCATTTGAAGCCATGCTGCGCGGCGGTGGGATGGGCGTGATGGTTGTTGTGCCAGCCTTCGCCGAAGGTCAACAGCGCGACCCACCAGCTATTGGTGGAAAGGTCCCGCGTTGCAAAGCGTCGCGTCCCCCACGAGTGCGTTGCGGAATTGACGAGCCACGTCGCGTGCAATCCGACCACGGTGCGCATGAAAATGCCCCACATCAGGAAGGGTAGCCCGCCGATCGCCAGCAGGATCACTCCCAGCACAATCATGGGAACATAGTGATATTTCGTGATCCATACGTGGAACTTGTCCTTGGCAAGGTCAGGGACATAGCGCGCCAGGGTGGTGGTGTCATGATGCATCGACTTGCCCATGAGAATCCATCCCATATGCGCCCACCACTTTCCATCGATTGGGGAGTGCGGATCACCCTCGTGATCGGAATATTGATGATGAATACGGTGCGTCGCTACCCAGAAAATCGGGCCGCCTTCCAGGGCGAGCGTGGCGCAGACGGTCAGAAAATATTCGACCCACTTCGGAGTCTTATAGCCGCGATGCGTGAGCAGGCGGTGATAACTCATGCCAATCCCGAGGCTGCCCGAAACCCACCACAAAAACATCGCTACAAATAATGCCTTCCAAGTGAAAAAGAAGAGAGCCGCGATCGCGCCAACGTGAAACGCAGCCATAAAGGCCGCAGTAATCCAGTTCACTTCATCTTTTGCGGCTTGCGGTTTTTCCAAATCCTGTAGTTCCATTTCCAAGCAAGTCCCCATTTCGTGGTCGTTTTGAGTTCGATCGGCCCTACGTCTACCGTACCAAGGGCAGGTATGGGTGACTGTAATACTTCTGTAATAGCGGATTACGGCGGTAATGGATTAGTACCCAGAAGGAGTTTCCGGGGTTCAGGCGAGGTCCGGGGTTCAGGCGAGGTAAGGAGTTAAACTTTGGGCCTTCGGCTTCTGGCTTTAGAATTGTTTTCCTACGCGGCTTTTCCTTTCACCTGCACGCCCGCCCACTTCTCCAACAGAGTCAGAGTCGCGGCATAATCCAGATCCTGGTTCCCTTCTTCGGAAGCCATCTCGTAGATCTCTTCCACGGTCTCGAGCGCCGGCAACTTCACCCGCGCCTCCTTCGCCGCTTCCAGTGTGAGCCGGATGTCCTTATGCATCAGCCGCAGCGGAAAGTTGGGAGTGAAGTCGCGCTGCAGAATAAATGGTCCCTTATAATCCACCACGCCCGAGCGCACCATCGTCGCCTCGATCAGCGTGAGAAGTTGTTGCGCGTCCACGCCGAGCTTGGTAGCTAGAGTTAAGGCCTCAGCGAATCCTTCAAAAATCAACGCAATTTGCAGGTTCATCGCCAGCTTCGTCGCCTGCCCCTTGCCGGTTTCTCCCATGCGGAAAATCTTCTTCCCCATGGCGGCGAACAGAGGCTTGAGCCGCTCTACAGTAGCTTCTTCTCCTCCGACGATAAACACCAGCGTCCCGTCCCGCGCTCCAATCTTTGATCCGGTCATCGGCGCATCCACCCACGCCACGCCTTTCTGCGCAACACGAGCCGCGAACTTTAGCGTCGCCGATGGAGAAATCGTGCTCGAATCCGCAATGATCATTCCATCGGTAAGCGAGGCTTCTATGCCCTGCGCTCCGAAGATCACGCTCTCCACCGCATCCGTATCGGAGACGCACATCCACACCACTTCTGCGCCCTGGGCGGCGGCGGCCGGAGTAGGAGCGACTCCAGCGCCCTCCACCAGTTTTCCGGGCGTTCGATTCCAGATCGTAACCTCGTGACCAGCCTTGGCCATATTTGTTGCCATGGCGTGTCCCATAATTCCTAACCCTATGAACGCAACTCGCATGCGGACTTCTCCTTCTTTCCAAGACAATCCAAAAAGAGCGCTTTCGGATTAGATATGACGACCTCGATCGAGGTCAAGCAAGGATCGAGCCCGAACCAAACCGAGTTAGCTCGCTGAGCCTCCGGTAACCCTCGTAATCGCGCGCTAAACGAAAGCAGCCGAGTCTCGGTGCGCATCATCTAATCTGGGTATCGGGCAAATAAAGGCGGCCGCATCGCTCTTATTACTCGGCTCCGGAGAGGGATCGGGATTATTATCAAGGGTACAGGCAGCCTCCGATCTAGCCTCCAGTCTTTGTCAGCAGGATGATTAAACAAACGCTTCGCAACCCGGCTCTTCGCAAGCGCGCCACACAGTTTGGGCGTCTGGTGCGTCGTTCCGCTGTCACTCCGCGATACGGTGAAACCCACAAGCCGAGACTTGCCACGAATGGTGAACTTGGAGTCACGTTTATTGGCCACGCCAGCTTCTTCGTGCAAATAGGCGGCAAGAGCGTCGTCATCGATCCCAACTTCGCCCGCTGGCTCTTTGTGCTGAAACGTCTGCGCCGTCCGGGACTGCGGATCGCCGATCTTCCGGATATCGATGTCGTACTGGTTTCGCACGCGCACTTCGATCATCTACATCGTCCGTCGCTGCGCGCCCTGGTGCAGAATAATCTGCGCAGCCGGGGCGTTGCCCCGGTGATCGTAATTCCCGCCCACGTTTCCGACCTGGTTTCCGACCTGGGTTTTTCCGAAATCATCGAACTCGATTGGTGGAAGAGCTCGCGCCTGGGCAATCTGTCGATTACGCACGTGCCTTCACGACATTGGGGGGCGCGCGTTCTGAAGGATTCACACCGCGGTTACGGCGGCTTCGTTCTGAAAGCCGGTAAGCACTCCGTATACCACGCTGGCGATACGGCCTACTTTTCTGGCTTCAGCGAAATTGGACGCCGCTTGGCACCCGAACTGGCGCTGCTTCCCATCGGCGCCTACAACCCGCCGCAGTTCCGCAACGTTCACGCCAACCCCGCCGATGCCATGCGCGCCTTCCTGGACCTCAAATCCCGCTGGATGGTTCCCATGCACTACGGCACCTTCCGCCTCTCGCATGAACCGGTCGACGAACCGTTGCAGTTGCTCGACCAGGAAGCCCGCGCGGCCGGAACCGCAGATCGCGTGGTCGTGCTGGAAGAAGGCATAACCCGATTCTTCTAATCCGGGCCCTGTCTTGTTTCCGCGCCAAGTCGTTCAGCTCGAACCCAAATTTCGGTTCCCAACAGCGGCTTCACCGGCCTTTGACACGCTGCGATTCTTCCTCCTCGTCCATGTCCGCCTCCGCTTCCACTGCCAGCGCCGAGTGTCCGGCCTTCGCCGCATGCAAATATTCCCGCAGGCAGCGCAAGCACGGAACATAACCCTCACGCAGCGCTTCTTTCGCGAGGAGGGTGCGCTCCGTCTGCTTGTTGTGAATGAATTCGCACCCGGCCACGTGGAAGACCTTGGCGTCGGCCGTAACCACAACCAGCATATCGGGCGGAATTCCCCGGCCGGGTTGCGCGTGCTGGGATTTGAGCTCTGGCCCTGCCGTCACGGAATTCGCCACGCGCAGGCCGCCTGCAAACAAGAGCAATACCGCCACCGGAACCAGCCAGGTTGACCATACCGGCCACCTGCTGCCGGTCGCGCGAACGCTCTGCGCCAGTCGGCGTTCCAGCCGGCGCTCGAATCCCGCAGGCACGTCGATCATGCGCTCATCCCCATACAGGCGGATCACATTGCGCGTTCCCTGCAGCACCGACGAGCAGCGCTTGCAGGAACGAAAGTGCTCGTCCATGGCCAGGCGCAGGCTCTGGTCGACTTCGCCTTCGAGGTAGTTCGAAATCTCCCGGCAGACGCGTTCGCAGTTCATGGCCTCCTTGTTCACCATGGCTTGTTTCCCTTCTCGAAAGGTAACCGGCTGAACCAGCCTT
>DASSRO010000136.1:0-2173 GCA_035701745.1 Candidatus Sulfotelmatobacter sp. | reverse complement strand
GCTGCTCGATCCGGTCAGCGGCGAGGTGCTGGATTTCGTGGGCGGGCGCGAGGATCTGAAGGCGGGAATTATCCGCACCATCGGGCAAGCAGAGCTTCGCTTCGGCGAGGACAAGCTGCGCATGCTGCGAGCGGTGCGCTTTGCCGCGCGCTTCGAATACGCGATTGAGCCGGAAACGTTCGCCGCAATGCAAAGGTTGGCGGAGCAGATTTCGGTTGTGTCGCGCGAACGCGTGCGAGATGAATTGACGCGAATGCTGACCGAAGGGCATGCGCGGCGGGCGTTTTTGCTGTTGGATGAGAGCGGCTTGCTCAAGCATGTGCTGCCGGAAATTTCGGCAATGAAGGGAGTGGAGCAACCGGCGGAGTTCCATCCGGAGGGAGACGTTTTTGTACACACGCTGCTGCTGCTGGAAAACCTGCCCAATCCTTGTCCGATGACGCTGGCGTGGGGAGCGCTGCTGCACGATGTGGGCAAGCCTCCGACGTTTCGGGTGGCGCCGGATCGCATTCGCTTTGATAACCATGTTGAAGTCGGGGTGAAGATGGCGGAGGAAATTTGCCGGCGGCTGCGATTCTCCAACGACGAAACTGAACAGATTCTGGCGCTGGTGGAGAATCACATGCGCTTCGGGCACGTTTCGCGCATGAAGGAATCGACGCTGAAGAAATTTTTGCGGATGCCTGCGTTTGACGAGCACATGGCATTGCATCGCGCGGACTCTTTGGCCAGCCACCGCAATTTGAGCACGTATGAATTTCTTCGGCAGAAACTCGCGGAGATTCCGGAGGAAAAGATGCGGCCTTCACCGCTGGTGACGGGAGATGACCTGATTGGCGCGGGGCACGTGCCGGGGCCGAAGTTTCGCGAGATTCTCGGTGCGGTGGAAGATGCGCAGTTGGAGGGGCGCTTGGCATCGCGGGAGGCGGCTCTGGAGTTTGTGCGGCGGGAGTTTCCGGTTGCCAAAAGCTTTTACCGCTGAGTTCGCTGAGGATCCGCTGAGTACGCCGAGAAAGGTTAAGACTTCAGGACCATCTTGACCGGCTGTCGGCAAGTTGGGTAGTTGGAGGCAATGTTAAAATCGGTGTCTCGCAAATTGTCTGGCGGGGCGAGGAGTGGACTTGGAGCAGGCTGGGTCGGGGCTGGAAAAAATCGTGGCGCAATCGTTGCGGCAGGCGCCGCCGGCGGAGGCGCCGCTGATGGCATGGCCGGTGGTGTGCGGATCGGCGGTGGCGGAACGCACGCGCGCGCTGAGTTTCGAAGATGGAGTGCTGCGAGTGGAAGTCGCGGGGGCGCGATGGAGAGCGGAACTGCAGATTCTGGCGCCGAGATATCTGGCGACGATCAACCGATATACCACCGAGATGGTTCGCAGAATTGAGTTTGTGCTGGCGCGCGGAGAAGTCGTGGGCAAATAGCGCGGTTGAACGTCTTGATCTGAAAGTTCATTATCTGAAGTCCATTATCTGAAGTCATTATCTGAAGTCCATGAAAGTTACCGACAAAGACGTGGCTTACGTCGCGGAGTTAGCCAATCTTGAGCTGACCGAGGAAGAGCGCGCGGGAATGTTGCGCGATCTGAATTCAATCCTCGAATACATTGACCGGCTCAACGAACTGGACACCTCCGATGTGCCGCCCATGGCGCAGGTTTCCGATCGTTATGGCGTGGACGAATCGAAACAGGGAAGCGCGCGATTTGCATACGCGAGCCGCGAGGACATTCTCGAAGGATTGCGCAAGTCGTTGCCGCACGAAGAGGCGCTGGCAAACGCGCCCGATGCAGACGAAGAGTTCTTCCGGGTTCCGAAAGTGATCGAGCGATAGGCGCAACACTCCACTCGAAATGAATCCATGGATTTGAAATCACTCACCATCGATGCGGCGCGGTCGGCGGTGCAGGAACGCAAGACGACCGCGCTGGCGTTGGCCGAGGCGCACTATGCGCGCATCAAGCAGGAGGACGGGCAGATCGGGGCGTTCCTGACGCTTTCGAAGGAGCGTGCCCTGGAGCAGGCGGACCGCATCGACCGCATGGCGGCGGAAGGAAAGAGTTTGCCGCCGTTGGGGGGTGTCCCAGTCGGCATTAAGGATGTGATGAGCACGCGCGGCGTGCGCACGACTGCGGGATCGAAGATTTTGGAGAAGTACATTCCGCCGTACGATTGCACGG
>DASSRO010000135.1:0-6833 GCA_035701745.1 Candidatus Sulfotelmatobacter sp. | reverse complement strand
TCCTTCACATTGATCTTCCTGCGGGCACACGCGCCCGGTGATTGCCGGCAGGACATTGTCTTTGCGAATGATCGCCGCCGCACCGAGGAAGTCGCCGATCACGATGCGTTCAACAAATTCCTTTACGTTCACTCCCACGGGACAATTATCCGTGCAGGTAGGCTTGGCGCATTCCAGGCAGCGCATGGCTTCCTGCTGCGCCAGTTCGGCGCTGTAGCCGAGATTCACTTCCTCGTAGTTATGAGCGCGTTCGTGGGCTGGCTGCTCGGGCATGAGTTGGCGCGGAACTTTCATGCGCTCTTTCATCGGCAGGGGGTTCTCGGATTTCTTGGCGATCGTGCTCATCGTTGATCTCCTGACCGGTTTCCCGGCACGGCGCAGACATGCGCATCTTGCGCCTCGGCCGCAACCCTCTGAAACTCGGCCAGAGAGCGCTGCTCTGCGTCGCGGTACATCGAATTGCGCTGAACCAGCACGCTGAAATCGACGCGATGCGCGTCGAACTCGGGGCCGTCGACGCAGGCGAATTCGCTTTTACCGTCGATCAAAACGCGGCAGCCGCCGCACATTCCGGTGCCGTCGATCATGATCGGGTTCAGGCTCACGACCGTATGAATGTTCTCCTTGCGCGTCATCTCGGCGATGGCCTTCATCATGACGATCGGGCCCACGGCCACGACCAGGTCGATGCGGGTGCCGTTCTGAACCAACTGCCGAAGTTTGTCGGTGACGAAACCTTTGTCGGCGTAACTGCCGTCGTCGGTCGTGATCATGAGCGCGTCGCTCACCGCGCGCATTTCTGCTTCGAGGATGACCAACTCTTTGTTGCGGGCGCCGACGATCGAGATCACGCGGTTCCCGGCGCGCTTCAGCGCGGAGGCCGTAGGATAAGCCATTGCGGTGCCGACTCCACCGCCCACAACCACGACCGTGCCGTAATTCTTGATCTCCGACGGTTTGCCGAGAGGCCCAACCACGTCCAGAATCTGATCGCCGGTTTCGAGCGAGTTCAGCAGGTGGGTCGTCTTCCCGGCGGATTGCACCACGATGTTAATCGTGCCGCGCGCGGGATCTGAGTTCTCAATGGTGACCGGGATGCGCTCGCCCTCTTCGTAGATGCGGAGAATGACGAACTGGCCGGGCTGCTGTTTGCGGGCGATGCGAGGCGCTTCAATAACAAAGCGTTTGATCCCCGGCGCAAGGAATTCGGCGTGAATGATTTTGAACACAGGCGCTCCGCGAGTCTGAAATGACAAATTCGCGACTAACCGATTGTGTTCGGAATCACACCACGGAGGCTGTGATTGCAGTCACAGGAAGGTGTGCGGCAGGGCCCAAAATGAAAAGCGGGTGAGCTACAAAGACATTAGAGGAGTGCCTAAAGCTTCTACGGACAATGCCGACAGAATAGGTTCATGCCAGAATCGAGACACCGCGACGAAATCAGAATCAAGCTTGATAAGGATGGAGGATTCGTTATTCCACTCAGATTTCGCGATGCGCTCGGCATCAGGCTGGCGACAAACTTGTGATGAGTTGGAAGGACGACGAATTGTGCATCGCAAAGAGATTGCCCCGGAAGGACGTCCCACACGAACGCGACCGCCGATAGACTAGTTACACCTCGCGCGAGTTGGATAGTATTCCTCCGAATTCCCGTCCGGACTTCTGAAGTTCCGTCTCCCAGTCCTTCCATGCGAGAGGAAAGTAGGCACACGGAAGGTCGCAGATCAAAGGGCATGTCAACTTCCTTCCGGCTTGAAGATCACGCCCTGACTGGTTCGACTATTCATGATGACGCGAAGCGGCGTCGCAAATTGCAGATGGCGGACGCAGCCTTGCTCTTCCACCGCGGTCTGCTCGGCCAGCCATTGCCAGTCGACAGATCCTTCTCCCGCATCGGGATTGACGGTGAAGTATCCCACCTGAAATGCCGTAAGGTTCTGGAAAAAATGGCTGCCCTGCGACGGCGTGACGCGGAAATCGTGGAACCCGGCTTCGATGATCGCGCGGGCGCCAGAAATTTCGTCCCACTCCACGGGGATGCCGAGCCAGGGATCGTTTGAACCCCAACGCCCCACTCCGATGAGCAAGTAAGGGCGGTTGTCGGCGCTCAACGTAGCATTGAAGTGGGCGACGGCGCGCGCAACTTCCTGGCTGCGGCTGCGCTCAAAGCGTTGCGAGTCGACGACCACGATGTCGTGCAAGTTCTCGATGCGGCCATTGCCGAGAACCTTCGTGCTTTTGCAAATCAACTGCGACGAGTCGACATCGCCGATGCTCAGGTCCTGGTGGTCGCGCGTAAGAGTCAAAGGGCGGATTTGCAAAAATCCGAATCCGGCGGGCTCGTCGGCGGCGCGGGGCAGGCGCACCGCGAATTCGATCTCGACGGGATTGCCTAAGGCGTCTTCGCCGGCCCGCACCAGCAACTCCAGAATCGCGGCCAGTGGAAAGATGCCGTGTTTGAGCATGGGCGCGAAAGTCACTATGCGTGCTCCCGGGCGGCTCAAGCCATCGTAGACCGCCTGATTGTCAGCGGAATAAGTCGAGGCCACCGCATGCAGCGTGCCGTCTGCTTCCGCAACGTCAAGTCCGAAGCGGACTTCGCGCAAATGCCCCGGACCCGCGCCCGTGGGAACGCCGTCGAGTTCTAGAGCGCAAAATTCGGTTTGCGTGTTTGCCAGAATGTCTTCAACGGAAGAAAACTGCAGCAGGTTGCGCGGATAGCGCGGACAGAAGCTGAGACACTTGCCGCCATCCACCACAGTGCGGCCCAAGCCCAAAGCAACTGCGGCAATACCGTCGGCGAACGTCATGGGCGAGACGGGATAAAAATTGTGAGAACGCACGACTCCGGAAAAATCGGGATAGAAACGCGAGCCGTGCGCCGAGCCCACCACCTGCTGCAAAATCACCGCCATTTTTTCTTCCTCCAGGCGATAAGGAGTGGCGCGCACGTAAGCCTTGGCGTGCTGGCTGAAAGTTGAAGCGTAGATTCGCTTGATCGCCTCGGAAAGTTCGTCGAGACGTGCCTGCAGGCTGGCGTGCTGGTTGCCCAGCATGAAGGTTTCATAAACTCCGGTGAAGGGCTGGTACTGCGAGTCTTCCAGCAAACTGGACGAACGCACGGCCAGCGGATAGTCGACCTCAGCTAAAAATGCTTTCAGACTTTCCTGCAGCGTCACAGGCAGGGCGGCATCGAGAAATCGCTGCTGGATCTCGGAATCGTCGTCGCAATGCAGCGCGAAGTCGCCCAAGTTGTTTTCCGCGAGGAATTGATCGAACAGGTCGGTGGCAATGACGACGGCGGGAGGCACGGAGATGCTTACGCCGGGAAAACGGCGCGTGATCCGGCGAGTGCGCAACAGATGACGAACGAAGGCCAGGCCGCGGGCTTTGCCTCCGAGCGAGCCGGAACCAATTCGTAGAAAACTCGAATCGGAGGGCTTGAAAGTGTCAGGCCGGAAATCGCCGATCAGCACTTCGTTCTGTTCGCGGCGATATTGATTGATCGATTCGATCAGGTCCCGGCGAAGATGCTCGGCCCCGTTGAAGTCGGATACTTTGCGCGGGCGAAGTTTCGCGGCCAAAGCGAATTCGGTGCGCGCCATCAGCCAGTGCGAAAAATGATTGCGCTGCGCGTGGTACACCAGGCTGTCGGCTGGCAGGGTCTGCAGCATCTCTTCCAGTTCGTTCAAATCTTTGGCGTGTCCGACCTCGCGCTGGTCGGGCATGCGGAAAACAAAATCTCCGAATCCGAAGTGATCGGTGAGAATGCGGCGCAGGTCTTTCAGCAGCGTAGGCGAACGTTTGCGCAGGAACGAGTAGCCTTCGGCGTGGGCGCGCGGCCGGAACTCGGTGCGGCTGGTTTGCAAAACCACCGGCACATCGGGCGTCAGGCTCTTCACCATGCGCGCCAGTTCGAAACCCGCCTCCGGGCTGAGCTTGCCTTCCCAGGGGAATTCGACATCGGATACCAACCCGAAAATGTAGTCGCGATATTCCTGCACCAATTGCGCCGCTTCTTCAAAATTCGAGCACAAAAGAATTTTCGGGCGCGCCTGCATGCGCACCAGCTTGTGCGCGACGTTGATGCCTTCCTGAATGACGCGCCGCGACTGCTTGATGAGTTCCGTGTAGATCACGGGCAGGAACGAAGAGTAGTAGCGGATGTTGTCTTCCACGACCAGCAGAACTGGCACGCCCATGGCGCGGGTGTCGTGCAGCACGTTGCGCTTGTCTTCCACATATTTAACGATCGCGATCAGGATGCGGGCCGTGCCCTGCCAGAGGAAAACGCGGTCAATGTCGGTGACGGGATTGCGCGCAATAAAACCCTTTATCTCGCGATAGTCGTAGCCGAGGACGACCACGGGAACATCGAGGCCCTTGCGCCGCACTTCGCGGGCAAGTTGCGCGGCGTCCATGTCGCCGACGGCAAGGTTGGTGACGATCAGATTGAACTGCGGATTAGAACTGGCCAGGTCAAGCGCCTCGGCGCAACTGGAGACGTGCGTGATGCCAGGAATCTGCCGCAGGTTCAGTTCGAGCGACTCGTCGATGAGCAGTTCGTTGAGGCGTCCATCCTCTCGCAGGATGAAGGAATCGTAGAGGCTCGAGACCAGAAGAATATTCTGGACGCGAAACGGCATCAGGTTTTCAAAGCCTTCGAAACGCTCTTCGGCGTCAAGGATGGGGGCGGCGGCGGTAGGACGAACGATCATAAAGTCAACGAACGGTGAGAAACTCCTCTAGGACTAATCGTAGGTTAGCCTGCCCCAAGATTATTCACAGTGATAGCGTACGCTCTTCAGATTTCCCGGACATTCAAAATCAAACCCACCCGTTAGGCCGTTAGAGCGGACACGAAAGTCGATCCCCGGGCGATCACAGGAATACCTCGCGCGAAGCGCCGCGGGCACGTGCAGGAGTGATGGAGAGCTCGGTTGACCTCTAAGATCATTCCGCCATCAGGCCGCCTTGCCGGCGGGTTAAATCGATTTAACTCCAATAATTATCGCTTTTATTTTCATACAGATACGTGGAATTATTTACACACCACTTAAAGCTATAACTACTCGATGAACCAGCCGTTTGCGAGAGTCTGCACTGTTTGCGGTGCGCCGGGTAGACGAGGGAGGTCTTGACTTTTTGCACCCGCAGAAAGCGCCTCAAACTGCTCGGCGGTCTATGGCGGCCCACGTCAAAATCCCCACCCTGTCGCATGCACCGCGACAAGGGTGGGGAACCTGATTTTGCAAAGCTTTCATGCAGCGCGGGCGAGAGCGCCCGCGCCACACAGGAACACGAAACTACACAAGGCCCTGATCCAGCATCGCGTTGGCTACTTTCAGGAAGCCGCCGATGTTGGCGCCGTTTACCAGGTTGCCGGGCGTGCCGTATTCCTCGGCCGTTTCGAAGCAGTTCCGGTGAATGGCGATCATGATCTTGTGCAGACGATCGTCCACTTCCTCGCGAGTCCAGCTGAGGCGCGCGCTGTTCTGCGCCATTTCCAGGCCGGAGGTGGCCACGCCGCCAGCGTTCGCGGCTTTGGCCGGGCCGTAGAGGATCTTGGCATCGAGGAACATCTTGGTAGCGTCGAGCGTGCTGGGCATGTTCGCGCCCTCGGCAACCAGCTTGATGCCGTTCTTCAACAGGTTCGCCGCATCTTTCGCCGTGATTTCGTTTTGCGTGGCGCTGGGGAACGCGCAGTCCGCTTTTATATTCCATAGCGGGTTGTGCTCCAGCTTGATGTCCGTAGGCATGAAGATCGCTTTCTTATAGTGATCCGCATAGTCACGGATGCGTCCCCGCTTCACGTTCTTCAGTTCGATGATGAAGGCCAACTTCTCGCGGTCGATGCCATCAGGATCGTAGATGACGCCGTTCGAGTCGGACACCGTAATCGGCTTGGCTCCGAGGTCGAGCAGCTTTTCCACGGTGTATTGCGAAACGTTGCCGCTGCCCGAAACCAGGCAGAGCTTGCCCTCGAGCGAGTCTTTCTTGCTCTTCAGCATCTCAGCGGCGAAATAAACGCAGCCGTAGCCGGTGGCTTCGGGACGAATCAGCGAACCGCCCCAGCCCAGGCCCTTGCCGGTGAGGACGCCGGTGAATTCATTGCGCAGTCGCTTGTACTGGCCGAACAGGAAGCCGATCTCCCGGCCGCCCACGCCGATGTCGCCGGCTGGAACGTCGGTGTCGGGGCCAATGTGCCGCTGCAGTTCCGTCATGAAGCTCTGGCAGAAGCGCATGACTTCGTTGTCGCTCTTGCCCTTGGGGTCGAAATCTGAACCGCCCTTGCCGCCTCCCATGGGCAGCGTGGTGAGCGAATTCTTGAAGACCTGTTCGAACGCCAGGAACTTCAGGATGCCGAGGTTGACCGAAGGATGGAAGCGCAGCCCGCCCTTGTAGGGGCCGATGGCGCTATTCATCTCAATGCGGAAACCGCGGTTAATCTGGATCTCACCCTGATCGTCAAACCAGGGCACGCGGAACATAATCACCCGCTCCGGCTCGACAATTCTTTCGAGTAGACGGGCGGATTGATACTCGGGATGTTTCGCAAGCACTAGCCTTAAAGAATCGAAAACTTCGGCGACCGCTTGATGGAACTCAGGCTCGGCGGGGTTTTTTGCTTTCACACTGATCATCACGGATTCAATGTAATCCCCGGGAGCCTTCACTCCAGGGTGTGTCATCACGGACATAGTCCTACCTCCGTAGGTACAACATAGATACAATGCCGTTCCTCATTGTCAGCTTCTAATAAAACGCCGCAGTGACATATCTCACCGCCGGGGGTGATTGGGGTCACGGGGAGTGCAGGTGGTGTG
>DASSRO010000134.1:0-11141 GCA_035701745.1 Candidatus Sulfotelmatobacter sp. | reverse complement strand
GTGCGGGGAAATTTGTCGAACACCTTGCAGCGGTACGATTTCAAACCCGTATTCATGCCCAGCCAGAACGGCGAATTCGTCGATAACGCCAGAATGTGCGGCAAAAAATAGCGCGCGTGATTCATCATGTGGATCGCGGTCTCGCGATCCTCAATGCCGATGTGCACGTGCAGCCCGAAAATCAGGTTGGCGCGAGCCACCAGTTGCAGGTCTTCGACAATATTTTTGTAGCGCTCGTCGGGATGAATCGCCTGCGCCCGCCAGTCGCCAAACGGATGCGTCGCCGCCGACGCCAGCCGCAATCCATTTTCCTTGCTCAGCCGCACCATATTGCGGCGCAGCTTCTTGAGTTCGACCTTGGCTTCCTGGATATTGCTGCAGACCGACGTTCCCACTTCCACCACCGACTGGTGCATCTCCGCTTTCACCCGTTCCTGGAGAATCATCTTGCCCTTCTCCAGAATCTCGGCATGAATATGCGACCGCAGGTCCCGAGTCTCGGGATCGATGGTCTGATATTCCTCTTCAATTCCGATGGTGAATGTCGGCGCCATAAAAACTCACCTAATCCGTGTGGCGCGGGCGCTCCCGCCCGCGAAGTCCTAACAGTATAGCAACGCCTGAAGACTGTTCCGCGCTCAGTCCCACTCCTTGTTTTCCTTCACCCGCGCCCTCACAATCTTTTTCACGAGCGAGTCGGGCAATGGCTTGTCCGGCGGAAACTGAATGGTTCCCTTCGAAGTGCGGTATCCTCTCAACTCCTTCTCAAACTGGTCGAGCGCGCCGGAGCCCGTGGGGAACAGACTGCAGTGTTTCTTGAATGCTGCATATCCCACCAGCATCCCGTTGAACTTGAACATCGGAATGCCGTAGCTGATTGATTCTGTCGTCTCTTTCGGCACGACGGACCGAATCACGGCCCGGACGTGCCGCAGTGTGCTCTGGGCAGGCTCGGGCACGCTCGCCAGGTATTCGTCTACGTTTTTTGCAGGAGCCTTGCCTTTCATCGTCGAACCTGCACCGGATTACCTGTTACCCGTGATGAACTTGACTCCAGAACAACCACAGCGACAGGAAAAAGAGAGTCAGAGTGAGCGCACTCGCAAGCAGAGAGAGGATTGAGAAGGCACTGCGTAGTCCATGTCCGCTCGAGAACGAGCGAAAAAGAAACGTCATCGCCCAAACCTCGCAGATCAATGTGGCGGCCAGGCCGAGAGTGACGTACGTCTCCGCAAATCCGCCGGCTACGGCCGCAAGGCCAGTCGCCTTTGAGTTGTTTATTCCAATGAACGCACTGCTCAGGCCCACCATCAATGGAATTAACGGCACCCACGCGAGAGCCGCTCCCCACAAGAAACGCTTTCGTAATTGGTCATACTCCATCATTTTGTTCCTTTCCCGCGCGTCCGCGCCGCCACCCACTCCGGTTCGCCGGTGCGCGCTTTGGCGGGCGTTCCCGCCAAAAACTCCGCCCAGCGCATTTCCTTCACCGGGCTAGCGCCGCTCAGAGCCATCTTCACGGCCATCTCTGCCACGGCATTCACGATCCAGTCAAAATTCTCCTGCCCGACGGAAGTAATCTCCGCATCTGGCGCCGGATTCAGGAAATCAATCGCGTAGGGCACTCCGCCCTCCACCGCAAACTCGACGGTATTCAGGTCGTAGCCCAGGGCCCGGCAAAGCGCCAGCGCATCCTTCTCCATGCGATCCCGCAAGGCCGCAGACGACGGCGGAGGGTTTCCTTTCACGTATCGCTCATGGAACGGCGCCCGCGGATCGTATTTCATGATGTGCACTTTTTCCTGCCCCACCACGTAGCAGCGGTAATACTCGTCGAATTCCACGCCGTGCTGCAGGGTCATGCACAAATCGCCGGTCTGGTTGTAGTGATGAAAGAATTCCTCCGGCGAATGCACCTTGTACACATGCTTCCACCCGCCCCCGGAATATGGCTTGAGAAAAGCAGGGAAGCCGACGTAATCAAACAACTCCTGCCAGTTCAGCGGGAAGATCAGGTTCCGCATGGACTGATCCGTCGTTCCTTCGGGATGCTTGTTGTGCGGCAAAATGATCGTCGCCGGGATGGCCACGCCCATCTTATGCGCCAGCGCGTAATTGAAAAATTTGTCGTCGGCCGTCCACCAGAACGGATTGTTCACCACGATCGTCCCCTGCATCGCCGCCTGCTTCAGATACGCGCGATAGAACTGTATGTCCTGCGAGATGCGGTCAATGATGACGGCATAGTTCTGGGGTTCGTCCATACGGACGCCACCGACCTTCACAAACTCGGCCTCCACGCCGTCGACCTTCATCGCGTTAATCTTCTCGACCAGCGCCGGGGGAAAGGTGTTTTCCATCCCAAACAAAATTCCAATCTTCTTCACGGCACAATCTCCATTTCTGCGTTTACATCAATGTCATTTCTGCTTTTGCATCAATGTCATCGTGAGCGAAGTAAGTGTTGCGCGAGGCCAGCACTTACGCAGTCGAAGGATCCCTACACCCCCAGGCCGCCGCCAACGTCTACAAAAAACTTTTAATCCCTCTGCCCAACGACCAACGGCCACGACCGCTCTAAAAGTATTTCCCCGCCATCCGCAGCCACAGCGGCCAGTCGTGCTTGGAATTATCGTTCCACACGTCCAGCCAGTGCGGAATTGCCTTCGCATTTAGAATCGCCGAGAACTTCACGTTCTGATCCAGACAAATATCCCAGTCTGCCGAGCCCAGCACAATCTTCATTTGCCGGTAGCGGCTCAAAAACCAGTCGTCCGACAGGCTCGGAACAAAATCCGGGGGATTGTTAAAGTAGCAATCGTTGTCGTAATAGCCATCGAGAAACTGGTGGATATCGAACGCCCCGCTCATGCTCACGCAATGTGTGACCACGTCGGGATGCTTCAACGAGAAATTCATGGCATGGTAGCCGCCGAAGCTGCACCCCGTCACCGCCAGCCGCGGCGCCTGATTCTTCCATCGCAAGAAGGGAAGAAACTCGTGCAGCAGGTAGCGCTCGTACTGCAAGTGCCGCAACACGCGCACCCGCGGATGCACGCTGCGGTTGTACCAACTCTCGCCGTCCACCGCATCGGGACAGAATATCTGCAGCTCGCCGGGTTCAATCTTTGACGCGAGCGCCCCAACCATTCCCCGATCTTCATATTCAAAAAATCTTCCCTGCGATGTTGGAAACACCACAAGCGGCGTGCCCGCATGTCCGAAAACCAGGGTCTCCATTTCGCGGTGGAGTTCCTGACTGTACGCTCTGTGATATTCGCGATTCATCGTGAAAAATAAACGGCCCGCAAAGGGTGACGTTGGCGGCTACGTCTCGTTCGATAGCCGGAGTATCTTACCCGATGCAAGACGGATTGGCCTATTGAGCATGGCGGATGGTTCCCCAGCGGATGAGAAGCGTTACGAATCGGCTGCAATGAAGGGAAGGAGATGCGGCTCGGTTGAGCACAACAATTGCTGCGCCTCTAGACCAGCCACGAAGCGGGGGGAAAGGATGACACAAACCGTCAACTGGTCTGAACGACCGCCCTCAGGCACGGGACCCCAAGTGCCGGCGGCCGCTGCCGTTCGCTAAAGACTAACGCTTGTACCAGTAGATCGCCAACGCAATCAGAACAACGGTGATGATCCACAGAACAATGTCTTTGCTACGGCTTTTTTCCTCGGCCATGCAAGGGAGTACACCACATCTGAAATCCCGGTTCAAGTAGCAAGTGAATTCCCGGTCATGGCAAGCAACGATTAGTGAAGCTGACTATCCGGCCTGAGAGTGCATACGGCTAAAAGCAATGGCATTTCCGGTTACTTTGGGGCCTGCAACTTGGCGATTTTTAAACCCGCCGGGTGCCAGCCTTGATGGCCGGGACTCGCCGTCCACTACCCGTCCTATTCCCGGCCTTCCCTAAATGTGCAAAGACTTGCGCTGTACCATCAGGACCTCGTGTAACCCTTGAAAGGTTAAGCCACTTAGCTTGGTATGCCGGTTGCTAGATAGCATTGTAGGAACGAATAACCATGAAAATCACTCTCTTTACTTTGTTCATCCTCGTTGCCGCCACAACCGCCTTCGGACAGGTAGGGGCTTCGATTTCCAGTGAGGCCCATATGACCGTGATTCCCGACCATCCTCAACACGCCGAACTGCACGCTCTGGCCGACGAGCATGCGCTGGTGGGAGGGGGAGGATACAGCTACGCCCAAGGGGAACGCCCTCTGTGGGAATTTGGCTCTTCCGTCCCGGCACCAGCACCCTTGGGCGACATAGCCCGTGCCGTTCGCAAAGAGAAACTGGCCGTGAAGAAAGCTGAGATTGTTTTCGAGAAGCAAGGCTCGTAATTTCGTCGAGTAGAACGCGGCTGGAAGTGCTCCGGCGAGCGGCCCGATCCGCAAGCCTCCGCGGTAGACGCCCGCCGGAGCTTTCCGCGATAAAACGATTCCACCTTCCTGCGCATCAGACCACTAGCGTCAGAAAATAAGCAGCCAATCGAACACTGGCCTTCGAGGAAACAGCCTCTGGCTGTCCCCTCGCGCGGGCGGGAGTGTACACTCCACAAGGGAGGAAACGTATTTAATGAAGCGAGGCAAGTCGCAGCAAGTTCTCACCGGACTATTTCTTTTATTTCTACTGGCCACGATTCCAGCCTATTGTCAGCACGGTTCGATCGACATCAACGGGGGCGAGACCTCCGACAAGTTCGATTCACTGTCGACGGTTACCGGGGCAGTCGTCGACGTGAATGGCGAGTTGACGGTTAAAAAGCCGTCCGCGAAAAATGGTGGTCCCAGCATCGTCGCCGGAGGCGAGGTGCGCGTCCCTTCCGACTCCACCAATCACGCCAAGGAGTTCGCCGTATTCGGTGGCGTGGCTTTCCAGGCGACTCCCAATTTTTCCATCGGCGTGAACGCGCAGGTGCGGAAGATCGACCTGCCTGCCGCCAACGTGGATAACCAGATTCTGGTTCGCGGCAATCTGGAACTGCTGCAGATACCGATTGTGCTGAAATACAAGTTCGGCCCCGAGAAGCGTTTCTTCGTGCACGTGCAGGGTGAACCGGAACTCACGCCTCGCTACCGGGCGCCGAATTCCGTTTTAGTCGTTTTGCCCAAACCTAATTTCGACCACGCCTATACCATCCGCGGAAGCCTTGGCTACACGTTCGGCAAGTGGTATGCCCAAGGGACCTACCAGACTCAATACTTCAAGTTCCTGGCCAACCCGGGAAATCCGAGCAATCTCTACAACTGGAAGAGCACCATGATTACGGGCGGGGTGGGAGTGAGTTTCTGAAGTTAGCGGTCTGCCTTCAGTTATCAGTCTGCATCCTCGTTTTGTCGCCGCTGTGTCTACGGCACCCCGTCTGCGGATTCTGAGATTCGTTTCGGGGAGTCGTTGCATTTTGCAACAACGCTTTTCGTTCGCCGAAGTGGGGAATTTGACGTAGCGAAGATTGTATGTGGTTCTTTTCCCCCACTTTGGGCCTTTTCCCGTTTAGACCCCCAGTTCTCCCCCAAAGCCACAATCATATTAATTTCAATAACTTAAACCCTAACCATTGGGCGATGCCAGTTTTCCCGATTTTAGGGCGGCGACTTGCATTCACTCTTAACGAGGGGCGGTTGCAGCGAGCGCCCAGGCGCAAGATGCAGCCCACGGCCTAAGCCTCTGGGAGTTTAGTAACAAGACTGAAAACACAATTCATGGAGGTCGTGAAATTTTATGAAGAAAGCGATGTTACTGGTACTTTTCGTACTCGCACTCGGGGGCTTGGTGATGGCGCAGAACTGGTCATCGCCTGGCGTTGACGTCCTCGGCGCACACGGGAACAACGGCCGCGGTTGCGCGGGTTGCCACCAACCGCACAGCGGCTCGTTTGGCTCCGGCCAAAAGGGCGCGGCTGACGCCGGAAGCTATGCATTGTGGGGCCAGGACGCAAGTCCGTTGTACGGCGCCACGGTCGCATTCGGCGACGGCGGCAGCTACACAGAGGTTCTGCCCAATGGTATCGCAACTGGGAGCCAGGAAGTCGGCGGCATCCTGCTTTGCCTGAGCTGCCACGATGGCAACGTTACTGCGAAAAACATGATGGCCAACCAGTCGTATGAACAGAAAATCGGCCTGCTGACCAATACTGCTTATGGCAGCCAGCCAATTCCGACTTTGCTCGGAAATGACAATACAACTGCCGGCAATTACTCGAATGATCACCCCGTGGGGCAGCTGGCCACCATCCGAGTGGGCAATGGGTTGGTTTTTGACGGCACGAAAATGTCGGTTACGGCTGGTACTCCCTATGCTCAGTTTGTAGCCAACTACGGGTATCCGGCGCTTGCACCTGGTAAATGGTCTCAGCCATTTGCCGTAACGGCTGGTGGCAAACCCTATGTGCTTTGCACAACCTGCCACAACCAGCACGTAATGACGGTTTACACTTCGAGCGCGGCGAGCCCGATCGCGAATGACGGCGGCGGCAAGTACTATGCCACCTTCTTCTTCGTGAATGGTCCGTACAATCCAAACATCAACAACGTCGCCAACACGAATGCGCCTTCGACGACGCAGTTCTGCCGCCAGTGCCACTTTGGCGAGGCGAACGAAGCCAACAACACCAACAACATCACCACAGTATTCCAGTAGACCTTGGCTGATGGACAAAGGGGAGAGCATGTCTCTCCCCTTTTTTTACGAACTTAACGACGTTAGCGAGCGAGGAATTATGAAATACCAACTCCCAATCTGCGCGTTTCTGGCAATTTCCCTTACCGCGGCGTCGGCCCAAATGGCTTCGCACGCCCCTACCACCGTGGCGAATGCGCCGTCCGCTCAAACTTCTCCTCTCCAGGTGAGCGACAAGCCGGTGGCGCGGGTGAATGGAGCCGTGCTGACCGACCGCGACCTGTTGCGCGAGATGTACATGATTTTTCCTTACGCCCAGCAGCACAACGGGTTCCCCAAAGCGCAGGAGGCCGAAATTCGGCAGGGCGCGCTGGAAATGATTATTTTCGAGGAACTGGTATACCAGGAGGCGGTTCGCCGCAAGCTCGTGATTCCGGCAGAGAAGCTGAATCAGGCGCAGGAGGAGTTTCGCAAGCAGTTCAACAGCCCCGATCAATATCAGCAATACTTGCAGGGCGAGATGCACGGTTCCGAACAAAAATTGAGGCAGCAGATGCGGCGCTCTTTGCTGATCGAGCAAGTGCTGAAGACCGATGTGGAACTGAAGGCAGCGGTTACGCAACCGGAGCTGCAGGCGTACTACATGAAGAACGCGGCGCGTTTCAGCCAGCCGGAAAGTTTTACCTTCCAGAGTATTTCGGTGGTGCCTCCCCTGAAGGCAACTGCCGCGCAAGCGAAGCAGGCGCGCGCCAAGGCCGACGACGCGTTAGCCCAGGCGAAGGCGACGAAGACCTATCAGGATTTCGGACTGCTGGCGGAAAAGATATCAGAGGACGATTTCCGGGTGAATATGGGCGACCACAAAGTGGTGCCCGCCGACAAATTGCCGCCGCAGGTCGTCAAATCCCTGCAATCGATGCAGCCGGGGCAAGTGAGCGGAGTGATTCCGATCGAGAGCGCGTATACCATTATCCGGCTGAACGCACACACGCCGATGCGTAAAAAGCCGTTGTCAGAGGTCAAGACAGAGCTGAAAGCCGATTTGCAGAAGAGCAAATACGATAAGCTGCGCTCCAGTCTCGCGAAGCAATTGCGTGCCAAGGCAAAGATCGAAGTGGTGTAGAGCGATTAATATCCTGAGGCTGAAGCCCGGTGACGCGTGGCCGGAATGCGGCCGGAAACTGTTTGCACCGCGCTTGATCTAGCTCGCTTCATGGAATCCCAGACCAGGTCCCGCGTCGTGCTCGTCGCCTACGGAAATCCTATGCGCTGCGACGACGGGCTGGCCTGGCACGTTGCCGCCGAAATCGAGAAGAAATTTTCCGCTTCGCAGATTGAGGTTGTCCGTGTGCATCAACTTGCGCCCGAACTCGCCGAAACCGTCAGTCACTCTGAAGGCGTGATTTTTGTGGATGCCGCGTCCGGAGGCAGTGCGCCGCCCGGAGAAATTCAATGCGCGCCGATCGATGCTGCGCACGATGCTCCTCATTTCTCCCACGCAGTTTCTCCCCATGCAATCCTGGCGCTGGCCCGCAAACTTTTTGGCACCAGCCCGCGCGCCTTTTCGGTTGCGCTAACGGGCGAGCGGTTCGATCATGGCGAATCGCTTTCTCCCGCGGTCGTGGCCGCCCTGCCCGCGCTGGTCTCGCGCATCGAGGCGCTCATCCGGGAAATTTTGAGCGCTGAAACACCTCAACCCAATAACAAGGCTTAGAATCGGAGGACTCGGCGATTCCATGACCGTCGTTGTAAAATCCGCCACCCAACGCCTGCGGATTACTCTGCGCGGGGCCGTCCAGGGAGTCGGCTTCCGCCCCTTCGTCTATCGCCTGGCCACCGAATTGTCGCTGACCGGATGGGTGCTGAATTCATCCGCGGGTCTGGTGGTGGAGGTCGAAGGTCCCGCCGAAAAATTGAGTCGCTTCGAACAGCGGCTGGAGCAGGAGCGTCCAAGGGCTTCGGTAGTAAACGTCCGCGAAACTGCCTCCGTCTCCATCGAGGGTTCCACGCGTTTCGAAATTCTAGCCAGCGATCACGATGCCGGCAAAACGGTCAACGTTCTCCCCGATCTCGCCACCTGCACCGACTGTCGCGAGGAATTGTTCGACCCCGGCAATCGCCGCTTCGAATACCCCTTTACCAACTGCACCAACTGCGGCCCGCGTTACACCATCGTTGTCGATATCCCTTACGACCGCCCCAACACCACCATGCGGACGTTCGCGTTATGTCCTGCGTGCCGCGAAGAATATGAGAATCCCGCCAACCGCCGTTTTCACGCGCAGCCCAATGCTTGCCCGGTTTGCGGCCCGCAACTCGACGGCACCATCGAAGACGCGGCCGAGGCGCTGCTGCAAGGCGAAATCGTAGCTCTCAAAGGCATTGGAGGATTCCAGCTTCTGGTCGATGCCCGCAATCGCGACGCGGTGGCGCGCCTGCGCCAACGCAAGCATCGCGAGGAGAAGCCGTTCGCTCTGATGATGCCCTCGCTCGAAGTTGCGCGCAGCTATTGCGAAATCTCCCCGGCCGAAGTGGAGCTTCTCGAGTCGCAGGCCGCGCCCATCGTCCTGTTGCAGCCCAAGCCCGGAACCGACATCGCCCCCAACGTCGCCCACTGCTCGCCGTATCTTGGCGTCATGCTCCCGTACTCGCCGCTGCATCACCTGCTCATGCAGGAGTGCCGCTTTCCCTTGATCGCCACCAGCGGAAACCGGAGCGACGAGCCGATCGCCATCGGCAATGAGGAAGCGAAGACTCGCCTCAAAGACATTGCCGACCACTTCCTGATGCACAATCGCCCCATTGTTCGCGCCTGTGACGATTCTGTAGTTCGCCTGACTCGCGGACGCGCCGGAATTCTGCGCCGCGCTCGCGGCTATGCGCCGCTGGGCATTTGCATCGCACGGAGCCTGCCGGCGGTGCTTGCGGTCGGCGGTCATCTGAAGAATACGGTCGCCATCGGAGTCGGCCACGACGTTTTTCTCAGCCAGCACATCGGCGACCTGGAAACCGTCGAGGCGAGAGGAGCGTTCGAGAAAGCGATTGACGACTTGTGCCGTCTCTACAGTTTCAAGCCCGAAGTTGTCGTCTGCGACCTGCATCCTGACTACGCGTCCACCCATTGGGCGGAACAGTCCGGGCTCCCATTAATCCGCGTGCAGCACCATCAAGCCCATGTGGCGTCATGCGCGGCAGAAAATTCTGTGCAAGGAACTTACCTCGGCATTTCATGGGATGGTACCGGATACGGCTTGGATGGCGCCATTTGGGGCGGGGAATTTTTCCGCGTCGAAGGAAGCCATTTTGAGCGCATCGCCCATCTTCGCCCCTTCGGCCTGCCGGGAGGGGATGCGGCGGTCCGCCAAGGCTGGCGTTCTGCCGCCAGTCTTCTTTTCACGGTTGGCGCGCCCGAGCAGGCAATCCCTGAGGCCAACGAAGAACTACGGGGGAAACCCCGATTGGATTTCACCAACATCCGCTATATGCTCGAACACGGAATTAATGTCGTACCCACAACCAGTGTCGGCCGGCTGTTTGACGCCGTGGCCAGCATCACGGGGATCGCTCAACAGAACCGCTTCGAGGGCCAGGCGGCCATGCTACTCGAAAATGAAATCGGCGCGATGCGCACCGAAGAGGCGTATCCTTTGTCCGGTGGAGACTGGGGTCCTCTGATCAGCGCGGTTATCGCCGACAAGGCTGCTGGAGTTGCCGTGCCCTTGATTGCTGCCCGGTTCCACAACGCGCTGGTCGGCTGGATCGTGGAAGTCGCCGCGCAGGCGGGAGAGAAACAGATCGTGCTCAGCGGCGGAGTATTTCAGAATCGTTATTTGACGGAGCGCGCGGCGGCTGCCCTCGAGTCTCGCGGCTTCGTGGTGCACACGCACCAGCGGGTCCCGCCGAATGATGGCGGCATCGCGCTGGGGCAAGCGGCAATGAGCAAGATGTAACGCCGCCAGATCGGGATGGCACGACCTCAGCCTGTTGCGTCGAAGGTCGACGTAACGAAGATCGGGCGTAACGAGAAAGAGCGGCCCTTCAGAGCTGACGTCGAAGAGCGATGACGTGGAAGAGCGGCCCTTCAGGGCCGCGTCAAAGCGACGGTTTCGATGGGCTTTAGCCCCTGTCGAGCCGGTGGAGGATGAGTCACATGTGCCTCGCAGTTCCAGGTCGAGTAGTTGACATCATCGATGGTGGCGACTTAGCTTTCCGTCGCGGCCGCGTCGACTTCGGCGGCATCCGCAAAGATGTCAACCTTGCCTACACCCCCGAAGCTGAAGTCGGCAAATACGTTCTCGTGCACGTGGGCTTCGCCATCAGCGTCATCGACGAGGAAGAAGCGCAGCGCGTCTTCAAGTACCTGGCAGAGATGGGCGGGCTGGAGGAGGAACTCGGTGAAATTCCTCAGTGAATATCGCGATCAGAAAGCCGCCGAACAATTGGCGCAACAAGTCTGGAAGAAGGTAACCCGCCCGTGGACCATCATGGAAATCTGCGGCGGACAGAC
>DASSRO010000133.1:0-2143 GCA_035701745.1 Candidatus Sulfotelmatobacter sp. | reverse complement strand
GGCCACAAGCGCAAGCTCGATCTCGCGGTTGAAATTCCCGCCACGCTGCTTGGCCCCATTGCCAGCAATGAGATGTGGGATGAAATTTACGACCGCATCGCCGAGCTTTCACAGCAACACCGGTCGACTCTGGTTTTCGTCAACACACGGCGGCTGGTCGAGCGTGTCGCTCATCATCTCGCCGAGCGGATCGGGGAAGAGAACGTTGGCGCTCACCACGGGAGCTTGTCGCGAAAGCTGCGCCTTGCCGCAGAGAGAAGGCTAAAGGAAGGCGAGATCAAGGTTCTGGTCGCGACCGCTTCGCTCGAACTGGGTATCGATATCGGCACTGTCGATTTAGTGATTCAGATCAGTTCGCCGCGGGCGATTGCCGTCGCTCTGCAAAGAGTCGGGCGTTCTGGCCACTGGCGAGGTGCGGTTCCCAAAGGTCGATTCTTTGTAACCACCAGAGACGATCTGCTCGAATGCGCAGCTTTAGTTCGTGCAATTCGCCAAGGCGATTTGGACCGGCTGATCATTCCCGATTCGCCTCTGGATGTACTTGCACAGCAAATCGTCGCGACCTGCGCCACCTCGAATGATGGAGGGATGGACGTCCTCGCCCGTCCGGTCGAGCAAAGTTCGACAATTGACGGCCCCGGGGTGCCTCACTTCTCGCCGACTTTGGGAGAAGTGGGAGCGAACCAGCTCGCAGCTCCCTCATCCGAATCCGGCTGGGATGAAGATGAACTCTTCGCGCTGGTGACGCGTGCCTATCCCTATCACAATCTCTCGCGCGAGACTTTCAATTCAATCATCGAAATGCTCTCCGAAGGTATTGCCGCGCGGCGGGGACGGTACGGAGCATATCTCCATCACGACCGCGTAAACCGCAAACTTCGCGCCCGGCGCGGAGCTCGTCTGGCGGCAATTACCAGCGGCGGAGCTATTCCCGAGACCGCATTGTTCAGCGTAGTCGCAGAACCTGAAGGCGTGAACATTGGAACGCTCGACGAAGATTTCGCGGTTGAGAGCAACGCCGGCGACATCGTCTTATTAGGCAATAGCTCGTGGCGCATTCGGCGGGTAGAAGGCAAGTCTGGTCGCGTACTGGTAGAAGACGCGCACGGCGCGCCACCAACCGTCCCCTTCTGGCTGGGCGAGGCTCCCGCGCGTACTCAGGAACTTTCGTTTCATGTTGCCGAATTGCGGCGCGAAATCAGTGATCGCCTGGCGGGGATCTCTCCGGTTGCACTCTCGCCGAAGACACCGCAGGTTGCAGAAACAATTACTTGGTTGAACGAGCAGGCTGGGCTGGACGAATCTGGCGCAAGTCAGGCGATCCAGTACATCCTCGAAGGACGCGCCGTTCTGGGCAGCGTTCCCACCCAGGACACGATCGTCGCGGAGCGCTTTTTCGACGAGGGCGGCGGAATGCAGCTCGTGATCCATGCACCTTTCGGCGCTCGCATCAACAAAGCCTGGGGACTTGCCTTGCGCAAGCGTTTTTGTCGCAGCTTCAATTTCGAACTGCAAGCGGCTGCTACTGACAACGGTCTGAACATCGCGCTCGCCGAGCAGCACAGCTTTCCGCTTGGTGACGTTTTTCATTTCCTCAATGCCGAAACTGTTCAACCGGTGTTAGAGCAGGCGGCCCTGGCCTCTCCAATCTTCGGGACGCGCTGGCGCTGGGACGCCAATCGCGCGCTGGCGTTGCTGCGCTTTCAGGGAGGAAAGAAAGTCCCACCCCAGATTCAGCGTATTCGCTCCGATGATTTGCTTGCGTCCGTTTTCCCCGACGTGGCGGCATGCCAGGAAAACATTGAAGGCGATATCCAGATTCCTGACCATCCTTTGGTGAAGGAAGTCATGAAAGACGTTCTGACCGAAGCGATGGATGTCGAGGGGGTGAAGGAAATCCTGCGCCGAATGGAAAACGGCAGTATCCGTTGCATTGCCGTGGACACTCCAGTGCCGTCCCAGTTCTCACATGAAATCCTGAACGCAAATCCGTACGCGTATCTCGATGACGCGCCACTCGAAGAGCGTCGCGCGCGCGCGGTCGAGATGCGGCGAATTCTTCCGGAATCCGTTTTAGAAGAAGTTGGCAAGCTTGATCCGGCCGCGATCGAACAGGTGCGGGCAGAGGCCTGGCCCGATGTAC
>DASSRO010000132.1:0-4891 GCA_035701745.1 Candidatus Sulfotelmatobacter sp. | reverse complement strand
CACGCGCGCGAGAAGTGGAGGCAAAGCTTTCTTCAAATCCCCCACGGCCTTCACGCCGTAGTCCTTGTATTTCGTCAGCAGGTCTTTCTTCTGCCTCGCGCTATAGGACGATAACAGCGCGATATCGACCATCAACTCTTCGCGGCGTGGCAGGAACTCGTGCAATGGCGGATCGAGCGTGCGGATCGTCACCGGCAATCCGTCCATCGCCTTGAACACACCAGCGAAATCGTCGCGCTGCAGAGGAAGAAGCTTCTTCAGCGCCGCGCGGCGGCCCTTCTCATTGTCGGCGAGAATCATCTCGCGCATGGGGCCGATCTTTTTCTCGCCGAAGAACATGTGCTCCGTGCGGCACAGCCCAATGCCTTCTGCGCCGAACGCGCGCGCCTGAATTGCGTCGCGTGGAATATCGGCGTTGGCACGAACTTTCATGGTGCGGTGCGGATCGGCCCACTGCATGAACTTCTGCAGTTCGGGATCATCCGGCGACGGATCGAGCGTGTTGAGCTTGCCCTTGATCACGCGGCCGGTCGTGCCATCGAGCGAAATCCAGTCGCCTTCTTTGAAGGTCTGGCCCTTCACCTTCATCTCCCGCGCTTTTTCGTTCACGTCAATGTCGCCGGCGCCGGCCACGCAGCACTTGCCCATGCCGCGCGTTACGACCGCGGCGTGGCTGGTCATGCCGCCGCGAGAAGTAAGAATGCCCTTCGCGACTTCCATGCCGTGAATGTCTTCAGGAGTCGTTTCGGCGCGGACCAGAATCACGGGATTCTTGGTCGTATCGTGTCCTGCCATCTTGACTGCTTCGTCGGCGGTGAACACAATTCGCCCCACGGCCGCACCGGGCGAGGCGGGCAGTCCGGTCGCGAGGACTTCCACCTTCGTGCTCTTTTCATCGAGACGCGGCACCAGGAAGTCATACAACTGGTTTGGTTCGACGCGGAAGATTGCTTCTTCTTTCGTGATCAGGCTTTCGTCAACCATCTGAATCGCAACGCGCACCGCGGCCAGCCCCGTGCGCTTGCCATTCCGGGTCTGGAGCATGTAGAGCTTGCCATCCTGAATGGTGAACTCGAAGTCCTGCATGTCTTTGTAGTGCTTTTCCAGCCGCGTGGTAATCTCGCGAAGCTGGTTGTAGACATCGGGCATGATTTTCTGGAGTTCGAGAATCGGCACCGGGGTGCGCACGCCCGAGACCACGTCCTCTCCCTGCGCGTTCATCAGGAATTCGCCATAAAACTCTTTCGTTCCAGTTGCCGGATTGCGGGTGAAGCCCACGCCCGTTCCGCTGGTGTCGCCGAGGTTGCCGTAGACCATGGCCTGCACGTTGACGGCAGTACCGAGCATGTCGTCAATGTTATTGATGCGGCGATAGTGCTTGGCGCGATCGTTCTGCCAGGAGCGGAAGACGGCATCGCGCGCCATGACCAGTTGTTCGCGCGGATCCTGCGGGAAGTCGCGCTTGGCGTGCTTCTTGACGACCTTCTTGTATTCGACGATTACGTCCTGCAGATCCTTGGCGGTGAGGTCGGTGTCGAGCTTGGTCTTGCGCTGCTTTTTCTTGGCGTCAAACACCTCATCGAAGGCGGATTTTTCGATGTCGAGCACGACATTGCCGAACATCTGGATCAGCCGGCGGTAGGAATCGGCGGCAAAGCGCGGGTTGTTGCTGCGCTTGGCGAGGGCTTCGACGCTCTTGTCGTTGAGACCGAGGTTGAGAATCGTGTCCATCATTCCGGGCATGGAGAACTTGGCACCGGAACGCACGCTCACGAGCAGAGGGTTTTCGCCGGTGCCGAGCTTCTGACCTTGCAGAGCTTCCAGTTTTGCCAGTGCCTCGTCCATCTGGCGGTCGACCTCTTTCGAAGCAGCGCCCGTGCGCATGTATTCGCGGCAGGCCTCGGTCTGAATGGTGAAGCCCGGAGGCACTGGAAGCCCCGCGTTGGTCATCTCGGCCAGGCCAGCGCCTTTGCCGCCGAGGACGTCCTTCATTTTGCCGTTGCCGTCAGCCTTGCCGCCGCCAAAAGAGTAAACGTACTTGGTTGAGGAGTTTTTTGTTTCCTGCGCTTCAACTTCGGGGAGGGTAATCGTCGCCATGATATGAGTCCTTTGTGTGAAATCGGATTCTGTCGATCTTAAAAACCTGCGGTTAACTCCTGCGCGGTGCCACCAACGCGGTTTCCGAACTGCTCAACATCGGTGAGCTTCCTATGTTTTTCCATCGGTCACGATCTCGGAAAAATCTGCGATCGTGGAAAATTCTTTCAGTAAAGTACGCAGCAGCGCCAGACGGTTTGCGCGCACTCGTTCGTCTTCGACCATAACCATGACTTTATCGAAGAATGCGTCGACGGGCTCGCGAGCTGTCGCGAGGAGCATCAGTGCGTCGCTGTAATCCTTTTTCTTGCGAAGCGCTTCGACTTTGGGACCGTTTACCTCGACGTAGGTTGCGAGCGTTTTCTCTTCAGCAGCGGAATCGGAGCTCGCATGAAACGTATCGGCCACAGAGATTCCCTTCTCTTCCGCTTGTCGCAGAATATTCCGGATGCGCTTACAAGCCGCGCCGATGGCCTGAAACTCCGGCATGTGCAGGACCTGCTTGACCGCCTCGGCCCGCTGCACTGCGTCCACGACATCTTCTGCGCCGGCTCCAAGCACGGCTTTTACGACATCATAGGCGTAACCGCAGACATCTTTCAGGTAGAACTCCAGCCGCTCGCGAAAGAAGCTTGCAACAGATTCGGAAAAGGCTTCCGCGGGAACGAATTTCTTTTCCGCATCCGACCCCTGGTAGCCCGCGCGCGCATCGCGCATCAACTCGCTTAGCCGCAGCGGCAGCTTCTTCTCGGCGATGACTTTCACGATGGCGTTTGCCTGGCGGCGGAGCGCAAACGGATCCTTCGAACCGCTGGGCACTAGTCCCAAAGCAAACATTCCTGCAATCGTGTCTGCCTTGTCGCCGATCGAGAGCACGGCTCCTTCGATCGACCGCGGCACAGCGTCGTCGGTCGACTCCGGCTTGTAGTGATCGTAAACCGCGTCGGCAATGGCAAGCCGCGTCGCTTCCGGCAAAGTGGGATCGAGTTGCTGGGCACGTGAGTAAAGTCCGCCTACAATCCCCTGCAGTTCGGTAAATTCTTTCACCAGTTCGGTGGTCAAGTCAGTTTTCGAAAGGCAAACGGCCTTGTGAATGACTCCCGGGCGCACCGCAATCCCGCCCTGCTTCAGGATTTCGCTCAGCCAACTGCACAACCGCTGCACGCGCTGGGTCTTATCGAAGTAACTGCCCAGATCTTTCTGAAAGGTGACGTGCTTTAACAACTCCAGGCGCTCGAGCAGAGATTTTTTCTGGTCGGTCTGCCAGAAAAAGCGAGCGTCGTTGAAGCGCGCCCGCAGCACGCGCTCGTTGCCATGACGAATCAAGCCTTGCGGATCGCCATCGGTATTGAGAACGGCCAGAAAGTGCGGCGCCAGTTTGCCGTCCGCACCTTCCACGGCAAAATACTTCTGGTGGTCGCGCATCACGGTGACGAGTACCTCTTCCGGAAGAGAAAGAAACTGAGGATCGAACCCGCCCAGAATTGCGGAGGGAAATTCAGTCAGATTCACTACCGTGTCGAGCAGCGCTTTATCCTCGCGCCAGCGTGCGCCGGGAACGGTTCGAGTGGCAGCGTCTAGCGCTTTGCGGATCTGATGCTCGCGCGCGGCACGCCCTAAAACTTTGGCAGTCCGCAAAGACTCTACGTAAGCATCGCCAGCCCGCGAAATGGTCACTGCGCCATCGGTAAGAATCCGATGTCCGCGCGAATTGTTTCCCGCGCGGATCCCGTCGAACTCCAGCGGGACGATCTGGTCGTCCAGCATGGCCACCAGCCAACGAACGGGCCGCACGAAGCGCTCGCTGGGCTTCCGCCAGTACATATTTTTTGGCCAGTAAATCGAGGAGAGTTCCTTGGGTAAATTCTCGGCCAGGATCTCCGCCGCGCTACGGCCTTTTTTCGTGACCTTGGCGGCCAGATATTCGCCCTTAGGCGTAGTGATCTTTTCCAGATGGGCAACTTCGACGCCGGCCTTTTTGGCGAAGGCGTGCGCCGCCGGAGTCGGCTGGCCATCTTTGTACGCGACGTTAACCGAAGGCCCGCTAATTTGTTCGACTACGTCTGCCTGAGAGGCCGCGATCCCCGTTGCCATCACCGCCAACCGCCTGGGTGTATCGAATTGCGTGACCTCGCCGGCAGACAACCGCTCGCGGCTCAACAGCCCGGCAACCCGTTCGCGCAGTTCTTGCGAAGCCGCGACGAGCATCCGAGCCGGGATCTCTTCACATCCGATCTCTAGCAAAAAGTCTGGCATGCGTTCAAAGTATCTAGTGTTGCAAACGGCCTGTTTTTCGCATGTGACGCAAATCACAATTCAGGCTTACAAACCCAAAGCGGGAAACTCTTCAGCCTACTGGCGACAATGCCTGGTTCTTCGACTTCGGTTTTTTCTGTTTGACGGGTTCAGGCTCGTCTGATTGTTCTGGTTTCGGCTCCGCCGCATTGCCCTTCTGCTGATCGGCCCAGGCCTTGGCAATTCCTACGGCCAGCGCCCGCACGCGCGCAATTACACCCACGCGTTCCGTCACTGAAATTGCGCCCCGAGCATCGAGAATGTTGAACAGGTGCGAGCACTTCAGACAAAGATCGTACGCCGCAAGCACTGGAAATCGCGATTTATCGCGACTCGGGTGCTCCGTCTTTGTCTGCCCGTCTTGTGGAGAAACCGGGTGGGGTTGATCTTCCCGAACTCTAAATCGATCGAGCAGTCCCTTGCACTCGGCCTCGTACAAACGGAAATGTTCCCATGTCTTTTCGACGTCGGCGTCCTCGAAGTTGTAAACGGAGAACTG
>DASSRO010000131.1:0-32550 GCA_035701745.1 Candidatus Sulfotelmatobacter sp. | reverse complement strand
CAGAATGTCGATTCTGCCCGCTCTTTGGATGATGGACTCAACCGCGCGCCGGCAATCACCCGCGCTGCGAACGTCGCACTTCAGAAAACTTGTCGCGCCTCCGGTACCCTCGATCTCGGCGGCGACCTCGCGTCCCCTGGTCTCATCGATATCGAGCACTGCCACGAATGCCCCCATCTCAGCCAATCGAATTGAAATCCCCCGCCCAATCCCCGAAGCCGCCCCAGTGACCATCGCGACCTTGCCTTCAAGAGACAGAAACTGGACGGCCCGTTCTGCAATCGATCCACGTTTCATCGCGACGTCTCTGCCGCCGAATCCAGCGCCTTCTCCGCCGCCTCCAGCGTGCGCTCCACATCGTCATCCGTATGCGCGAGCGTCACAATCGAGTGCAGCGCGGCCGACGGCGACGCATACACTCCAAATGGAAACAGCGACAGCACAAACTTCTGGAATGCAGCCCGATCCACGAACTGGCAGAAGTCGCGGTAGTCGCGGATCGCATTCTGTTCAGTAAACATAAGCTGAAACATTGGGCCAACATTCTGCACGACCACCGCCCGTCCTTTCTTCTTGAACAATTCCCTGTAACCCGCGCAGAGCCGCTCTGCAATCCGCCAAGTGTGCCGGAACGAAGCATTGTTGTCCCGGGTCAGCACGCGCAGGTTGGCCCTCGCGGCAAACATGCCAATCCGCGATCCGTTGTGCGTTCCGTAGTGCAGCACGCCTCCCCATTGCAACGCATCCATAATTTCGGCACGTCCCACGAGCGCCGCCACTGGCAACCCGCATCCCAATGCTTTGCCAAACGTCACCAGGTCCGGCGACAATTTGTAATATTCCTGACAGCCTCCCGGCGCAATACGAAATCCCGTCACCGTCTCGTCGAGAATAAAAAGAATACCGTTGGCCCGTGCCAACTCTTGCACGCCCCGCAGATATCCGTCCGCGGGTGGAATCACCCCCATGTTCGCCATGATGCCTTCGCTGATGATCGCTGCAATCTGTCCCGGATGATTTTGAACCGCATGCTGCAACGCTTGCAGATCATTCCATGGCACCACGATCGTGTCGTCGAGAGCACTGCGATTTAAACCGGAACTGTCGGGAATCTTGACCGGGTCGCTGCGCAGGCCCAGAGCACTTGGCGGCAACACGTTGGAACTGACCAGTAAATCGTCGTGCCACCCGTGGTAGTGTCCTTCGAACTTCAGAATCTTCGGACGCCCGGTCACGCCGCGAGCCAGGCGAATCGCCGCCATCACCGCTTCCGTTCCTGTATTCGCGAAACGCACCCGCTCAGCATTCGGAACCATCCGCTGCAGCATCTCCGCCACTTCCAACTCCACCGGCGTAGCGGTAGCGAAGTGCGCTCCGGTGGCAGCAGCCTCGCTGATCGCCTCCACAATCTCAGGGTGCGCGTGGCCCAGCGGTAGCGCGCCAAAAGCCATCATCCAGTCGATGTATTCGTTGCCGTCGACATCGTAAATTCGCGAACCCCGGCCACGCTCCATGAAGACAGGATATTTCCCGAAGTTCGCCGGACCACGCGAAGATGAACTGCTGGCCTCGATCAGCACACCGAGCGTGCGCTCGTAAATTTGCTTCGACTTCTCCGTGCTAAAAATCAATCAAACCTCCGCATCCCGATAGTGCCGTCGTCCTGTTGGCCGTAGCCAGGCTCCACACTCGACTTGCAATGGTACAGCACAGTTTTTACCACACGCGTCCCAGCCCGCTCCGCCAGGTAACAGTTACCAAATTCTGCCTGCAATTTCCTTCTGCCGCCCCATTCTTACTCTGCATGGACGATCCCGCTGAACATCCCCCGAATCAGCCGTGCATCCCCCGCCAGTTTGCATGAGGTCAAACCCATGAAACTCTCAATTCGCGCCGTAATTCCGCAACTCAAACGCTTCGCCCAGAGCCCTTTCATTCTCAGTCTGGTTTCCGCTTCGATCTGTTGGGGAATCGTAGCCCAAGCTCAAGATAAGCCATCCGAACCTTCCCACATCGCGGGATGGGTCGTGATTCCAGTCGACGAATACCGGGTGCTTCGAGCGAAAGCGTACCCCGTCGAGCACGATCCCGAACCGCCTCCGCTCGACGCTACCCTGAGCCGCGTGGACTACGATCTCCATGTCGCCGGCGATCTCGCTGCAGGCCGCGCCACGCTGACTGTCGACGTCTTGAAAGACGGATGGGTGCGCGTCCCCGTGCCCGCAGGGTTGCTGGTGCGCGAAGCCCGTCTCGACGGCAAACCAATCACCCTCGTGCCCGGCTCTGCTGGCAAAAGCGGCGCGCATCTCGCAGCTCTTCTCTCGCGCGCCGGCCGCTTCGAACTTTTGCTCGCTATCGACGTGCCGGTCGCATCAGCAGCGGGCGAAGAATGCATCTCCCTTCCTTCCACGGAATCGGGCGTCACCCGCGCCGCGGTCGTGCTTCCCCAGCAAGGTATCGAGCTGAAAATCGGCGGCGGCCTGCTCTCCGAAAAAGCGGAAAACTCCGGCCAAACCAAGTGGCTGGCTTACGCTCGCGGCAACGAAGCCCTGACCTTCACCTGGCGCAAGAAGACGCAAGATCACCACGTCGAACTGCCTTTGCGCTTGCGCGGTTCGCTCACTCAGTTAATCAGCCTCGCCGAAGACGCAACTTCCATCTATGCCGAAGCAAATTTCGAGATCGTGCAAGGCGCTGCTCGCGAGGTTCGGATCGCGGTCCCTGAAAAAGTGACAATCAATCAGGTGTCCGGTGCCATGGTCGCCGACTGGGAGATGAAAAACGGCGAACTGGGCGTCACCTTCCTTGAGCCGGTCGAGCACAACGCGCGCTTCGTCATCAATGGCGAGACTCGGCTTCCACGCGACGGCATCATCGACATTCCCCTGCTGCGCCTCCGGAACACCGAACGCGAAACCGGCGGCGTCGCCGTTGAAATTCTTGGCGCCGGCGAGATCAAAGATCAGAAAACCAAAGGTCTGGAAGATGCTGACGCCACCGATCTCGGCGAGATGGTCGCGAGCCGGCAATCCCCCGCACTCGTCGCGTTTCGTGCCCGCTCAGGCGATGCCGGCGCCACGCGCTCGTTGAGCGTAAACGTCGCGCGCTACGACCAGCAGGCGGTTCTCGTGGCCAACATCGAAGAGGCCCGATACCAGGTATTGATGAGCGCCGACGGCAAGGAGTTGGTGCAGGCGCGCTACGCGGTTCGCAACAACCAGCGCAACTTTGTGAAAGTTACACTGCCCGCGGGCGCTACAGTCTGGAGCGTGTTGCTGGCCGGCAGGGCGATCCGCCCAGGGCAATCGCCCGACGGAAGCCTGCTGTTGCCGCTGGAAAAATCCCGCGGCGGGGACCAGGCGCCCGCCTTCGCAGTCGAAATTCTGTACCTCACAAAAGCGCCAGCCTGGACCGACAAAGGCCGCGAGAAAGTAACGCTGCCCGCGCTTGATCTTCCCATCTCCCGCACCGGCCTGTTGCTCTACTACCCGCCGCTGTTCCGCCTGTCAGCCGAGCCCGGAACATTTCACGCGCAGCAGTACCAAAATCCAATTTCACCGGCGCTGGAACCGCCTCCGGTAAGCGTAAGCGGAGCCATCGACACCCGAAAACCTTACGACCGCCTCCAACAGAGCGCCCAATTTCGAGCCAGTGAAGGCCAGGCCAAGAAGGACGCCACGCAAGCGCTCCTCGACACCTTCAAAGCCAAGTCCTCCGCCGGAAAGGTAACCGGCATTCTGCCCATCAACGTTTCCTTCCCCGCATTCGGACCGTCGATCTTCCTGGTTTCCGAACTCACCAGCGAGAATCAGTTTCCCGCCGCGGAGTTCAACTTTCAGCGTGACAAAAAGGCAGGTGTGAGATGAAAAATATTTCCAAAAACATTTTCATAGCGTTGTTGCTATGCTGCGTGTGCGCGGCGGAAGAGAAATCCGCTCTGCCCTTGCCCGATCCGGGTAACGTCACGCTAACTCTCGACGAATACAACAAGCTCGTGGAACTCGCCGCCAAGCCGCCCAAACACGCGGATATAGCCCCTCTTCCTTACTCTCTCAAGCACGCGGACTTAAGCTTGCACGTCGACAACGATGCCGTCCGCGGCAAGGTGGAACTGGAGGGAGAAGTTTTCCGCAAAGGGGTGAGCAAAGTTCCGCTCGCCACCGGAATGACCGTCCTCGACGCCCATCAGAACGGCAAGAGCCTTCCCTTGCTTCAGGAGAACGGAACGCACATGGCGCTTCTCTCCGGGCCTGCCGAATTCTCCATCGCCCTCGACACCGGCCTCCCGCTGCGAATCGAAGCCGGACGCGCTTCTTTCAGCTTGCCCGTACCGGCCGCGGGCAGCGTGCAACTCGCGCTCTTGATTCCCGGAGACCACACCTCCGCCAACATTTCCCCCGGCCTCATCACCAGCCGCAAATCGCAGGACGGACACACCGCCATTGAAGCCACGCTAGTCCCCGGACAGCCTGCCACCATATGGTGGACGACCCGCGAAACCGTCGTTCCTACCGTTCCTCGTGAAGTGCGCTTTCTTTCCGATGCCAAGACGCTGGTCTCGGTGAGCGAAGCGGAGATGCGCGTAACGGTTCTCGCCGACATTAGTGTAGTGCAGGGCGAGCCCTCGCAATTCCAGCTAGAACTGCCCGCCGGGTACGAAGTCACCGGTGCGACTGGCGCGACGCTCGACTCCACAGAAATTCAGTCTGGGGTTTTAACGCTTAAGGTAAACGCCCCCGCGCAACGCAGCCAGCAGTTCCTGATATCCATGGAACGCTCGATCGCCACTGCTAATGCCGATGTTCCCCTGATCACATTCAAGGGAGCACAACGCGAGACCGGAGAAGTCCTGATCGAGGGCGCCGGCGCCATGGAACTTACCGCAACCGAGGGCGGCGGACTCAAGCGCATGGATTTGAAAGAGGCTAATCCTTACTTGCGTTCCCTCGCGCACTTTCCTCCGCAGGCGGCATTCCGCTATCACAAGCAACCTGGCGAGAGTCCCACGCTAGCCCTGCAATGGGTGCGTTTTCCCGACGGCAGCGTGCTCGCAGCCGAGGCCGAAAGCGCAGTCGTCACGACGCTCGTCACGTCCGAGGGCAAGTCGCTCACCGAAGTGAAACTGATCGTCAAGAACCAGGCACAGCCCTTTTTGAAAGTTAGTTTGCCTGCGGGTGCCACCATCCTGTCGGCCGATGTCGGCGGCGAACCCGTGAAGCCGGTACAAGGCCCCGACGGCAACCGCGTCCCACTCCTTCGTCCCGGCTTTCATCCTACCGACTCCTATGTGGTTTCGTTCGTCTTCATGCACTCCGGCGCTCCGTTCGCAAAAAAGGGCGGTGCTGACCTGAGCCTTCCCAGCATGGACATCCCCATCAGCTTGTTGAATTGGGAAGTCTTCCTGCCCGAGCAATACAAAGTGAAAGATTTCGGCGGGGACGTAATTGCCGCCAATCGTGTGCCTCCCGCCTTTCGCGCCGACTCCGTCTCCTATCAGTACGAGGAAAATCGAGAGGCCTTGGCGGCCAGCAATGTCACCCTGGGCGTCCTGCTTCCCGGACAACTGGGCGGAGTTCTCGCCGATCCTTCCGGGGCGGTGCTTCCGAATGCGCGTATCACCGTCACGCAACCGGACAGCGGATTTTCCATGTCAACAATTACCGATCAATCGGGCCGCTGGATTGTTTCGAACCTTCGAACCGGCCGCGTAAGGATCACAGCCTCAGCTCCGGGCTTCCAGACCGCAGTGCGCGATGCGGTTTACGATGCAAGCCGTGGATCGGCGTACAGCTTCGCTCTCGGACTTCCGTCCGCAACCGAGACAGTGGAGGTTACGGCAGCGGCTCCTGCGTTGAACGGACGCGATTATTCCGAACTGAAACAACTGGGGAAGAACGAACCCCAGCAGAACGCCTCCGCCAACGTGCTCAACCTGCAACGCCGCGTTGCTGGCGTGCTACCGGTAGCGATCGAAGTGCCGCGCACCGGAACCTCCTTCAGTTTCGTCCGCCCTCTGGTACTCGATGAAGAAACGAAGGTGACGTTCAGCTACAATAGCAGGTGAAGAAAAGCAGTGGCCCGTGTCCAGTGGTCAGTGAGCAGCGGGCGATAGCCATGCGTCGCTGCCCATCGCGGCGTTGGCTCCTGCCTTTCCACTTATTTCGAATGAACGCGAAGTGACACAAAGCGTTGAGCGCGCGTCTGTTTCCTTCGTGAACCTTCGTGTCCTTTGTGGTTCATGGTTTTGATCGGGTCTGACTGATACTGACCACCACTCACTGATCACTGGCCACTGTACTTCTTCGCGTCTTTCCCCATTTTTTCCGAATCGCTTAGAATGTTCGTTCGCAGGTACACTGAATGAGTAATCCTGGGCTCTGGAAAACGTGGCAAGGCCGCATCGTCGACGGAAAATTTCCGCTTCGCCAATGGCTGGGCGGATCGGATCATAGCGCGGTTTTTCTTACCGAACGGCCGGGACAGCCCTCGTCCAAAGCAGCCATCAAACTGATTGCCGCCGACGGCGCCGAGGCCGACCGCCAACTGGCGCGCTGGCGCTCCGCATCTCAACTATCTCATCCCCACCTGATGCGGATCTACGAATCCGGACGCTGCCGCCTCGACTCCACTGCCCTGCTCTACGTCGTAATGGAATTTGCCGAGGAAGATTTATCGCAGATTCTTCCTCAGCGCCCACTGGCTCCCGCCGAAGTCACCGACCTGCTTCCTCCGGTTCTGGACGCTCTCTCCTACCTGCACAGCAAGGGATTCGTGCACACCCGCATCAAGCCGTCGAACGTGCTCGCGATCGGCGATCAATTGAAGCTGTCGGCTGATCAGATTGTGACGAGCACCGAAACGAACTCGGCGCGCCGCCGTCGCGATGCCTATGACGCGCCAGAAACGGCTGCGGGCATCATCTCGCCCGCCGGGGACGTGTGGTCCGTAGGCGTGACTCTCGTCGCGGCCTTGACGCAGACTGTGTCTTTCGCCGAACAGCAATCGCTCAACGATCCCGATCCTCCTTCCGCTGTCCCCGAGCCGTTTCGCGGCATTGCGCGCGAATGTCTCCATCTTGATCCAAAACGCCGATGCTCGATAACGCAAATCCAGGCGCGGCTTCATCCCGCGGCACGCTCCGTCCCGGCGCCCGCGCGGCAGACTCTTCCTCAGCCTCGCACCGTGCTAAAGCGCGGGCACATTGCCGCCGCGGTGCTGGTTGTGCTGCTCATTGCCCTGGTAGTGTACTTTTCTCGCGGCAAGAGCGGAACCTCGCCTGCGCCTCCCGCAACCGGGCAGTTGGCGCCCCAGGCTCAACCGCAAGCGGCGCCTATTCCCAAGCCAAATCCCGCGGTCCGCGAATCGGCAGCGACGGCGGAGAGGCCCTCCGCAGCAGGCGGCGACGTCGCCCATCAGGTGGTCCCCGACATTTCTCAGAGCTCACGGAAGACAATCAGCGGCACCATCAAAGTCACAGTGCGAGTGGAGGCGGATTCTTCCGGCAAAGTTCGAACTGCAAAACTCAAAACTGCCGGGCCTAGCCGCTACTTCGCCGAACAGGCTTTGAAAGCGGCGCAGCGGTGGGAATTTGTCCCGCCTCAGGTGGACGGGCAATCCGCTCCCAGCACGTGGCTTGTGCAGTTTCGCTTCAGGCGAAGCGGCACGCAAGCGTCAGCGGAACGTGTCGTACGATGAGAAACTAACGTTACCGAAACTAGATGATCGGCGTACTGGCCTAACTTTTGTTCCCCAGCCGCAGTTTCCACACGATCTGCCGCACCATGCCCAGCAGCAGCTTGGCATCATAGGCTTCCATCCTGAACCGCAAGATCAGCCGCCGCGCCTTCTTTTCGAACATGGCATCCGTTCCCGGCTTCACATAGCCGCTCATCCGCAATGCCTCGAGCAGCCCCTCTGTAATCTGCTCGATTGCGCCCGCTGCTGCCGGCTGGAAGTCCTCGGCGATCGGCTGTAGCGGCGTCTTCCGCGCAAGTTCGTACAGACACACCGCCACCGCCTGCCCCAAATTCATAGAAATATTTTGCTGGCTTGTAGGAATGTTGAGTAGCCAGTGGCAGTGGCTGAAGTCGCGGTTGGTGAGCCCAATTTTTTCCGACCCAAACAAAACCGCAACTCGCTCAGTCTGAAGTTGCCCCCGAATGGCGGCTCCAGATGCTTCGTCAAGCCGCCGCGCCGGCTGTTGCAGCACTCGATTTCGTACGGCCGTTGTCCCCACGACCAAGGCACAGTCTGCAACCGCCTCCGCAACCGTCTTATATTCCTCCGCTTCTTGCAGCAACTCCGACGCGCCCACCGCGGACCGAGCTTCGCGAAACCCCTCCGCAAACGGATTCACCAGCCGTAACCGGCGTACTCCGAAATTGCTCATGGCCCGGGCCGCCGCGCCAATATTCAGAGGATTGCGCGGGCGTACCAGCACCACGACGAGACCGTCTAATTCCGATTGATCGGGCAAGCGCTCAATTTTACGACAGCCGCATTCGAATCCACTCCGCCCTGAGTAAGAACCGCCTCGCGACTTAGGAGCAACTCAGCTTCCGCAGTCTTTTTACACCCGCCTGCAATTGTAAAAAAAATGTCAAAAACGCCCACTTCAAGCCGGGTTTACCGTCAAACGGTTGTAAGCTTTGTAAATCGATCGCTTCCGATAGGCTTTTTGGGGCACTCGGAAGTTTTTCTCCCTTGCGCACAGGACAAAATTTATGGGGAATCTCGCCACACCGCTCAGCACCGAGAGAGCAATGAATCCGGCTGCCGCTGCCAAACCCGCGGGACGCATTCTCGTCGTCGAAGACGATCCTGCGGTTCAGAAGGCTCTTCGCCGCCTTTTTGAAACCGAGGGCTACACTGTTGAAACCCAGTCCGACGGCAGGTCCGCGCTCGACAGTTTCCAGGCTGCCGCCCCGGCCGCGATTGTTCTCGATCTGCGCTTGCCAAAGGTTTCCGGACGCGATGTTTGCAAAGAGATCAAGGCCATCGCCCCGACCCTGCCCATTGTGGTTCTCAGCGCGGCCAGCGACGTTTCCGACAAGGTCTTGTTGCTCGAGTTGGGCGCGGACGATTACGTGACCAAGCCCTTCAGCCCTCGAGAACTGCTCGCGCGCGTCCGCGCCGCTCTTCGCCACACCGCTCGCACCCCCGATATTCAGCTAGTCAGTTTCGATGGCATTACCGCCGACTTCAAGAAAATGGAAATCAAGCGTGACGGTCAGGTCGTAGTTTTGACCGCGCAGGAGTTCAAGACCTTCCAGTTCCTGGTGCAGAATGCCGATCGCGTTATTAGCCGCGACGAACTGCTCAACGAAGTCTGGGGTTATCAGAACTATCCTTCCACCCGCACGGTTGATAACCACATTCTGAAGCTTCGCCAGAAATTGGAAAAAGACCCTTCCAGCCCCGTACATTTCCGTACCGTACATGGCATGGGATATAAGTTTGTCCGCTGATTCTCGTGACTTCATCTTCCGAGCCCGTACGCGCTTCGACTGCGGCTGAGTCTGCCGCCGCCCTGATGCCGCGCCTGCGCTTGCGCACTCGCTTCCTGCTCTCCATGCTGATCATCACCGCGGCCCTCACCAGCACCAGCCTCCTGCTGGTGCAGCGCAGCATTCGCAAAAACGTCCGCCAGAGCATCGCGGTCAGCCTGAACAATTCTGTCGCCGCCTTTCAGGATTTCCGTCACGAACGCGAAACCATGCTCACCAACGACGTCGCCCTGCTCGCCGATCTGCCCATTACGCGCGCGATCATGGGCAGTCCCGACCCGGTCACCATCCAGGACGCGTCGCAAGACATTTCGCAGATCGCGGCCAGCGATCTTTTTGTGCTGGTCGATCACCGGGGCAAGGTCGTCGCCCTGCATACCAAGTCTCCCGGTCTGACGCGCGAGGCCGCGGAAAAATATTTCGAGCAGTCCCTCGACGAGGAACGTGGCAGTCACTGGTGGCTGGGAGATCACCACCTCTACCAGACTTTCATTGAGCCCATCTACCGCGGCACCCGCACTGACGGAACGCTGCTCGGCTTCCTCGTGATCGGTTACGAAATCAACGACCGCCTCGCCGCCAAAGTCCGCAAGGTCGCCGGCAGCGACGTCGCCTTTTCCTCCGGCAGCGAAATCGTCGGCACTACCTTGACTCCATCCCAAGTGCAGAGCGGCAGCATTCACGACCTGATCGCCGGATCAGTCCACAACGACCCGCGCGATATTGAGGTCGGCAGCGAACGTTTTCTGGCCACATCCCTCGTCCTTTCCGGTTCTGGACCAACGCCCGTTCGCCTGAGTGTGCTCGGCTCTTATGATCGCGCTACGAAATTTGTCGACCAGCTGAATCGTTATCTTCTTCTTCTCGGCCTGGCTGCAATTCTGGTGGGAAGTGGACTTGTCTTCCTGATCTCCCACACTTTCACCCGCCCGCTCGCGAGCCTGGTTGCGGGCGTACGCGCGTTGGAAGCCGGCGACTTCCATCATCCCCTGGATCCTCGCGGCGGAGACGAAGTCGCCGAATTGACCCGCGCCTTCGATCGCATGCGCACCAGCCTTCTGAAAAGCCAGCGCGATCTGCTTGAGTCTGAACAACTCGCCACCATCGGACGCATGGCCAGTTCCATTTCGCACGACCTTCGGCATTCTCTCGCCGCTATCGTCGCCAACTCCGAATTCCTCTGTGACAGCCATCTCACTCCCGCGCAGCGCGAAGAGCTGTATCAGGAAGTCCGCTCGGGTGTGAATTTGATGACCGACCTCATCGACTCTCTGCTCGAATTCGCCCGCACCCGCGAGTCGCTCAATCCCGCTTACGGAAATGTCGCGGAGACCATCCAGCGCTCGGTTCAGGCTGTGCGCCTGCATCCCCGCCATCACCTCCGCTCCATCCAGGTACTGTGCGCTCCGCAAGTTTCCGGATGGTTCGACCAGCGCAAGCTAGAACGCGCCCTGTACAACCTGTTGTTGAATGCCTGCGAGGCGGCTCCTCCAGTCGGTGGTCACATCGAGGTCACGGCTGCCGAAAATGCCGGTTCAATTACAATCTGCGTGGCCGATAACGGCCCGGGCATTGCCGAAACTATTCGCGAACGGCTGTTTCATCCTTTCGTCAGTTATGGCAAGGAAAATGGCACGGGCCTGGGCCTGGCAGTAGTCCAGAAAATTATTCAAGACCACGGCGGTGAAATTGTCACGGAACGCGCGGCCGCAGTAGACGGTCAGGGAGTCACCGTCTTCCGCATTGTGTTGCCCGGGAGAGTGCAGGATGCCTCCGCCAGCGGCGACGAATCTATCATGGACGCGCCGTCCCTTGTGCCCGCACAGCACGAAGACGCCCGCCAGAATTCGATTTCGCATCCCGGCCCTTAGGCACAATCCGTCTCTTCGCCAGTGCCTGGTTCCGGAAGGTGTACGAGGAGGACGGTGTGACGAGCTTAAACACGAGCCTGAGGATTTTTGCGTTTCGCGGCACTGTGCTGGCGGTCGCCGCTTTCATTTTGTCGGGGCCAACGCGGGCGCAGGAAGTATCGACCGCACCGCCGCCCGCCGACAGCGTCAGCTCGGTACACGATTTGCAAGATCAACTCCGCGAGCTTCGCACATTGGTAGAGCAGATGCGCGCCGAAAATGCAGACTCCCGTGCTGAGATGCGCCAGTTGCGCCAGGACCTGCAAGCTACGCGCGCCCTGCTGCAGCAGCCGGGCAAGCCGGCCACGGTCGAAGCGCAGTCGTCCGACATCTCGTCGCAGCCCGCAGCGACCACCGCATCCCCTCCCCAGTCTTCAGTTCCGCTGGAAGAACGCGTTCAGAAACTCGAAGAATCCGCTTCCCTCATCGGCTCAAAAATCGACGAGCAATATCAGACCAAAGTCGAGAGTGCTTCCAAGTATCGCGCCCGCCTTCACGGCATCGTTCTAATGAATGCCTTCCGCAACCTGGGCGCATCCGACAATTTAGACTTCCCTACTTACTCCGAATCTGCTCTGCCCGGAGTTTCTCGCGCCAATCTTGGAGCCACTCTTCGCCAGTCGGAAATCGGCCTCGAGATTTTCGGCCCCAACGTCGCCGGCGCCCGCACCTCCGCCGACGTTCAACTCGACTTCGCCGGAGGTTTCCCCGCTACCGGCAACGGCGTCAACTTCGGCATCGTACGCCTGCAAACCGCCAACCTCCGCTTCGATTGGGAGCACACTTCAATCGTCGCAGGTCAGGATTCTCTGTTCATCTCCCCGCTTTCGCCCACCTCGTTCGCATCGCTCGCCACTCCGGCCTTCGCCTTCGGCGGAAATCTTTGGGGATGGACGCCGCAACTTCGCGTCGAGCGCCACTTCTCGGTCTCCGACCGGCAGACCATCACCTTGCAGGCCGGAATCCTCGACAACCTCGACTGGGAGCCTCCCTACAATTCCTTCTACCGTACAGCGCAGGCTGGCGAAATGTCCGGCCAGCCCGCCTACGCCTTCCGCACCGCCTGGTCTCGTCCCCTTCACGAGCATCCACTTAGCTTCGGCGTCGCCGGCTATTATGGCCGCCAGACATGGACCTGGGCTCGAAACGTCGATGCCTGGGCCGGCATGGCCGACTGGCAAATCCCCCTGCTCACCCGCATCACACTTTCGGGGGAGTTCTATCGCGGCCGCGCCATAGGCGGCCTCGGCGGCGCTATCGGAACGTCCATCCTCTACGGTGGAGATCCGACTCTGCCTTACACTCCTATCCGCGGTCTCAACACGGCCGGCGGATGGACGCAGCTGAAATTCCAGGTAACACCGAAGCTCGAGTTCAACGCCGCATTTGCCGACGACGACGCTCTCGCCGGCGATGTGCGCGGCTTCGCCACCGATGCCAACAACGGCGAAATTCTGGGGCGCAATCGTGGTGCCCTGGCCAATGTCGTCTTTCGCCCACGCTCCGACCTGGTGCTTTCCGCCGAGCTCAGACGTTTGCGCACCTTTCCCGTCTATACCAGCAGCAGCGTAACCAACCAGGTCAATCTGTCCGTAGGGATCTTATTTTGAAAATGCTCTCACTTTATCGCGGAGCATGGTTTGTCGCCCTTCTGGCGGCTGCCATCTGCGCGTCCGCCCAGGAATCTACGCTCAAGGCACGAGTCGAGCTCACCCGAAACGGGCGCAGCATTTCCAATGCCTCAAAGGCAGTCGTCTGGCTCACGCCCGTTGGAGCGGCCATCGCGCCCCCACATCAATCTGCGATTCCTCAACTGGTGCAGAAGAACAAGCAGTTTCATCCTTCGATGCTGGTAATCCCGGTTGGCGGCAAAGTGGAATTCCCCAATCACGACCCCTTCTTTCACAATGTGTTCTCGCTGTTCGAGGGCAAACGCTTCGACCTTGGCCTGTATGAGAGCGGCACCACGCGGTTCGTTCAATTCGATAAACCCGGCGTCTCCTTCATCTTCTGCAACATACATGCCGAAATGAGCGCAGTCGTCATCGCCCTGCCCACGCCCTACTATGCCATCTCCGATGCGCGCGGAGACCTCGCTATTCCCAATGTTCCGCCGGGCCGCTACGAGCTTCAGATATTCCACTCCTCCGTTGCTCCAGACGCTCTCCGCGCCGTGACTCGCGAGGTCACCGTCGGCCCGGGAGCGACGTCCCTCGGAACGTTCACACTAGCTGAGTCCGACTTGGCACTCGCCCACAAAAACAAATACGGCCGCGATTACGACCGTCCCGAACCCGACAGCCCAGCCTACGCCAGACCTTAAGAGCCGGGTTCAAGCTTCACAGTTGCTGTCCAGCCTGGTCTATTGTGAATGCGATCTGCTCATTCGTCCGCTTGGGGCCGGGGCGCAGAGGAAACTGGCCGGGTACCGCATTTTGCTGGAGAACTAGATTTGGTGGAGCTAGTCGGGATCGAACCGACGACCTCATCGTTGCGAACGATGCGCTCTCCCAGCTGAGCTATAGCCCCGTGTGCGGTGGGTCGACTGCTTGGCTATTTTAGCAGTGTTCCAGAACCGTCACCAAATTGGCGCGGTTCAAAACTTCGTTACTGACGGTTCCGCCTAGCGGATTGCGTTTAAGAAATCCGCTTGACCAATTCCGCGGAGTTGCGTCTAACTAGCATTATCATCAGGTGGGGATTTCTGACTTGAGAATTGTATGATGTTTGCGCAACTGAATTCCGGGTACGCGCACCGGCAACGGTGGGTGCGAATCGGCTCGCTTGTTTTGCATGGCGCGTTTCTCGCCTGCCTTTTGCACACGCCCGAACCTCAATTGCTGACTGCGGTTTCGGTGGCCGCCGGGCACAACGGCAAATCTGTCACTCGGCTGTACTGGCCCAGCACGACTCCCGACGACAGCACCCGTAGTTCTCCCGACAGCGCTACACAGCGCTATCGACACCAGCGGCTCAGCCATGAAAAGCTGACATGGAAAACGCCCGCTCAGCAGGCGAAACTGACGACGCTGCAGCATCCGCTGGCTCGAACCGCAGCCGAAGACGATTCCAAAACCCAGACACTTTCCGCGTTAGGGCACGCCGCGCAGGCAGGACTTCCCTATGGAACTCTGAGCAACGGCCCCTTCGCCGGCAATGAGATTCGCCCCGCGTTACCGGTTACGACTTCTGATCCGGTGGCGTATCCCTGGGAGTTGCCTGATTCTGAGGGCAATGTCGTGGTGGAGATCGTGATCGACACGCGAGGTGAAATTATCGACAAGAAAATTCTCCAGAGCATGGGGAGCAAACTCGATGAGAAAGCATTGTTGGCGCTAAATAACTGGCATTTCCGACCGGCGACACGCAACGGCACGCCCATCGCTTCCAAGCAAGATGCCATTTTCCACTTTCGTGCGCGAGCGTAGGACTTCAATTCCGCGTGTAACTACGCTGCCCAAAGAACCAGCCGTTATAATAACGGTGTGACTCAAAACGCAATCCAGCAAATCGCGTCGGCAGATTTTCCCACGCGCTGGGGCAAATTTCGGATTTACGGCTTCCGGGGGCGGTCCGGCTCAGACGGCAATCAGGAGGTCGAAGAGGCAGTCGCGTTAGTGATGGGAGAGGTGAAATCTTCGCCGCCATTAGTGCGTATTCATTCGCAATGCCTCACCGGTGACGTCTTTCACTCTTTGCGCTGCGATTGCCGCCAACAGTTAGAGCTTTCGCTGTCGATGATTGCCGAAGAGGGCGCGGGAATCCTGATCTACGAACAACAGGAAGGGCGCGGCATCGGTCTGATGCCGAAACTGCAGGCCTACGAATTGCAGGATGCAGGCCTCGACACGGTCGAGGCTAATGAACGACTGGGGTTCAAGAACGACTACCGCGACTTCGCGCTTCCGGCGGGGATAATCAAGGCACTGGGGGTTACGCGAGTCCGTCTATTGTCGAACAATCCGGAGAAGGTACAGGCTCTGGAACGTGCCGGGGTCAAAGTTGTGGAACGGGTTCCATGCGAAGTCACTCCCAGTCCCCATGCCGAGGAATATCTCAGGACCAAGAAGGAAAAGCTGGGACATCTTTTCACTTCAGGCTAGATCGGCTCTCGTGGCTGAACCTAAACTTGCATCCGCAAGACTGCGCCGGATGAATCTGTCTGGCCTTGCAGAGTCCTCACCACAAAAAACGACAACAGGGCGAGAAGTACGAACGGCATAGGCGCTGCCATGCGGGTCGGAAGGACCAAACTTTCCGGACTTCGCGCCCAGGATGGCAAAAACATTGAACCTAGTGTGACCCCGCAGGCCGCGAACCACTGCCAACCTAGCGCAAAGAGTGCCGCGAGAGCCAGTACGCGGACAGGGCGGCTGGCGTTAAGGATTTCTGCGCGGCGAAAATTCAAGTAACAAAGCGCGGGAATCAAAATCACCTGATCGTAGACTGCGCCGCCGGTGGGGGCCAAAATCACGGTAACGCCGAGTGCGAAACTCGTAGCCAGCGAAAAACTCGCGGAGCCAGCCGGAGATCGGCGCGTTTTCCAGCTGAGCGCGACGGCCAGTGCAAGCAGTAGCAGCCCCACGACAACTCCCAGCGGCCTGCCCAAGACGAGTTGCGACAGCGGCGGCAAAGTGTAATGCGAGTAGCCCGCTAGCGAGCGCCGCCATTCGGCGAACCATCCTGGCAACACTAGTTGGCTGAACAGAGCGAGCAGAACCAAGGTAAGGCTGAAACCAAAAACAAAGTTTCGTCTCCGCTTGGAATCCCCTGACGCCCAAACAAGCAGAGAGAGCGCGAGCAGCCATACTAATTGCGGCTTCACGGACGCCAAAGCCAACAGCACGCCAGCCAGCAGAAATCGCCCGCGCGCCAGCGAAACTATCGATGCAGCGAGCGCGGCTCCGACCAAAAGGCCAGCCTGCAGGGCATATAGTCCTTCCAGCACCGGGTAACTGACAAGCAGCAAAATGATTGCGATCGTCAATCCGCCGCGGGACGCCTCCAGGCGAAAAGCGCGCTGCCACAGGACCAGGCTCCCTGCGGTCAACAAAGGCAACAAAATGCCCATCACGACTCGAACTACGCTAAAGCTCAGCGGCAACAAGGGCGCTGCCAGCAGATCGGTATAGAGCGGGTAAGCGAAGGCGCGAAAATCCGTGGGTGGATCGGAAGGCCGAGCCGGATCCATAACCCGGCCGTAAAGGCCGGTTTGAATTTCTCGCGTCATCTCCTGCGTATAAGGATCGACGCCGCGGCGAAGGAGCGCTCTCCCCGTCAGCCAGATAGGATAAAAGTCACCGCCGAAGGCGCAGCATCCAACCATCTGATTGGCGGCGTCACGCAGACGTGCGCTCGGCAGAAGCAGACCAAAATAGTAATAGCTGGTTCCAACCGCTACCAGCAGAGTGAAGATCAACGTTCGGGTTGGTCTCGGCGGCATGAGTGTTCTACAGAATCATCTTTGAGCGTCGAGTAGTCGCTTCAGCGCGGCTTTATTTTTAGCGGGCAAATACAAAAGCGCACTGCGAGCGAGGGCGGAGTATACCTCACGGGCCGCAGGCATGCTGCGCAGCACGTGCAGGTGTTGGGCAACGGTCGACGAATCGCCACGGATGATGGGCCCGCTGAAAGCATCGGCTGCTTCCAGGGAGGCGTAGTTCGCCAAGGTCTGGAGCAGGATTGGAATTATGCGGCGTTTGGCAGCCTTTCGATGTACCCCGGCCAAACCTGCTACCCGTTCTGTGGTGGCCAGAAGCGCGGTAAAGAGCGGCGAGGCAAAAGTTCCCCAGGCGTGATAGGCAGCCTTGTCCTTTTTTCGAATGGAGTAGGCGTGAGCGCCAATGTCTTCGATTATCCGACGTGCCGTGCGGACTGCCGATCCGTCGCCCTCCAGCGCAAAAGGTACACCAGCCAAGGGAGGGCGCGAACCCCGCACAAACGTCATGAGTGGATGGACTGACGCGACCGCCGCACCGCGAATGCGCAGTGCTGCCAGTTCGTCGCTGGACAGAGCGCCGCTGGAATGGAATGCGACCTTTCCCTTCCAGTTGATCTTCTTCGCAAAATCGCGCGCGGCCTGAGCAATTTCTGCGTCGGGTACACAGAACCAGATCAAGTTCGCCCGGAGAACCCCCGATGGATCACTAAGAACCTGAGCGCCGACTTCCTTGGCCAAGCTTTGTGCCTTGCGCTGCGAGGCTCGGCTTGATCGGGCAATGATTGCTTCGATAACGTATCCACTCCGCCGCAGGGAGGCCGCTAGCGCTGAGCCGAGATTTCCGGCACCCACGATCGCGATCTCCGGCAAACCTGCCATGCGGGGCAGAATAGCAGAATTAGCTTCGGGGTTCTGGCTGCGAATTTCGGAAACCGCTATCACGAGCCGCGACTGTTCGCTCGCGGCGCGAGGCAAGAATCGAGCGCCGATCATCAGGAGGCTTGCTTTATATTAATTTCATGCGCAAATCTTCCAGCAACCGTCGCGGGCCCAAGGGCAGTCAAGAACGCATCCTGTCGTCACGGATGGTTTATCGCGGACCGGTTTTCACAGTGACGACCGATGAAGTCGAAGAGCCGGGCGGCGTGCGGGCGCGGCGCGATCTCATTCATCACTCGGGCTCGATCGTCGTGCTGGCTGTCGACGAATCCGAGGCGACGCCTCGCGTTCTCTTGGAGAGACAGTACCGCCATGCTGCCACTCAGTTTTTGTGGGAATTGCCGGCTGGCCGCATTGATCCCGGAGAGAGTGAACTTCAGGCCGCGAAACGTGAATTACTGGAAGAGACCGGATACACGGCGACCAAGTGGAAGCGCATCCTGAAGTTTTACGCCAGCCCCGGATTCGTTGCCGAGACGATGGCTGTGTTCATAGCGACAGGTTTACGCGAAGGCGAGGCACAGCCCGAAGAGGATGAGGTAATTCAGATCAGGATGGTACCACTCCCGGATGCGGTGAGCATGGTCATGAAGGGTACTATTCGGGACGCAAAAACCATCGCTTCCGTTTTGTGGTTGGATCGTACATCAAAGACCACCAAAGCCAAGTAAGACCGTCAGTCTAGCTTCCGCTACACGGATCCCCACCGTTACGCTGTTAGCAGTTCTGTTAAATTTTTTTACACCTACAAACGTTGATAGCCTACCCCTTTTGCCAAAAATTGCATCCTATTCGCGGAATCAAACGCAGCGCACGTCCCTGGACCCCCTTAGAGACGTGCCGAAAAAGGGGGAGTACGTGGAACGACTGAAAGGAACCGTAAAGTGGTTCAACAATGCCAAGGGCTACGGCTTCATCGGTCGCGCAGATGGGCCAGATGTCTTTGTGCACTACAGCGCAATCAGTTCAGAGGGTTACAAGAGCCTGCAAGAGGGCGACCCGGTGGAGTTTGAAATCACTGAAGGCCAAAAAGGACCCCAGGCAGCAAATGTAACGAAAGCTTCGTAGGCACAACAAGATACGAGGCCGTTTCAGACGGCTTAACGAGCGCTCCCCCGCACCCGTGAAGGCCGTGTTCCCACGATTGCACGCCTCGCGCTTCTTCTGGCGCGGGGCGAGTAGTTCTCCTGTCCCCTCACTGGCCCTGCTGCCGAATCTTGTTTATCTTTAGTCGGTGGACAATAAGGCTATCGCCAACATTCTGTACGAGACCGCCGATCTGCTGGAGATCGATGGGCAGGATTCGTTCCGTATCAGGTCGTACCGCAATGCCGCCCAGGCCATTGAGAATTTATCACAACCGATAAAAGAGCTAATCGCTGATCCCAAGCAGGTTCTGGCCATTCCGGGCATTGGCAAGAGCATGTTGCGGAACCTGCAGGAGCTCTTCACCGAAGGCAAGCTCGCTATTCAGTCCGAACTGCTGGAAAAATACCATCCCTCCATGCTGCAGTTGCTGAAGATTCAGGGGCTTGGACCGAAGACCATCGCGCTGATCTGGAGTGCTTACAAGATCAGTGACGTAGACGGCGTGGAGAAGCTGGCGCGGGAAGGAAAAATCCGCGAACTGCCCCGCATGGGGGAAAAACATGAAACCAAGCTACTAAAGGCGATTGCGGACTATCGCCGGATAGGAGGGCGGTTCCTGATTGACGCTGCCGAAATCGAGGCCGAGAAACTGACGGCGTATTTGGAGAAATATCCCGGGATCGAGAAGGTCACGCCGGCGGGTTCGCTGCGGCGCGGGCGCGAGACCGTGGGCGACCTCGACATTCTGGTCACGGGGCCCGCTTGCACGTCAGAAGCAGGGCGGCAAAACGCGATCGCCTATGTGGCGCAATATCCGCCGCTGATGGACGTCATCGCCAGCGGCGACAACAAGATCAGCTTCCACCTGCGCAGTGGCATGCAGGTCGATGTGCGGCTGTTACCGCCGGAATCTTTCGGCGCCGCCATGCAGTACTTCACGGGATCAAAGACCCATAACGTAGCCCTGCGCCAACGCGCCCTGAAGATGGGCTTCACACTGAACGAATACAGCCTGGCGACGTTGGATGGTGGAAAGCCGGTTGCCGGCAAAACAGAAGAAGAGATCTACGCCAAGCTTAAACTCGACTACATCCCGCCCGAGATGCGGGAAAACCTGGGCGAAATCGATCTGGCCCGGGACCATGCGCTGCCGCCGCTGATCAGCCAGACCGATCTGCAGGGCGACGTACACATGCACACGGTAGAAACCGACGGCCGCAATACGATTGAAGAAATGGCCGAGGCTGCCAAGGCGCGCGGCTACAAGTATATGGCGATCACCGACCACTCCAAGAACCTGGCGTTCGCCAACGGGCTCGACGATACGCGCGCGATCGCCCACATTCAAAAGATTCGAGAAGCAAACAAGAAGATTGAGGGCATCACGATCTTTGCCGGCATCGAGGTCGACATCCTGGCCGACGGCAATCTCGATCTTTCCGACGACGTGTTGGCACAAATGGACATTGTTATTGCCAGCGTCCATTCGGTCTTTAACCAGGAACCCGCGAAGATGACGGATCGCCTTTTGAAAGCGATTGCGAATCCGAACGCCTCGATCATTGGGCATCCAACCGGGCGCATCCAACTGCGGCGCGACGCGTACGCGTTCGATATGCACGCGGTCCTGGGCGCGGCTGCCAGGCACAAAGTCGCGATGGAACTGAATTCGTATCCCGACCGCCTCGACCTGAACGATGTGCATCTTCGGCAGGCCAAACAGCAGGGCGTAAAGATTGTGATCAATACGGATTCTCACCACACCTCGCACATGGAAAAGATTCGCTACGGCGTGCTGCAGGCGCGGCGGGCCTGGCTGACAAGGGACGATGTGCTCAATACACTGCAGCCGCAGGAGTTCGCGAAAGCGATGAAGCACGCGTGGTGATGCAGCCGCAGGCGGCATGATCCAGGATGCTAGAATAGAAGGATTGCATGCCAGTGAAGGACCTTACCGTTAGCGGTTCCCCTGATCTCAAGCCTGAACCCAAGGAAGAGAATTTTGCGGAGAAGCCGCGTGCCGAGCGCCCGCAAAAGGTGGGCTTCGTCAGCCTGGGCTGCCCGAAAAACCTGGTCGACAGCGAAGTGATGATGGGTTTGCTGGCGCGGGCCGGAGCTGAACTGACTCGCCGCGCGGAAGACGCCGACGTCATCGTGGTCAACACCTGCTCATTTATCGAAAGCGCGCAGCAGGAGTCGGTAAATACCATTCTGGAGATGGCCGCGCACAAGACCGGCGGGAAGGCGAAAAAGCTTGTGGTCGCCGGATGCCTGGTGGAGCGCTTTCGAGACCAGATTCGCAAAGACATTCCCGAGGTGGACGCGGTTGTCGGGACCGGGGAATTAGAGAAAATCCTGTCCGCGGCAGGGCTGGAACCAAGGCAACCGCCGAGTGCCGGCCGAAAGACTTCGCCGCTCGTGGTTTTACCTTCGCGGCCAGAAGGAGATGCGCGGGCCGCCCATGGCCGATTCTCACGCGAGACATGGGATGGGGCCATTGGAGACCTTCCTAATTATCTCTACGACGACGCCACTCCTCGCATCCTGGCTACGCCGGGCCACATGGCCTACATCAAAATTGCGGAAGGCTGTGACCATCCCTGCACGTTCTGCATTATTCCCCAGCTGCGCGGGCAGTTTCGCTCTCGACGCTTTGAATCGGTCGTGGCCGAGGCTCAGCGTCTTGCAGCAGGCGGGGTCCGCGAGATTACGCTGATTGGCCAGGACACCACCTGCTACAGCGAAGACTTCGGCCTGAAAGATGGTTTGGCGCTTCTGCTGGAGAAACTCGCTGCGATTGAGGATCTGCGGTGGGTACGCTTCCTCTACGCCTATCCCAACAAGATTACGGGCAAGCTTCTGGAGACGATCGCGAAGCACGAAAAGATCTGTTCCTACATGGATGTACCTCTGCAGCATGCCTCAGCTTCGGTGTTGAAGCGCATGAAGCGCGGTGGCGGAGCCGATGTCTTCCTGCGTTCCATCGCCAAGATGCGCCGGAGTGTGCCCGATCTGACCCTGCGGACCTCATTCATCGTGGGATTCCCCGGAGAGACCGAGAAAGAATTCGAAGAGCTTTGCGAATTTGTGCGCCAGGCCCAATTTGACTGGATGGGGGCCTTTGCTTATTCCGATCAGGATGGGGCTGATGCCTATGCGCTAGACGGGAAACTCTCCCCGCGCGAGATCGAGCGTCGGCGCAAGCATCTAATGGGAATTCAGCGCCAGATCAGCAAGAAGAAAAAGAAAGCTTTGGTCGGACAAGAGTTTGACTTGCTGTTGGAAGGCGAATCGGAAGAGACAGAGTTGCTGCTCGAAGGCCGAACTTCCATGCACGCTCCCGAAATTGACGGCAAAGTATTCGTCAACGATTTTCCGGAAGAAATTGAGCCGCAGCCGGGCCAGTTCTATCGCTGCCAGATTACCGAGACGCACGATTACGATCTGGTTGCGAAAATCTTGTAGCCAATCGTATGCCGCGCAAGCGTATCGTCAAACTCCGCTGCCCCATTTGCAAAAAGTCAGTTAAGAGCACCGACGCGGATTTTCCTTTCTGCAGCGAACGCTGCCGGCTCATCGATTTGGGCAAGTGGTCCAGCGGGCAGTACGTGATTTCGTCGCCAGTAACCGATACGGAAGAGGGTGTCCGGGAGCGCAACCCGGAGGACTCCGAGGACGAATCTTGACGAACGATCCTGACCGTTGCGCGCCGCTTTGGGCGACGCTGGTTGCGACGTTCGGGGGGATTGGGCGGCTGCGCCCCGGCCCGGGCACTTGGGCCTCAGGCGCTACGACAGTGCTTTGGGCTGCAATTGCATACCTGGTTGCGCCAACCCTTAGAACTCCGCTGGCTATCGCTCTTGCTGTTCTGGTCACCTCGGTCGGCATACCTGCCGCCACCCGCGTCGCCCGTGCGGCCGCCGTAAAGGACCCCCAGTTTGTGGTCATCGACGAAGTCGCGGGACAACTCCTCGCTCTGATCGCAGTTCCTCTGGAATGGAAAACTTTCCTTGCCGGTTTTATACTTTTTAGAGCCTTCGATATTCTCAAGCCGCCCCCAGTACGGCAACTGGAGCGACTTCCCGAGGGCACTGGAATCGTCCTGGATGATCTGGCGGCGGGAATTTTTGCATTCCTTGGCATGCATCTCTTACTGCATTTTGCGCTACTAAAATAGTACGGAGTGGTGGGCTGACGGTGGTACCTTTGTACTCCGTAGCTAGTACGCTTCATGGGATTCTCCAACCGCATTCTCGGCAAGAAAACTCTCAATGGAGGGCCGCGCATTGACACGGTCGCGCCCTCGTTTGCCCTTGCCGGAGGGGAACTGCGAATCACCGGCTCGGGTCTGCGTCCGCACCAGGAACTTCACCGCCCCAAAGTGAAGTTTGGCGACTTCGAAGGACCGATTATCGTTAGCTCTGACGGGTTCGTGGTGACGCGCGTGCCCGAAGGTGCTACTACCGGTTCGGTTGTGGTGGCCACGAACGGGCACGTCAGCAACTCCCATCCGGTGAAGGTCGCAGTCCCGATCGCCGAGAATCTTCACCCTGTCACCAATCCCGCGGTAGACCCCGACGGCAATATCTACGCGACTGTTTCGGGCTCCCGCGGCCAGAAGGTTCCGGTTGCAATTTTTAAGATCGATACCAACTACACGATGAAGCCGTTCGTCTCGGAAATGATGAACGCCACAGGCATCGCCTTTGACCGCCAGGGACAGATGTATGTGTCGTCGCGTTATGACGGAGCCGTTTATCGCGTGGCTCCCAACGGTACTCTGACCACCTATGCGGAGGGCATGGGAGTGGCCACGGGAATCGCGTTCGATCGTGAGCAGAGCCTTTACGTTGGCGACCGGAACGGAACGATTTTCAAAATCGCGCGCGACCAGCAGGTATTCGTCTTTGCCACGCTCGAAGTCAGCGTGTCGGCGTACCATCTCGCGTTCAATCCGCAGGGTGATTTGTTCGTGACCGGTCCCACGGACCGCGTTTACAAAATCGATCCCAATGGCACGGTGAGTACCTTTTATAAAGGTTTGGGCAGGCCGCAGGGGCTGGCCTTCGACGTCAATGGCAATCTTTACGTGGCTGCGTCCCTGTCGGGCACGCGCGGGATTGTGAAGATCGCGCCTGATGGGCTCGCCAATCTGGAAGTTGCCGGGCAAGGCTTGGTCGGCCTGGCATTTGCTCCCGGACGCTCCGTCCTTCTGGCCACCACCAACAGCGTGCACCATCTGTCGTGGGACATCCAGGGCTCACCACTGCCGCCGGAGTAACTGACGCTCCCGCTTTTCATTTAAACTTCTAGACGAGTGAATGCTGAAATCATTGCGGTCGGTTCGGAGATGCTCACGCCCTACCGCATGGACACCAACTCGCTCTACCTGACCGAGCAGCTTAACCTGCTGGGTGTGGACGTAATTTTCAAGAGCATTGTAGGGGACGACCTGCGGCGATTGGTCGCCGCGGCGCAGCATGGCCTGTTTCGCTCCGACATCGTGATTTTCAGCGGTGGCCTCGGTCCTACGGAAGACGATTTGACGCGGGAGGCCGTGGCCGAAGCGCTGGGTGTGAGTTTGCGTCGCGACCCGGAGATTCTGGCGCGCCTGGAACAGCGCTTCGCGGAACGCGGCTGGAAGATGACGGCCAACAATTCCAAGCAGGCCGACGTTCTGGAAGGCGCCACCGTGCTTCTAAATCCCAATGGCACTGCGCCCGGACAGTTGCTGAGTGGACAGTTCGACGGGCGCGAACACATCATCGTGCTGCTCCCCGGGCCTCCGCACGAACTGAAGGCGCTGTTCGAGAACGAAGTGCGGGAGCGCCTCCGCGCCAAGCTTCCACCAGCTTCTCTGGCCACCCGGACGCTGAAGATTGCGATGTTGGGCGAATCGGCCGTCGATGCGAGGGTCGCACCGATCTACAAGCGCTACACGGACGTGGAGACAACTATCCTGGCCGGCGCGGGAGAGATTGAACTGCACTTCAAAACCCGCGCCGCCACGCTCGACGCTGCGCAGCGCCGCGTGGATGAAGTCGCGGGCGTAGTCGAAGACGAACTCGACGACGCTGTCTATTCGCGCAACGGAGAATCGCTGGAGCAGATCGTCGGCTACTGGCTGCAGATGCGCAACGCCACTGTTGCCGTGGCAGAGTCGTGCACTGGAGGTTTGCTGGCCGAGCGCCTGACTTCCATCAGCGGCAGCTCGCGCTATTTTCTGGGCGGCGCCGTCGTCTACTCCAATACTCTGAAAACCGAACTGGCGGGAGTGCCGGCCGAAATGATTGACCGGCACGGTGCAGTGAGCCGAGAAGTAGCCGCCGCCCTGGCGGAAGGCATTCGCTACCGCTGCGAATCGACTCTCGGTGTAGGCATCACCGGCGTGGCCGGTCCGGGGGGTGGCACGGCAGAAAAGCCCGTGGGCCTCGTGTTTCACGCCGTCGCCAATGACCGGGGTACGGAAGTGGTGCAACGCAATTTTCCCGGCGATCGCAAGCGAATCCGCCGTTTTGCCTCGACCATGGCACTGGATATGCTAAGGAAGAAGTTGATGTGAGAGCTTCTAGCTTTTAGCGAAGTCCTGGTTCTAAACCAATGCAATGGACACTTCTCCGCTACACCGTTTCCGGAAAGATTTATGGGCGAGGCCGAGCGTAAGTCCAAAAGGAAATTCGTAAGCCAACAATAAAGGCTGGGTGCCAAGGGCTGGAAGCTTCCTATGCGCCTTTTTATTGCTCTCGATATCGACGACGACATCCGCCAGCGAATTGCACGCTTCGTTGCAGGCGCTAGCGGTTTTGCACCCGATGCGCGTTGGGCCAAGCCGGAATCTTTGCACGTGACCTTGAAATTCATCGGCGAGCAACCGGAACTGGCCGTTGAGCAAATCAAGCAGGCATTGTCGGCCATTTCGCAAGGAGTGGTCGATATTCAGTTCCGCGGGTACGGATTTTTCCCAACCGCGAAATCGGCGCGCGTCTTCTGGGTGGGTATGGAAGCCGGGCCTCAACTGGCGACTCTGGCATCGGCGATCGACGAGAAAATGGCGTCGCTGGGAATTCCACGGGAAGAACGTGCCTTCACCCCGCACTTAACCTTGGCGCGCGGCGGGGGCCGTTCCGGTTCTCCCCGGCGCATCAAGGGAGATCAGCCGAACCGAGTCTTCGACCTTTTGCAGAAACGAATTGCCGCGCTTCCTGCGCCTGAGTTCGGGTACATGGCGGCGCGTCAATTTGTTTTATACCAAAGCCAGCTCTCCCCAAAAGGATCGAAGTACACAAAGCTGGCGCGATTTGATTTACAGTAGCGCCGGCGGCCCGGCGCCTCTTGTCAAAGATGAACATGTCGAGATTCCTGCTTATCGCTGTCGTGAGCTACCTGTTGGGATCGATTCCGTTCGGTTACCTTCTGGTGCGCCTCTTCCGCGGCGAGGATGTGCGCCGCATCGGCAGCGGCAACATCGGCGCCACCAACGTGGCGCGCAAGTCTCCAGCTCTCGGTGTGCTGACTCTGCTGCTCGACGCCCTGAAAGGATCGGGCGCAGTGATCTGTGGCATCCTCTTGAGTCCATCAATTCCAGGGCGAAGTTCGTTTGCCCATGTGCAGTGGGGCACCATCCTCGCGGCTTCGTCGCCGAACCTCGTGCTCGGGGCCGCTGTGGCGGCGTTATTCGCCGTGGCTGGACACATGTTTCCCATCTGGTTGCGCTTTCGCGGCGGCAAAGGCGTGGCCACCGGGTTGGGCGCATTCCTCTTAATCGCTCCTAAAGCAGTTCTCTTTTCCGCCATCATCTTTCTTGGGCTCGTTCTGGCCTTTCGTTACGTTTCCCTGGGATCGATCGTCGCGGTCGCGGCCTTCCCTAACATTACGATGGCACTGCATGAATACGGGAACAACGCAGTGGCTCTCGTCTTGATGGCAACGGCGGCGGTTCTTATCGTCATCAAGCACCACGCCAACATCCGCCGGCTGTTGGCAGGCACGGAAAATCGTTTGGGATCGAGGCATACATGAGCGAGATCGCCGTCATCGGCGGGGGGGCGTGGGGCACCGGAATCGCCATCATTCTAGGGCGCAAAGGGACGCACCGCGTCCGACTCTGGGCGCACGAAACCGACGTCTGTGAATCGATCATGGAGAAGCGTCTCAATGAGAAGTTCCTTCCCGGCCGCCCCATTCCGCAATCCGTGACCGCCAGCAACGATCTCGGCGAAACACTTGGCGGCGCACACATCGTAGTGAGCGTCATGCCCTCGCAACATTGCCGCGCACTGTTCGAGCGCATGCGCCGGCTTGTGCCGCCGCAAGCGCTGATCGTGAGCGCAACCAAAGGGCTGGAAGAAGGCTCGCTGCAGCGCATGACGGAAGTGATTGCCGAGGTGATGAAGAGCGACGACCGGCCTTTGCCGGCGGTGGGAGCGCTCAGCGGACCGTCTTTCGCGCAGGAAGCGGCGCGCGGTGACCCGACGGCGGTTACGATCGCTTCACAAGATAGCGCGCTTCTACGCACCGTGCAGCAGGTCTTTAGCGATTCGAGCTTTCGCGTCTATACCAACAGCGACGTAATCGGAGTGGAACTGGGCGGAGCGCTGAAGAACATCGTGGCCATTGCCGCGGGAATCTGCGATGGCCTTGGCTTTGGTCACAACTCAGTTGCGGCCCTGATCACGCGCGGCTTGGCGGAGATGACGCGCCTGGTGGTGGCTTGCGGCGGGCGCGCCGAAACCATGGCCGGCCTGGCGGGACTGGGGGACCTGGTACTCACTTGTACGGGGGGCTTGTCGCGAAATCGCAGCGTCGGCGTGGAACTCGGCCGAGGACGCAAACTCCCCGACATCATTGCGGGCATGCATGGCATGGTCGCGGAAGGCGTTTTTACCACCACCGCGGCCGTAGGTCTCGCCAGCGCCCGAGAAGTGGAGATGCCGATCACGGAACAGATGCACGCCATTCTGCATCATGGAAAATCGCCTCGCGAAGCCATTCAGGAACTGATGTCGCGCAGCGGAAAAAGCGAAACTGGGTAGTGAGGCCTAAAGACGTGTAGAAAGTTCTTTTGCCGGAGGCGCGATGAGTCAGCGCAAGTATGCAGCACTCTTCTTAATATCCTGCCTCGCCAGTGCCTTGGGCCAGACCAAGACCATTGCCGAGCGCTTGGGCTACCCCTCCGATTCGAAGTTGCTCATCCTCCATGCAGACGATCTCGCCGTCGCGCACTCCGAAGATGCCGCCAGCTTCGACGCTCTCGACAAACATGCCATCACCTCCGCCAGCATCATGATTCCCTGCCCCTGGCTCACCGAAGTTGCTGACTACGCCAAGAGTCATCCGAACGCCGACTTGGGGCTGCACCTGACTCTCACCAGCGAGTGGAAAACGTATCGCTGGGGGCCGATTGTCTCCAAAGACAAGGTGCCAAGCCTCCTTGACCCGTCGGGATATCTCTGGCCTGATACCCCTCGGTCCGCCGGCGCTGTGAAAAGCAACGAAGCCGAGCGTGAAATTCGCGCCCAAATCGAGCGCGCCGTCGCGCTGGGAATCCACCCCACCCACCTCGACAGCCACATGGGCACGCTTTTCTCGCGCCCCGATCTGTTCAAGGTCTACGTCAAAGTAGCTCATGAGTACAAGTTGCCGTTCCTGGCGTTCATCGCCCCCGATACTCCTAAAGAACTCTCATCGGTTCTTTCCAGCAACGATGTTCTTTTAAATTCCGTAGTTATCGCGGATCCTTCGGTTCACCCCGGCGACTGGAGCGCCTTCTACGTCAATGCCATCAAGAGCCTGAAACCTGGAGTAACCGAAATCATCGTTCACCTGGGGCACGACGATGCGGAAATGCAATCGGTCATGGTGGATCATACCGACTACGGCGCCGCCTGGCGGCAACGTGACTACGACGTTGTGACCAGTCCCGAATTCAAGCGGGCATTGCAGGAGAATCACATAATCCTCATCACGTGGAGCGACCTGAAGAAGCTGTTGAACTAATCGGCACGGTTTCTTTTGCCAAACCCGCCGCTCGTACTCGTCTCGCAGGGTACTTTGGTAACGCCAATCGCTTCGCTTTTCGTCGAGCGAAAGCTATTCCCCGTTAGAATTTTAAAGATACCTTTGAAAGCCGCCGCCACTTCGTCTTCGGCGTCTGCGATGAGTGAAGGGAGAAACTTGTCCGCCGGCACTCCGAACCACGCACGTATTCCGATTCTGTATGTCATTCTCGGCGTGTTGCTGGTGATCAGCACGGTCCCGATGTATTTCTACTCGTCGCAGGTGGAGGCCACAAACCGCGAGCGTCTAAAAACTAACGAGATGCTGCTGCAGAATACGGTGACGCGCTCGCTGGCGGACGACCTTTCTCAGCACCAGCGCTCACTGCACATGATGTTGGCCAATCTGTCATCCGCGATCCAGGTAGCCAGCGGCGGCGACATTGGTGAGGCCAATATTCAGTCGCCGGAACTGCGGGCGCTCCTGGAAAACTTTGTATCTTCGTCCGATGAAATCGCCTATGCCACCCTGCTGAATTCGGACGCGAAAGGTATTTCGGCCGGTCGCATTGCTCCTGACGCTTTCTTGAATCGCGAACTGGAGCGCGCCTTTGCCGCGGCTCGCGACGGCCGCGCCTACAATGGCCAGGCCCTGGTGATCGGCGAAGGCAAATCCGCTCGGACGGTTTTTCTCGTCAGCTATCCCGTGAACTATGGACAGCGGTTCCTGGGAATGATTGGCTCGGTTGTTGACCTGGAGTTTCTAATTCGCCGCCTGCAAGAAGGAGCCGTCGGTGGCCTGACGCCTTACGTGGTCGATGCGCAAGGACGCCTGGTGGCGGCAGCCAAGCCCGAGTTTGCCACCGGGCAGGACATGAAGAACCTGGACATTGTGCGGAACTTCGTAGACAGCGGCAACAGATCGCAACTGGTTCCCACCATGGAATTCACGGTCCGCGAGGGCAAGACCAAGCAGCAGATGCTGGGCACTTACAGTCCTGTGACCTCTCTGGACTGGGCCGTCGTCGCCCAGAAGCCGCTGTTCGAGGCCTATCGGGATGTCCTGGAGATGCAGCGTAATGCGCGACTTCTGGCGCTACTCGCGGTGTTCTTGAGCATGCTTGTCAGCATCTTCGCTGCCCGCCGCATTACCAACCCTTTGCAAGTCCTCACGCAGTCGAGCCGCGCCCTGGCCCGCGGCGACTTCTCCCAGCGTGTCCACCTGTTGAGCCGCACTGAAATCGGCGAACTCGCCCACACTTTCAATACCATGTCTGATGAGCTCGAACGTTTCGTTGCCGACCTGAAGCGCGCTGCCGAAGAGAATCGCGAATTATTTATGGGCTCCATTCAAATGCTGGCCGGAGCCGTCGACGAAAAGGATCCTTACACTCGCGGCCACTCTGACCGGGTCACGCGCTATTCCCTGCTCATTGCCCGGGAAATGAAGGAGTCTGAAGAGTTTCTCGAGACCCTGCGAATCTCCGCTCAATTGCACGACGTGGGCAAGATCGGCATTGAAGATCACATCCTCAAAAAGCCCGGGGCGCTGACCGAAGAAGAATTTGAAGTAATGAAAACCCACACGACTAAGGGCGCCAATATTTTGCGTCCGGTCACGCAACTGGCGGAAATGCTTCCCGGCATCGAACTGCATCACGAAGCGCTCGACGGCCGCGGGTATCCCTACGGACTCCAAGGCGACCAAATTCCGCTGCTGGCACGCGTGATTGCCGTGGCCGACACTTTCGACGCCCTCACGACCAATCGTCCTTACCAGCAGGCGCACACCCCAGACCAAGCCTTGCAGATCATCCGGAACCTCGCGGGCAAGCGACTCGACCCCCGCGCGGTCGAAGCCTTGCTCGCAGTCTATGGACGCGGAGAGATCAAAATTCAGCGCTTCACCATCAAGCGGCCGGTCGCTCCCCAGCCCGTTGCCGCTGCGCAAGCGGAGGCTGGTGGATCGCCTACAGGCGAAATCGCTACTCTGGAAAGAACTCGCGTTTAGCTTATCCGTAACGATCACGCAATTCCTTCTCATCGCCTGCGCCGGCTCGGACACTTCTTTCGAGCCCATTCACGGCTTTGCGCAAGACCGTATTCCAGAGGTATGCTGTCGGTGCTTGCTGACTCAGGTGAGTCAAAAATAAACTTTGAGATGGGCCATGAGGAGTTCGACGAGCACTCTATCGTTCGCGTTGACCTTGACGTTTGCGGTGCTGCTATTAGACCTGGGTGCGAACGCGCAAACCGGCGTCACAAAACCAACCACGGTTAAATCCTTCGAGGTTGAAATCCCGGCAACAAAGGAGTGGGTGGACACCAACATCGACGTGCGTGGCGGGGCAAAGCTGCGCTTCACGGCGACGGGCCAAATCACGTACCCGGCGGACCAGTCCTACGCCGGAAAAACCCGAACCCAGGGAACGTTTGGCCCGGATGGACTGGCGCGAGGGTTTGCCGACCTTCTGCATCAGTATGCGGTGAAGGATGCCGGCCATGGCGCCTTGATCGGCCGCATCGGTTCCGACAATTATGCGCAGGCCTTCCTGATCGGGGCGAGCAAGGAATACGACGTGCCGGTCGCGGGAAGGTTGTACCTCGGTATCAATCAGAGCCAGAGCGAGGCGTCGACCGCCGATGGCAGCTTCCACGCGAAAATCGAAGTGCTGAATGAGGGATCGAGCGATGCCGCCAACGCAGGGGGGCCGGTTGAGACCCGCGTCGCAGGCATCACGGCGGATTTGCTTAGCAAGATTCCGCGGCGGGTTTCCGACCCCGCGGGCAAACCCGGCGACATGGTGAACGTGTTGATTGTGGGCACTCAGGAACAAGTCGTTCAAGCGTTCACGGCGGCTGGCTGGGTGAAGGTCGATGCAAAAGTTGGCAATACCGCACTGAATGCGGTGATGGATTCGCTCGAGAAAAAAGACTACCTGACGATGCCGATGAGTACCTTGTTTCTTTTTGGACGCGCGCAGGATTACGGATTCGCCCACGCCGAACCGGTGCGAGTGGCGATGTCGCGGAATCACCTGCGAGTCTGGAAATCGGCGTACGAAGTGGACGGCAGACCGCTGTGGTGCGTGGCCGCGACACACGATATTGGGTTCGAGCGCGATCAGCGTAACAATGGCGTGACGCACAAGATCGATCCGGCAATCGATGGCGAACGCGAGTACGTGAATGGAACACTCTCGGGGACTGGACTGGTCGTCCAGCGGGATCACGTTTCGCCAGCCGACCCGCTAACCACTGCGAAGACTGCGACTGGAGGGGAGTTTCATTCCGATGGCCGCATTCTCGTGCTGGTGCTCAAAAAAACGACCGGCACGAACAACTAATCCGCCTCTCGATACATTTAACACTCGGCCATCGATCGGCCGTTGCCCCACCCAGTGACCGCCGCCTGCCGCAGCGGACGACGAATCTTTTACAAGTCGCCGATGCTTTCATGACACTGTTATCGGACTCGCTGCCTAAACTGGCTTTGCGTTGATTCGAAGTCCCTGCCTCGAGCACGCTACCTCAGCTTGCGAAAAATGGAGCGTAGCATTATGAATAACCAGAGATCTTCACTCTCCCTCCCGCCATCCGAAACAAGTCAACCCACGAAGGACGAAGAAATTCTTCCCTCATCAGGCAGGATTCGTCGACGCTCCTTCCTG
>DASSRO010000130.1:0-9646 GCA_035701745.1 Candidatus Sulfotelmatobacter sp. | reverse complement strand
AAAGAATCCGCTGACCATCCGAGTGAAGGGTAACCGGCTGATCGAAGGACACTCCGAGAACCGCGAACTGGAGCAGGACTTCTGGAACTACACCCATACCGACGAGAACAGCGACCGGGTGGGCGAGTTCGCGATCGGAACCAACATCGAGTTGAAAGATGTGATCGGGCAGATCCTGCAGGACGAGAAGTATCCCGGCGTGCACATTGCGTTTGGGAATCCGTATGGAGCGCACACTGGGGCGGAGTGGGACTCGACGACGCACATCGATGTGGTGGGGCGGAAATTTAATATTTGGGTCGATGAGCGGCAGATTATGCGGGATGGGAAGTTTTTGGTGGAGGCGTAGGGAACGCTCAGGAATTCCTTTCGTAGCCGCCGGAGATTTAAGCTGATAGGGATCCTTCGACTTCGCAAAAACGCCGACTTTGTCGGCGTTTTTGCTACGCTCAGGATGACAGATCACTTTACTACGCTCAGGATGACAGATCACTTTGCTACGCTCAGGATGACAGAGTACTGACGCGATGACGTCTCTAACACCATGATTCCTTCTTTGCGCGCGCAGTTTAACGAACGGTTTACGGGTGAGAAATATCGCGCGTTCCTGCGGCGGGTCGATGATGTGTGCGGAACTCACGTGCAGTTTCGGATTTCTGAGACGCCTTGCTTCTTTCCTAAAGCGCTGATAGATCGAATGGCGGCGGACGGCGAAGCTCTGATCCGGCAACTGGTGGACAATCCCGCGTATCGCGCGAAGTCGGACGAGGCAGTTCCCGCCGAGTTCAAGGTTCCCAATGAACCTCCGCATCCCATGTTTGTGCAGGTGGATTTTGGACTGGTGCGAGGTGCGGGCGGCGAGCTGCAGCCGAAACTGGTGGAGTTGCAGGCCTTCCCCTCTCTGTATGCGTATCAGGGGCCGCTGGCGGACGCTTACATTGACGCTTACGGGCTCGCCGCGGCCGACTTTCGGCTACCGGCTGGCGGCCGGCTCAAATACTTTTTGAGCGGGTTGAACAGCGATTCGTACCGCGAACTGTTGCGGCGCGCCATTGTGGGCGCGCATGATCCTCAGAATGTGATTTTGATGGAGATTCATCCGCAAGAGCAGAAAACGCTGCCGGATTTTCTGCTGACCGAAAAAATGCTGGGCGTGCGGACCGTCGATATTGTGGATGTCAAGAAAGAAGGCTCGCAACTCTATTACGAGCGTGACGGTAAGCGCGTTCCTATCCGCCGGATTTATAACCGGACGATCGTAGATGAACTGGAGCGCAAGAAGATCAAGCTGAACTTCGACTGGCGCGACGATCTCGATGTTGAATGGGCGGGCCATCCCAACTGGTATTTCCGTATCAGCAAGTTCTCCATTCCCTACCTCACGCATGAGTCGGTGCCGAAGACCTGGTTTCTCGATCGGCTGCCGGAAATTCCAGCGGACCTCGAAAACTATGCCCTCAAGCCACTTTATTCGTTTGCGGGGCTCGGGGTGGTGATTGCTCCGAGCAAAGAGGATATCGCCGCGATCCCGGCGGAGAAGCGTCCCTACTACATTTTGCAGGAGCGGATGCATTTTGCCCCGGTCATTGAAACTCCGTTCGGCGGGACGAAGGCGGAGGTGCGGGTGATGTACGTCTGGCTTGAAAAAATTCTGCCCGTGCTGACCATTGTTCGCATGGGGCGCGGCCTGATGATGGGCGTGGACCAGAACAAAAACATGGAGTGGGTGGGAGCATCGGCGGGATTGTTCCTGGAAGAGTAAGAGCTTGTGTGGAGCGGGCACTCCTGCCCGCTTGCGGGCGTTACCTCAAACGTAGCGGGCTGGTGTGCCCGCTCCACACGTCTCAAAACTACTGGGCCGGCGCGCTCTCCAGGCGGCGGCTGATCAGGATCCCGCTCGTGACCGAAACAGCGATCAAGGCGATGGCGACCGCCAGCCAGCCCCAGTGCTCTAACGGATGCCGCAGGACTCGGATAAGTCCCCGCCCGTACTGGCTGGCAATAAACGCAATGCCGAAGTAGCGCACCGCGCGGCAAAGCGTCACCACGATCAGAAATTTAGGCAGCGGATAATCGGAGGCTCCGGCCGCCGCGAAAAACATGCTGGTGGGCGTAGGAAAAGGAATCGCGGTAGAGGCCACCAGAGTTCCCGTGCCCCATTTCTTAAAAAGCTTTAGGAATCTGGAGACTGTGCCTTTCTTGAACTTCTTCTCCAGGTAAGCTGCTCCCGCTTTGTGAGCAAGCCGGTAGGTGAGATAAGCGCCGGTAACTGAGCCAGCAGTCGCGGTAGCGCCATACTCATACCAAGGATTACGCCGGCTGGCCGCCAGGACGGCGGTGAGAATATCGAGGCCGCCAAAAGTTGGAAGCGGAGAACTGTCGAGAATCGCGAGGAAAAAAAGCCCAACCGCACCGAAGTGCATCAGCGAAGAGGTAAGAGTGCGGGGGCGCGCCTTCCTTGGCGCCTGGAAGAGCAGATGCAGCATCCTGAATTAGTTGCGCACAAGACGGTTTGCGATGCGAAACTTTCCTGAAATCTTTCGCGGTATTAAAATTTTTCACCATTCTTCTGGACGATTGTGGTTTCGAGCACCTTGCCGTTGGGGCGCAAAACCAGCATTTTGTCGCCGCGAAAGCGCACCGGCACCGAGGTGCCGGCGCCAAACTCGCCCGGCGCATAGCCATCGGCTGTTTCGGGGTCATATTCGCCGACATATTCCTCGCCGTTGACCCGAACTACAATCGCCGTCTTGCGAGGAGCTTCGCCAGCGAGCTCGCGCATGATTTCCTGCTCGGCTTGCGCCCAATTCTCGTTATCGCGACCCGGGATCCTTCCGTTGCGGATGTATATCTCTTCGGCTCGCCGTCGGATGGCTTCATGCCGGTCAACCGGAGAAACCGGCCAGGGTTGGGGAGTGTTAGCAGCGGCATTCATGATTTCATGCCTCCTCAGCAGCGACGTGGCATTGGATTGTCTTATCCCATGATATTGCGTAAAACGCCTTCCGGATCACGGGCATCTCACCAAGGGACGTAGACGAGGACAAACTTGGGAATCGCAGCCGCGCTGCACCAAAATGGTTCCGATGAATTTCCATCGTCCAGGAAACTCTCTCCGAGCCATTCCTGGCATCAGCCTGAGATTCCTATGGCTTGCTCAACGGAGTTGACCGGACTTGGCTGGGGGCCTAACATTACCGCCGGGCAGGGTCCGACGCACTCATGATAGGCCAGCAGGTCTCCCATTACCGCATCCTTGGCAAGCTGGGCGGTGGGGGTATGGGTGTGGTGTATGAGGCGGAGGACCTGAAACTGGGGCGGCATGTCGCGCTGAAGTTTATCCCGGAAAATCTGGCTGGCGATCCCAAATCGCTGGAGCGTTTCACTCGCGAGGCGCGTGCCGCATCGCAACTGAATCATCCCAATATTTGCACCATTCACGGCATCGAGGACAATCACGGTCATCCCTTCATCGTCATGGAGAAGCTTGAAGGCGAGAGCCTGAAGCAGCACATTGGCGGGCAGCCGATGAAGCTGGACGAGGTTCTCGACGTTGGGGTGCAGGTAGCCGATGCGCTCTCTGCCTCGCACACCAAGGGGATCGTGCATCGCGACATCAAGCCGGCCAATATTTTCCTGACGCCGAACGGCCCGGTAAAAGTGCTGGACTTCGGCCTCGCCAAACTGGTGCACAACCCGGGCACGGAAGAGGATCAGTCGCTCACGGCGGTTGGAATCATTCCCGGCACGGCGGTCTACATGTCGCCGGAGCAGGCGCGCAGCGAAACCGTGGACGCGCGCAGCGATCTGTTCTCGTTCGGCGTGGTGCTCTACGAGATGGCTACCGGAAAGAAGCCGTTCTCGGGAAATAACTCGCTGATGACGCTAGATGCGGTGCTTCACCAGAAGCCCACGCCGCCGCATGACCTGAATCCGGCAATTCCGATCGAACTGCAGGGCATTATCGGCAAAGCGATGGAGAAGGACCGGGCGCATCGCTACCAGAGCGCGGCCGAGATGCGCTCTGACCTGGCACAGTTGAAGCGCGAGGCCGAGTCGGGAACGATCAAACTTGGCAGTTCGTCGATGCTGCGAGCGGCGACGAAGACCTTCAGCCGGAACTCGCGCTTTCAAACCTATCTTGTTATTGGGATGGCAGCGCTATTGGTTACGGTGCTGGCGGCGGTGGGAGCGTGGTGGTTCAAGCATCGGGAGGTAGCCAATGCCGAGCAGAGGAACGCCATCGCCGTGCTGCCGCTGCAGAATCTGAATGGCGATTACAACGTCGACTATCTGCGCTTCGCGCTGGCCGACGAGCTCACCAGCGTATTGACTTATTCCCGATCGCTGGAGGTGCGTCCCTCGTCAGTCACGCGGCGCTTCGTGGCGCCTGACCTGGATCCGAAAAAAGTGGGCCAGGAACTGCGCGTGGGGCGCTTGCTGCAAGGGCACTTTATCAAGCAGGGGGAACAGCTGTCGGTCACGCTGGAGGCAATTGACGTGGCGACGAATCGCCTGCTGTGGCAGAGTACGGTTGAGGCCAAGGCCGACGATCTGATTGGGCTGCAACAGCAACTGAGTTCGCAGGTGCAGCACGGATTGTTGCAGATCCTGGGCGGCGCCGCCGGGGCGTCGGAATCCGCCGCCTCGCGGCCCAAGAACCAGCAGGCCTATGACTTTTATCTGCGCAGTATTGCCGTACCCCACGATGCGGCTCCGAATAAACAAGCCATCACAATGCTGGAGTGGGCGGTCGGAATCGATCCCAGCTACGCGCCGGCGTGGGAAGCGCTGGGACAGCGATATTATTTCGACTCGCTGTTCGGCGGCGGGGGCGAGGAAAAGTTCCAGCGCTCGAATGCAGCGTATGAACGGGCCGTTGCGCTCGATCCCAACCGCGTGATGGCAGCCAGCAACCTGATTACAAACCGGGTGGAGCGGGGAGAACTGGGCCGCGCCTACGATGCCGCGACCGACCTGGTGCGGCGCCGTCCGCAGAGCGCCGACGCTCATTTCGCGCTGAGCTACGTTTTGCGCTATGCGGGAATGCTGGATCGATCGACGCAGGAATGCAACACGGCGCGTTCGCTGGATCCGGGAAATTTCTCCTTCCGTTCCTGCGCCTGGTCGTTCCTGGAGATGGGCAAAACCGATCGGGCCATGGACTTCGTGCACCTCGACGCGGGTTCGGAATGGGCAGCCTGGGTCACGCCCTACGTTTACCTGGCTGAAGGTAATCTGGCAGAGGCGCACGCCAGCGCGAAGAACATGGCGAAGGCGAGCACGTATCACCGCGACCTGATGGAGGCCTGCACCGCCGCGCAGCACCCTGCGGACCTGGCGCGGATTGTGCGCGAAAACGAATCCTCCGTCATGATGGAATTGGACCCGGAGGCCTGGTATCACACTGGCGCTCTTATGGCGGCTTGCGGCCAGACGGAACCGGCGCTGCGCTTGCTGAAGGCCGCGGTGCAGCAGAACTATTGTGCTTATTCTGCCCTGCTGGATGATCCTCTGCTGAAGGCTTTGCGCAAAGAAACCGCTTTCAACGAAGTGCTGACCGCGGCGGCGAACTGCCAGGCGGTGCTGAAAGAAGGACGGTAAGCACGGGGACTGGGAAAGAGCGTGGCTTCAGCCGTGCCGTAGCTATAAGCTAAGAAGAGCGCCGGGGTACGGTGAAATCTCTCGTTCACCGCACCTGCCGCGGCGATGCTAGACGACAATGTGAAAATACGCCGATGTCTAAAGCGAATTGGTGGACCAAGCCTCATTCTGGCGTGAAGTATGCCGTCACCCTGATGGCGGTTGCGTCAGCGATCGTTGTCGCATGGATGTTGTGGCATTTCTGGCATTCCGAGGCCTTCGCATCGGTGTTTTTCTGCGCCATCATATTCAGCGCCTGGTTCGGCGGCTTCAGGCAAGGATTGCTTGGGGTCACCGTCTCGGCTGTGGCGTTCGATTATTTCTTCTTGTCCCCGATCCATTCGCTTTATTTAGATTCGAGCCAACTGCCGCGTCTAACGATCTTCGTAGTGTCAGCGCTAATAATGTGCTTCCTGACTGCTTCCCAAAGGACCACGAGTGAATCGCTGAGCAGGGCGCAAGATGATCTGAATACCAATATCCAGGAACTTAAGAGAATTAACGAGGAATTGCGGGCGGAGAACTATGAACGAAAACTGACACAAGTTGCGCTGCGGCAAAGCCAGGCGTATTTGGCTGAAGCTCAAAGGCTCAGCCACACCGGGAGTTTTGGCTGGCGGGTCGCTACGGGCGAGATCATTTGGTCAGAAGAAACCTTTCGGATATTCGAGTACGACCGAACCACCACGCCGACTGTGGATGTCATTCTCCAGCGGATTCATCCACAAGACGCGCCGCTGGTTCAACAGACGATCGAGCGCGCGCATAGCGACGGAAAGGATTTCGAACTTGAGCATCGGCTGGTGATGCCGGACGGTTCCGTCAAGCACGTGCATATTGTGGCTCATGGCTTAAGCGATGAATCGGGCACTGTGGAATTTGTTGGAGCGGTAATGGACATCACCGAACGTAAACGCGCCGCGGAGGCCCTGCTTCGCACCGAAGCGTACTTGGCGGAAGGGCAGAAGCTGAGCCACACCGGCACTTGGGCATGCGATATTGCCACTCGAGAGATGATCCATTCCTCCCCGGAGCACCGGCACTTGTTTGGCCTTGCTCGGGAAAGAGTCGGCATACCTCCATTCGAAGAGTTTTATCAGCGTATTCATCCCGACGATCGAGGCGCGACCGTCGCAGATCTCGAGAGAGCAATGGCCGGCGGGACTGATGTCGAGGCCCATTTCCGAGTCGTTTTGCCGGAAGGGACCACAAGATTCATGCACGGAATTGGCCACCCTCTCGTAAAACCGTTCGGCGAGACCGGCGAGTTCGTGGGCACGGTAATGGACGTCACCGCAGCAAAGCGGTCGGAAGAAGCGCTCCAGCGTAGCGAATCATATTTGGCGGAAGCGCAGAGGCTGACCCACACCGGCAGCTGGGCCTTCAACGTAACAACACCTCTTTATTGGTCCGAGGAAAATTTCCGGATTTGGGGCTTCGATCCGGTGCAGGGCCTTCCAGACCGAGGAATGATTTTGCAAAGGATTCACTCAGAGGATCGCGGCAGGTTGCTCGAAGAAGTCCAGAAAGCCGTGCACGAAAGAAGGGACTACGATGTCGAGTTGAGAATCGTGCTACCTGACGGAGCAATTCGATACATCCATGCGCTAGGCCATCCGGTTTTCAGCTCGACCGGAGAACTGGTTGAAGTCGTCGGCACGAACATGGATGTGACGGAGCGCAAAGGCGCCGAGGAAGCGTTGCGTCAGGCGCAGGGCGATCTCGCGCACGTCAACCGCGTGACCACGATGGGGGAGTTGACGGCATCTCTGGCACACGAAATCAAACAGCCGATTGCCGCAGCAGTCACAAACGCAAACACCTGCTTACGATGGCTTCGGCGCGATTGCCCGAATCTTGAAGAGGCAGGCGAAGCCGCATCAAGAATGGTGAAGGACGTAATGCGCGCGACCGACATCATTAGCAGCATCAGCATGTTGTTCAAGAAGGGCGCTTCGCAGCGCGAACTGGTCGACGTGAATGAGCTGATTCAAGAAATGATCGTCCTGCTGCGCAGCGAGGCGAACCGCTACTCGATCCTGATCCGCAGCGAGCTTGCTGAGGGGCTTCCCAAAGTCCTGGCCGACCGTGTGCGACTGCAACAGGTTTTCATGAATCTCATGGTCAACGGCATCGACGCCATGAAGGGAACGACCGCCCGAGGCGAATTGACCATCAAGTCAGAAGCGGGCAACGGTCAACTGCTGATCTCGGTCAGCGATACCGGTGTGGGTCTGCCCCCGAACCAGACGGAACAGATCTTCCAGGCATTCTTTACGACCAAGGATAACGGGACCGGTATGGGGCTGCCCATCAGTCGCTCGATCATCGAGTCGCATGGCGGCCGCTTGTGGGCCAGTGGTGCCGCCGGGGCAGGCACCACTTTGCAGTTCACCCTGCCAATCCCACTTCGCCAGGCCGCATAACGACTGAGGCTACTTCCCTGGTCGGCAAGATTGGGCCAGAAGACAGCCATTCAATTAATATCCCGGCACTACGATTCTGAGGAAAGAATTTGCGTCGGAGAGGCTCCAGGCCCCATCCTTGTAGGGTGAGACATTCCGGACCCGTCAGCCTGCCACGGTCGCCTCGTCGCGTCCCTATCATTTTTCTGTACCCCCATTCTTCTGGCGCCAAGTTCGCCTGCCTGCTCGCAATATTTTCTCTGATCGCGACGGCGCAGACTCCAGTCGCACGCTCGACGAACGCGAACTCGCTCCTCCCGAGCTTCGACGTTCTGGCTGATCCTCCCGGCCTTCTTTATCAGGGCGTTCCGGCGGAGATTCCGCAGGATGAAGGCACGGCTGGATTGCGGTGGGAACTGTTGCGCCTGGGCACCACGGCGCGGCTGATGCAAGTGGTGGCGCATCCGGATGACGAAGATGGCGGAATGCTGACCCTGGAAGCGCGCGGGCGCGGCGTCAGCACTCTGCTGATGACGTTGAATCGCGGCGAAGGCGGGCAGAACAAAATCGGCAGCAATTTGTCGGACGTGCTAGGCGTGCTGCGCGCGGAGGAGTTGCTGGCCTCGGATCAGTATTACGGCGTTCAGGAGCGGTTTTCGCGCGTAGCCGATTTCGGATTTTCGAAGAGCCCGGAGGAAACATTTGCCAAGTGGGGCGGGCACGACACGGCGCTGGCGGACATGGTGCGGGTAATTCGCACGTTTCGTCCGGATGTGCTGGTGGCGCGTTTTTCGGGGACCTCGCGCGATGGGCACGGTCATCATCAGGCGTCGAGCATTTTGGCGCGGGAAGCATTCCGCGCGGCGGCCGATCCCAAGCGCTTTCCCCAGCAGATTGCGGAGGGACTGCAGCCTTGGCAGGCAAAGAAAATGTATATCGGGAACGTCTGCGGATTTGGCGCGATGACTTGCCCGGACGCGGACTGGACCATCAGGCTCAACACCGGCGAGAAGAACGCGGAGTTGGGCATGTCGTACATACAGTTGGCCATGCAGGGCTTGCGCCACCAGATGTCGCAGGGCGCGGCGAACTGGACGGTGGACCCCGGAGACCGGTTTACGTTTTACCGGCTGGTGGATTCGGTGGTGCCTTCTACCTTGGGTAAGGATGGGCATGAGAAAAGTTTCTTTGATGGAATCGATACGACCTGGCCGGCCCTGGCTTCGGAAGACGGAGCGGAAGAAAAACTTCCAAAGCTTCGCCAACAGTTGACCGAAATCGCAAAGCTGGTCTCTGAGGCTGCCAAAGTAAACGACGTATCCATGGCGGCTGCGCCGCTCGCCAAGCTTGTCGCTGAGTTGAACCGTGTGAGCGCCGAAGTGCAGGCCGGTTCCTTAAGCGCGGCGGCGAAACTCGATCTGGCAACTCGCCTGGTGGAGAAGCGGCAGCAGGCCGAATCGGCGTTGAACCTGGCGCTGGGCGTCGGTCTCATCGCGAATGCATCGCCTCATGGCGAGCCCGAAGTACAGACACCCAAGGAGGCAGACGCCCTCACCACGGTTTCCCCAGGACAAGAATTCGGCGTGGCCGTCACCCTG
>DASSRO010000129.1:0-22610 GCA_035701745.1 Candidatus Sulfotelmatobacter sp. | reverse complement strand
TAGCGTCTGGCTGCTGCCGACGGCGATGCTGCCAAAGTTGATGGTGGAAGGATTGAGCGTAACCTGTCCGCTGGCACCGAACGCATTTGAGGTCAAGAGAATTGCAGAGAAGAAAACCAACAAACGAAATCCGCACGGGATTTCGCTCCAACAGGGGAAGGAGCCTTTCACGGTATAACCTCATGTACCGCGGCAGAGCTTCGCGGAGGGGGATAAGAAGCCGCAGCCCCGATTCTCACCGTTAGATGGCTGCTCTACTCGGAGGTGCGGCACTCACAAGTGTGCGGGGAATGACGCAGGCTAGACAGATCACAAAGGGGCACTGTAGAGGTTGGAATGGATCACTGCAGGACCTGTACTTCTGACATGGACCTAGTCATTATTATTTTCTTATCGGGTGTGCAAGGCATTGTGGTGACGACCCGATCGCGCTGCGTCCAATTGGCAGCGAGTCGCATCAAAATCGCAAACACTTTTGAGGATCGTGTATGTCTATCCGTCCGGTGAAGCGACTCATTAAATCGAAACCCACACTGGAAGGCGCCGGCGTGCATTTGCGCCGCGCCTTTGGCTTCGGCAACACTCACGACTTCGATCCATTTCTTCTGCTCGACGACTTCCGCAATGACGTGCCCGAGGACTACCTCGCCGGATTCCCCTGGCACCCGCATCGCGGGATCGAAACCATCACTTACGTCCTTGCGGGCACGGTCGAACATGGCGACAGCATGGGGAATCACGGCGCCATTGCCGCCGGCGATGTCCAATGGATGACCGCGGGTAGCGGCATCATTCATCAGGAGATGCCGAAGGGCGATGCCACCGGGCGCATGCACGGCTTCCAGTTGTGGGCGAATTTGCCGTCCGCGTTGAAGACGACCACACCGCGTTACCAGGAAGTGAAGACTGGTGAGATTCCGCAAGTCACCGACGACGACGGCACGCATGTTCGCATTGTCTGCGGAACTTTCTGGGGCAAATCGGGCCCGGTCGAAGGAGTAGCTGCCGATCCGATCTATCTTGACGTGTCGGTGCCGCCGGGAAAGCGAAAAACCCTGCCGGTCGAGACCACGCGCCACGCTTTTGCCTACGTCTTCGCTGGCGATGGAAAATTCTGCAACGCCTCTGGGCCGCTGGCCGTGCCTACAGAGGGCGTGGGATGGGCCGATACAAAGCCTCCGGCCGACGCCGAAAACCGCTCGCTGGTTGTTTTCGATCGCGGAGATGAGGTCGAAGTACAGGCTGGAGAAGATGGAATCCGGTTCCTGTTGGTCTCGGGCAAACCGCTGGAAGAACCAGTAGCGTGGTACGGCCCGATCGTCATGAACACGCAGGAGCAGTTGCAGCAGGCGTTCCAGGAACTCGAGCAAGGCACGTTCTTAAATAAAAAGCGCGGGTAGAATCAGACGGAACACGAAGAGTTTGGATGTCCTCTCGTGAAGCTTCGCGGCGATTGATGTTGGGTCTATAACTTTCATGCCTGAACTTCCTGAAGTGGAAACCATTGCGCGCGGCCTGGCAAAACGTGTTACGGGAGAAGAAATCGAGTCTGTTTGGCTGGGGCAAAAAAAAGAGCCGCTGAAATCTTCCGCCTCGCAGATTGCATCGACGCTGGAGCAAAGCCGTATAGCGGCGGTCCGGCGCATGGGCAAGCACATAGTCTTCGATCTGGATCGTATGGGGCGGGCGCCCGCGCCCGCCAGAAGCCAGAGGCCAAAGCGGAAGCTGAGGGGAACCGGATCGAAGCAATCTGAATCGACCACACGAGCATTGGCGGGCGAGGGCGCCCGCCCCACAAACAACGGTCGAGCGCAGTGGATCGTGCACCTCGGCATGACCGGGCGCTTGCAGGTCTGCGAACCCGAGACCGAAGTCGAGAAGCACACGCACGCGATCGTCAAACTCTCTTCGGGCAGGGAGTTGCGGTTCGTCGATCCGCGGCGCTTTGGCCGGCTGAGCGTGTCGCAGGCTGGGGACTTCGACGCCGCTGGAGTTGAACCCTTGGAAATCGAATTCGAGGCTTTCTCGAAATTGTTTCGCGGCCGCAAGACTCCCATCAAGAGTGCGCTGCTGAACCAGAAACTTCTGCGCGGCGTGGGAAATATTTATGCTGATGAATCTTTGTTCCGCGCCGGCATTCGTCCGCGCCGGCGGGCTGACAGCATCTCGCGCGATCAGCTTCGCAAGCTTCATATCGCCATCCAAGAAGTGCTGAGGGAGGCGATTGCGCTTGGCGGCTCGTCCATTTCCGATTATCTGAACTCCGACGGCGAAGAAGGATTTTTCCAGTTGCAGCACCGGGTGTACGGTCGGGAAGCGGAAGGCTGTCTGGTGTGCAAGACTCCAGTGAAGCGAATCGTGATCGCCGGGCGTAGCAGCCATTACTGCCCGAGGTGCCAGAAATAATTGTTGGTTGATGATTGCACGCAAGGCAACGTGCGGTCCGGTTTTTCAATCATTAATCAACAATCATCAATCAACAATAGGCACGCCCTGTCCCAATTCTGATAGTCTTTCGCGCATGCCTGACTTTTCCATTGGAGTCGACCTGGGCGGGACTAACCTGCGCGTCGCGGCGGTTGGCACCGACGGCCAGCTTCTCGAAAAAATTACGCTGGGCGTGAAGGTGGCACTGGGCCGTGACCATGTCATTGGCGAAATGTGCGACTCCATTCACCGCCTGGTCGAGCAATATGGCGGCGGCGGCAGATTTGTCGGGGCGGGGATCGGCGTGCCCGGCATTATCGATATGGAAACCGGGATGATGCGCAAGTCCGCAAATCTTCCCGGTTGGTCCGATTACCCGGTGCGCGACGAAATCGAGCGGCGCCTCGGCCCGGGAACTCGCGTCTTCCTCGATAACGACGCCAAGATGGCGGCCCTGGGCGAGAAATGGATGGGTGCGGGTCGCGAGGTCAACGACATGGCCATGATCACGCTGGGCACCGGCATCGGCGGCGCAATTATTTTGAACGGGAAAATCTTTTACGGCATGAACGGCATGGCGGGTGAATTCGGCCACGTCACCGTTGAGCCTAACGGAGTTCCATGCGGGTGCGGCAACCACGGTTGTGCGGAGCGCTACGCCTCTGCGACTGCAGTCGTGCGCATGGCACGGGAAGCGATCGAATCGGGGCAAGCGCCCGCGCTCGCGAAGGCGGCAAATGCCGATCCGGAGTTCAGCGCCAAGTCGATCTACAATCTCGCGCTGCAAGGCAATGAAGACGCGCAGCGCATCTTTCACCGCTTCGGCGTGGCGCTCGGTATCCTGCTGGCCGATCTCATTAACATCATTAATCTTGAAATGTTTGTGATCGGCGGCGGCGTGGTCAGCGCGTGGGATGCCTTTGCCCCTTCGATGTTGGCCGAGATGCGCGAGCGTTCGCTGGTCTACGCCGCAACTGCCCCGGACGATCCACTCAACAAAAAAGAGGGGGCGTCGGGGCAAATCGCCGCATACACGCGGAAGAAGACGATCATTACGCGCGCTCTGCTGGGCAGCGACGCCGGACTCTACGGCGCTGCTCGAATTCCCGCGTCTTAGCTCAAGAAAGATCGTGTAGCCCCGGACGCATTCGTCCGGGGGGCGCACGGGCGGACGAAAGCGTCCGCCGCTACCTGAGCGACACGACTCACGAGTGATCAGCCTTGCGGATGAATGTAGTGGATAAGCAGGAAAGTCCCGGCGGCCACAAGCGCCGATGCGGGTATCGTTAGCACCCAGGCCCAGACAATTCTTCCGGCCACGCCCCAGCGGACGGCCGACAAGCGTTGTACCGCGCCCACGCCCACGATGGCGCCGGTAATCGTATGAGTGGTGCTGACCGGAATGCCGGCGAGAGCGGTGCCGAACAAAGTGATGGCTCCGGCACTTTCAGCGCAGAAGCCCCCGAGCGGCTTCAGCTTCGTGATCTTCTGCCCCATGGTGTGGACGATGCGCCATCCGCCGAAGTACGTTCCGGCCGCGATGGCGGCGTGCGCGGCCAGGATGATCGGCCAACGGAAGCGTCCCCAGTTCGAGAGCATCTCGCTTTTGCTCATGAATCCGGCGGTGTAGAGCGCCCCCGCGACAATGCCCATAGTTTTCTGCGCGTCGTTGCCGCCATGCCCGAGGCTATAGGCCGCAGCCGATAGAAGTTGCAGCTTGCGGAACCATTTGTCGACGATTTGCGGCGGCTTGTTCTGCAGGATCCAGTGAGCCGCGACCATGAAAGCCAGCCCCAGCACCATGCCCATGACGGGAGCGACCACAATGAAGATTAGGGTTTTGTACCAGCCTTCGGGAATGATCACCCCGAACATGGTTGCGGGGCCAGTGTGCAGGGCCGCGTGCATCATGGCGGCGCCGGCGTAGCCGCCGATCAAGGCGTGGGAAGAAGAAGTTGGAAGTCCCCACCACCAGGTAAGCACATCCCAGACGATGGCGCCGAATAGCGCGGCCATGACGACGTATTGATCGACGTCTTCCAGGCGGATCATGCCTTTGCCGATGGTTTTAGCGACGGCGGTGCCGAGGAAGAATGCCGCCAGAAAGTTGAAAGTAGCCGCCCACAGCACGGCAAGTTTGGGTGAGAGCACGCGCGTAGAAACTACAGTTGCAATGCTGTTGGCTGAGTCGTGGAATCCGTTGAGGAAATCGAAGACCAGCGCGACGAGGATCGTGATCAGGACCAGCAGCACATCTCTGTTCAACGGGGTCTCTCCGGTCCGTGGTCGCGACGTTCGATTCGCGAAATCGGGGCTAGGTGCTCTTGACGATGATGGCTTCGAGCACGTTGGCTGCATCCTCAGCTTTGTCGGTGGCGTACTCCAGCACTTCGTACAGTTCCTTCAGCTTGATCAGGTGAATGGGATCTTTTTCGTTCTCGAAAAGGTCGGCGATGGCGCGCCGGCTGACGTGGTCGGCCATGTCCTCGAGCCGGTTGACTTCCTCGCAAAACTCCATCACCTCGCCGTTTTTCTCCAGCAGGGAAACGGCTGTGGCGAGGCCTTCGCACTGCAGCACGATGATGCCAGCCAACTCGGCGGACACTGGGGGAGGCGTGCTGATTTTGTACATGACCAGCCGCAGAGCCGCGGAATTTACGAAGTCGAGAACATCGTCGAGCGAAGATGCCAGGCGGTGAATATCTTCGCGATCGAACGGAGTGATGAAGGTCTGGTTGAGCTTCGTGATGATGGCATGGGTGGCCTTGTCTCCTTTGTGCTCGATGGCCTGAACTTGGCTGACACGCATGGCAAGATCGTGCGGATCAGCCAGAATGCTCCGGAGCAGTTTGGCTCCTTCGGTGAGGTGACCGGAGAGGTCAGCGAGGAGATCGAAGAACTTGGGGTCGCGTGGGAGCAGGCGCATTTAAATGGTTGATTCCCGGCTCGCGGCGGGGTAAACGACGGCCCGGGCAAGAGCAGAGTAATATCTCACGCCCGGTATGAAAGAGGCAAACGGCGAGACGGGACTAGCGTGGCGGCCTGCGATCGAGGAGGACTGGCGAGCGGCGCGGCGTCTTGAAGCCAATCACGACGAACAGGACGAAGACCGCGGCCGATCCTAGTGCCACTGCCTGCAAAAAGCCGAGGAAGTCTTGACTGAAGCCCATCGCTGCATTATGAGCGGGAACAGGCCGAAAGGCGACGTTACCTCCAGGGTAGAACTAACGGGTGACCGGCGAACTGTCGCGGAAATTCGAGTCTCGATACAGGGTTGCGTTGGGCGTCCAGAACAAAGGCGCTGGAATCCCATGTGGAACATCTTTCATGATCGAGCCATTTAGCTCAGGCCTCGTGCTCAACGAGGACCGAGCTTCCGCTCTGTTCAACGCATCTCTCGCAGACGGGGAGCGATATTTTCCACGTTTCACCCGTCTCGGGAAGAAACGCTGTTGCTTTTGCTTTTAGATCGGTCGCCGAGCCGCAGTTAAGACAAGTCCCATTTTGCGACGCCACCCACGCGCTTCCAAGAAATGTGCGGATAGCGTCATGAATTGTTTTCTGTCGAGTGCGTCGGTCCATGTCTCGCTCAGCCAATCGCCGCTCCAGGCCGGAATCTGGGGTTTCGAAAGACATGTCATGGAAGTTAAATAAACCAGTCCGGAAATACTGTTCCTTTTGGAACACCCTCAAACGGGCCGGGATCCGCCCAGTTTGGTTGCCACCAGCACTTCCAAAATTGTTGCGGTGCCCGCAAATGGTGAGAAGAGCTTCTGTGATGTGAGCATGTTGTTCGGCAATTGACTCCAGCCTTTGGGAAACACTCTTAAAGTGCTCGAGTTCGCGCAAGATGTCCCGAGGAGCCACAAGCATTCCTTCTCGAAAAGCGGGAAGGACTTCAGATGGGCTGCCTTAGCGCAGGGAACGTGAAATAGGAGAGGAAAGGGAAACTCGAACCGAGCATTCACTGTTTGACCACATTACTCATGGAGAACGACAGTGAGAAGGGAACTGTGAACCTCAAGGCCGCCGTTATAGTCAATGAAGCCCAATTTCCTGAATTTGTTCATGAAGGAACTCACCCGCGGTCGTGTTGTTCCTACCATCTCCGCGAGAGTCTCCTGACTGATTTTGGGAATTTCAGTTCTTTCTTTTATGCCGTCTTTGCCGAAGCCGGCGAACAATAAAAGAATTCTGGCCAGTCGTTTCTCGCTGGAATTGAAAAGCTGATCGATCAAATCCTCGCGGTACCGAAAATTCTTGGCCAGCAGATGTTCCACGAACATGTCTGAAAACTCGTGTTCCGAGTGAAGCACCCTCAACATTGCCTTCTTTTCGATTTGCATGAAGGTGCAGTTGGTTAAAGCGGTCGCTGTCTCCATCCTCAGCTTGCGTACGAAGAGACTGTCCTCGCCGAAGAAATCGCCTCCGCCGAGGATAGCGATTGTCGCTTCCTTGCCGGTTTTTGAGACCACCGTCAATTTGACTCTTCCTGCCTGAATGTAAAAGACAGCGTCACATGCGTCGCCTTGGGAAAAAACGACGCCTCCCTTTGGAGTGGACACAATCTTTCTGCCCGTTCCTATTTTGGCGAGGAATAACCGAGGGTCAAATGCGGAGTTTTTTCTCCTTCGGGCAGTCACGATTACAGACACCTCCGGAAAAGCATTTTAGACTAGATTCGTTTGAATATTTTGAATTTTCGAACGCGGCCCTACTGTCGCGCACCGGGCGCATTTGATATGCGCTTCTGTACGAAGTGTTCAGTTTTGAACAGACTGGATCAAACACATAGGCTAGCTTAATGCACTCGTCCTCTGCCAGGAGGCATTCGATGTCCCAGGTCCAGCCATTCGGAAAGATATTTGGCCAGTGGCGTCCCGAGTGCGCTATTTGCAGGAAACCCGTCAGCCTCGAAGAAAGCAAAGCGGACGAGTATGGGCAAGCTATTCACGAAGAGTGCTACCTGTCCAAGCTCACGAGGAACAAATCTGTGAGCGTGTTCCACAATCGGTGGGCTCAGGATAGCGTAACGATGCTGCGATCTGCGTCAGCCCGAAAGCGCGGTTATCGCTGAGACCATCACATGGGGTGTCAGCATTCATACGCTAGCCGCGCTACCTTCCGAAAGCGTCCCCGCCCGGGGCGGGTTTGACCCTCCGCTGACAAGACCTTAAACTTAAGGGAGTTCTCCGCCAATTCTGAGCCATCCTGCGGGAGGGATTCCTGAGTCGTTTGTTGAGTTATGGACGTCGAGGTGGACTGCGCGCCGGGTTTCGCGCTGCGATGCTGACGGCCTGCCTGGGGCTTCTCGCGCCTTGGTGCGCGGGGGCGGACAATAACCGCATCACGCTGGATACGAACGAGACGCTCTTCGCTGTGCTGACGGCGATGAACACGTGCGGCTATAACGTCGACCTGAATCTTTCCGACAAGCAGCGGCTCAACATTCGCGCCGAGGTGGAGCGAAATTTGCGAAACTCGGTCGACGCGCAGACCGTCACCAATACGATGTGCGAGTGGTACCTGGCGCACCAGGCCAGGGACGCGCAGCACGATCTGTCGCAGTACATATCGCTGGCGCTTTACTTGTCGGGACCCCCGCATTTTCTTCCCAAAATGAAGGAAGAGGACTTGCCTCCCGATGCGGCTCCTCTGGCTTCGTTTGGTGCGCAGTTGGAAGATTTTTATGAGCAGGCCGGACTGCATTCGATCTGGGAGCGTCACCGCGCGAACTATGCCGCGCTGGTCGAGCGCTATCACGAACCGCTGGCCAAGATGGTGTTCGACACCGATATCTACCTGAAGCTGCAGTCGGGCGGATATCTGGGGCGGTCGTTCACCATTTACCTGGATTTCATGGGCGATCCCAGCGAGGCCAATGCGCGGAATTACGGCTCCGACTATTACGTCGTGCTGTTTCCTTCGCCGGATCCGAATTCCGTCGATCCGCTGAAGATGCCGCAGATCCGGCACACCTATCTGCATTACCTGCTGGATCCGATGGCGGACAAGCATGCCGCGTCGATCAAGCGCTTGGAGCCGCTACTGCAGTCGGTCAGGCGCGCCCCCTTGGAAGAGAGCTTCAGGCGCGACATTTCTCTGCTGGTAACGGAATGCCTGGTGCGCGCCATTGAGATTCGGACCACCGGCACCAAGCAGACCGCCGAGGCTATGCGCTTGCAGGCCGTGGATGATGCCGTCAAGCAAGGCTACATCCTCACGCGCTACTTCTATACTTCGCTGCTGGCGTTTGAAAAAGATCCAGCCGGGCTGCGAAGCGCCTATTCGGACCTCATCAACAATATCGATATAAAAGCTCAGCAGAAGGCGGCGAACGAGGTGCAGTTTGCCGACGTTACATCGCCGGAGTTGGTGCAATTGTCGCGCATGGAGGACCGCAGGATTCTGGTTACCGCAGAGAAGCGGCTGGCGGCCAACGATCCCAAGGGCGCGCAGGATCTGGCGCAGCAGGCGCTCGACAGAAAAATTGGCGATCAGGGGCGCGCCCTGTTCATCCTCGCGCAGGTAGCCGTCGCCAACAAGAATCGCGAGGGCGCGCTGGAGAACTTCCAGAAGGCCATTCAGGCTACGAAAGATCCCAAGGTCGTGGGTTGGTCGCACGTCTATCTGGGACGGATTCTCGACATGAAGGAAGACCGCGAGGCCGCGCTAAACGAGTATCGCGCGGCTTTAACCTCGGGGGCTGAACTGCCGGAAGTGAAGGCGGCGGCCGAGCGTGGTTTGCAACAGGCATACGAGCCTCCCGCGAAACCGCAGTGAAAAGCTATTGGCCTGCCTTTACGAAAAGCTGCTGCAGGTCCATTGGGCAGGATAGAATGCACGGTTGCAGGCTTCACGGGTCGATGTGAAATCAGAGTTGCAATTCGAGGAGAGGGCATGAAGCGAGTAGCGGTGTTGAGCGTTGTGCCGGGCGCTGTTCTGGGTGTAGGGCTGTTAATGAGTGCCGCGAGTTTCGCGCAGAGTAACGCGGCGCAGAATCCGCCGGCGGGACAGGCGTCACAACCGGCGGGACAAACCGCCGCGCCCGCGGGAAAACGTCCGCCGAAGGTGAACAGCCAGGAGGAATTCACTGCCTACAAGGCGGCCGCTGCCTTGACCGACGGCGCCGCGCTGGAAAAGGCGGCAGACGACTTCGCGGCGAAATATCCCGACAGCGAGTTGCGGCCTTTACTCTACCGCACTGCCATGCAGCGGTATCAAATGGCCAACAACGCTGACAAGATGATGGACATGGGAAAGAAGGTTCTGGCGATCGATCCTGACGATCCGGAGGCGCTGGTCGGCGCGGCGCAGGTGCTGGCGGAACGCACCCACGACACCGATATTGATCGAGACCAGCGACTGGCCGAAGCCCGGAAAGATGCGGAACGGGCGTTGGTGACGGTGGACACCGACATTCCAAGTTCGGGATATCCACCCGAACAGTTGGCTTCCTATAAGGGATACTTGCGGTCGGAGGCCTATGCCGTGCTGGGTAAGTTGTCGTCGGACTCGAAGAATTGGGCGCAGGCGGAGACCGAGTTGCGCAAGTCGATCGACGCCTTTCCGCAGCAGGTCGACTCCATTGCCGTTCTGCGCCTGGCAGTCGCCCTCGATATGCAGAATAAAATTCCTGAGGCTTTGAAGTATGCCGATCAAGCGGTGGAATTGACCAAGGACCGGCCCGACTCAGGTGCAGGCAAGGCGGCTCGCGATGAAAAGGATCGGCTCACCAAACTGAACGTGGGTGCGGCGCCCGGACAGACTCCACCGAAGAATTAGATTCGGAAGGGGACGAGAGTTCGGCAGGCTGGGTATGAAGGAACGGGAAATTACGGCGCTGGAAGAAGGACTGGGTTACCATTTCCGGCGCCGTGCGGTCATTGAGCAAGCGGTAACACACAGCTCGCAGGCGCGGGAACAGGAAGCGCAACAGACCGGCGACAGCAAGTACAGCGTCAGCGATAACGAGCAACTCGAGTTTCTGGGAGATGCGGTGCTGGCGCTGGTGACCAGCGAAGAGCTTTTCCAGCGCTTTCCGCATTTTCGCGAAGGGGAGCTTTCCAAGTTGCGGGCGCACCTGGTCAGCGAGCGCCATTTGATCCGAGTGGCGCAACAACTGGAACTGGGCCACTATCTGCGCTTGGGACGGGGCGAGGAAAAGAGTGGGGGGCGGGGCAAGACCGCGTTGCTCGTGGACGCGCTCGAGGCCATTCTGGCGGCGATTTATTTGGACGGCGGGTTGCAAGTTGCGCGCGATTTTGTCTTGCGCAACGTAATTGCTCCTGAATTGGAGCGCATGGAACGGGGCGGCGGCTCACTGCCGGTCACGGATTTCAAATCCGCGCTACAAGAGGCGGTGCAGAGTCTCGGCCTGCCCCAACCTGCGTACGTTTTGGTGGAGGAGGCCGGCCCGGAGCACAGCAAGACATTTACCGTCGAAGCGCGTCTACATACCAGGAACGGCAAGAACTCTGAGTTCGTGGGGCGCGCTCAGGGAACGACCAAAAAGACCGCGGAGCAGGATGCCGCACGACAGTTGCTGACGTTCCTGGCTTCGCGCCCGAAGGCGGGAGAAGGGAAGGCGGATGCGCGGGACTCGCGCCCGGCCGATCAGTAGCCGATAATTAGAGTTCATGGATTTGTCGAACCAGCCCGTTGTTACGCCCGAGCGTCCTCCCATGCCAGAGGAACCGGCGGTTGCCTCCGTGGTACCTTCCGGCTCGGCAAGTATTCCGGTTGCGATGTCGCAGCGCCAGGTTGTGGCCTCCATCAGCCGCGACTTGATCAGCTCCGCGCAGTCCCTGATGGGAACTGTGGTAATCGCCATCTTTGTCATTACGTTTATCGTGCAGGCATTCCAGATTCCTTCGGAATCGATGGAAAATACGCTACTGGTCGGCGATTATCTGCTGGTGAATAAACTCATCTACGGAGGGCGCGGGCTCGGCGACCACCTTTTGCCGTACCGGAAGATCGCGCGCGGAGACATTATTGTTTTCCACTATCCGGTTGATCCGACTCAGCACTTTGTCAAGCGCGTGATCGGCGTGCCCGGCGACCGTCTGCGGCTGGTGAACAAGAAAGTCTGGATCAATGGCAAGCCCCTCGACGAATCCTACGTGCGCTTTCTGGAACCGCCGAATAACATGTTCCGCGATAATTTCCCGCGCACCGACATTCCCGCCTATGGCCTCGAAGGGAAGTGGTGGCTGGAAATGCGAAAGCTGGTGGAAGATGGCCAGTTGATCGTTCCGGAAGGACACTACTTCGTATTGGGCGACAATCGCGACGATAGCCAGGACAGCCGCTATTGGGGCTTCGTGCCGCGCGAGAATATTATCGGCACGCCGCTGGTCATTTATTGGTCGGTGCAGGATTGGGATAGGAATCCGTCGACTTCGATGCAGGGCAGGCTATATCACCTGGCGTATGCCGTCACTCACATCTTTCAGATCACACGCTGGAACCGCACCCTCCGGCTGGTACACTGAATACTCACAGAGAAGTTTGCAATCCACCCGGCTGGAGACTTCCTAAAGGCTGAAAGCATCGCTTGATTACTGAAAAAAAATTGGCGAAGAAAGAAGTCGTCGTAGAAGAGGTCGCGGAAGAGAAGCCCAAAGAATCCACGGTCGAGTTTCTCGCCTCGCTGGCCGCCGTCTTGGTAACGGGGCTGTTCATCATCACTTTTGTGGTGCAGGCTTTTGAGATTCCTTCGAGTTCGATGGAGAACACGCTTCTCATCGGCGATCACGTTTTCGTAAATCGCATCCAGTTTGCGCCCAAATCTTCGTGGATCGGACCGCTGCTTCCCTATCGCGACCCGCACTTCCGGGACATCGTCGTATTCTTGTCGCCGGCCGAGCCCGGACTTTACATTGTGAAAAGAATCATCGGGTTGCCCGGCGACCGCATCCACTTGCGCAATGGAGTCGTCTACCGGAACGGCGAAGCGCTGGATGAACCGTATGTATTGCACGACAGGGATACGGTCGATCCCTACCGTAACAATTTTCCGTCAGTCGCCCCTAATGATGATCCTAATGTGTACCCCAATTGGATGGTAGATTTGCCATCCTACATTCACGGCGACGACATCGTGGTTCCACCCAATCACTACTTCGCCATGGGCGACCATCGGGGCGTGAGTCTCGACAGCCGTTATTGGGGATTCATTCCCCGGGAGAATGTCATTGGGCGTCCCATGTTCATCTACTGGTCGTTTGAAACTCCGGATGATCAATACCGGAAAACAGCTTGGAGTGATCGTCTACTCTTCCTGGGCAAAGTCGTGCTGCACTTTTTCGACGAGACACGCTGGAAGCGTACGCTCCAGTTTGTAAGATGACGACGAGGTCCCTCGAAGGTTCAGTCAGGGCGCAGTGAAGCTCTTTTCTTCCAAGCGGCGAATGGCGGTAGCGGTGGCATTGATCGTGCCGGCGCTGTTCCTTCTCCGGCCCGGCGCATCTCGACTGAAGTCTCGCATTATCATCTCCATGAGTTCGGCATTAGGCCGCTCCGTCGACATTGGCTCGGTGCATCTGCGCCTGCTGCCGCGGCCGGGATTCGACCTGCAAAATCTCGTGGTCTACGATGATCCCGCATTCGGCGCAGAACCCATGCTGCGGGCCGGGGAAGTTACCGCAGCGCTTCGCTTGAGCTCGCTGTTGCGCGGGCGCCTGGAAGTCGCCCGCCTGGACCTGACCGAGCCCAGCCTGAATCTGGTTCATGCGGAGAGCGGACGCTGGAACCTCGAAGCTTTGCTGGAACGCACGGCCCACATCCCGCTGGCACCGACGGGAAAAGCTAAGTCGGAACCTCGTCCCGGATTCCCCTACATCGAAGCTACTTCGGCGCGCATTAATTTCAAGAGCGGGCCGGAGAAAAAACCATACGCTCTCACCAATGCGGATTTTTCTTTGTGGCAGGACTCCGAAAACAGTTGGGGAATTCGCCTCAAGGCTCAGCCTTTTCGCACCGACCTGAATTTGAATGACCTCGGACTGCTGCAACTGAGCGGCACCTGGCAGCGCGCCGAGGCCCTCCGCGATACGCCCCTGCAGCTCACCCTGCAGTGGAACCGCGCTCAACTTGGCCAGTTCACGAAACTTTTCACGGGGAACGACCAGGGCTGGCGCGGCGAGATCTTGTTGGATATGACGCTGGCGGGAACTGCTGCGCACCTGCAGATTGGCAGTGACGCTTTGGTCCAGGATTTTCGCCGTTACGATATTACCAGCGGCAAAGCGTTGCGCCTGGCGGCCCACTGCGACAGCGAGTACAGTTCACTCGATCATGTATTTCGCCAACTTTTATGCAGCGCCCCAGTTGCGACGGGGCTCATCACATTGAAGGGGAGCAGCGGGCTTCCTGGAAGTCATAACTATGAACTCGCGCTTTCGGCGGAAGATGTGCCGGCGAGCGCGGCCGCCATATTGGCGCAACGAATCAAAAGCGATCTGCCCGACGATCTGGTGGCAGAGGGAGCAGTCAGCGGCGATCTCCGAATCGCGCACAAGGCTGGGGCGGCATCGAAGTTACAGTTCGAAGGGCGGGGGGAGATTGCTAACTTTCATTTGACTTCGGTTGGAAACAAGGCTGACTTCGCCACGGATATGTTTCCCTTTTTCTTGACAGCCGGGAATTCCGCTGCGAGGGGCGCGGGGCGTCAGACGATTCGTAATAAGACGCTGGCGGTGCCCGCTCCGGAAGGCCCACGCGTGGAGTTCGGCCCCGTTGCGCTGGCGATTGGACGAAACGCGTCTCCTGCGGCTCGCGGATGGTTCAATCGCAGCGGCTACAGCATTTCTGTCGCCGGAGAGGCTGTGATTCCCAAGGCTTTGCGCATGGCGCGAATGGTCGGGCTTCCGGCGCTACAGTCGGCCAGTACTGAAGGTACTGCGCAGCTCGATTTGCAAATCGCGGGACAATGGGCAGCACACGGCAACGCTGGCGGCTCCGGTTTCTCTACGCCGCAAGTAACCGGCACGGCGAAGTTGCATGGCGTTCACATCGGGCTGCGCGGCACCGGAAGCCCCGCCGAGATTGTCTCAGCCGACATGCAACTTCTGCCCGACGAGGTCCGCATCACCAGGTTGAGCGCCAATGCCGCCGGCGCCGCCTGGACCGGTTCACTCGCCATGCCTCGCGGTTGTGGAACTCCTGGCGCGTGTCAGGTGCATTTTATTCTGAACGCGAATGAACTGGACTTCGCCGAACTGCGGGAATGGGTGAGTCCGAGCACGGCGTCGAAACCGTGGTATTTCGTCCTGAAACCGAACGCGCCCGCCTCGTCGTCATTCCTGGCAAATGTACGAGCGACGGGGCCAGTTACGGTCGGCCGCCTGCGCCTGCAAACAGTGGAAGCAACCAGCGTTTCCGCGAGGTTAAGTCTCGACAGCGGAAAACTGCAGATCTCGCAGTTGACCGGAGGCTTTATCGGGGGAAGCCATCGTGGCGACTGGCAGGCCGATTTCAGCGTGAGGCCTGCGATCTGCAAAGGAAGCGGAACGCTCACCGCAGTTTCCCTGGCGGATGTCGCCGACGCGATGAACGACGGCTGGATCGCCGGAACCGCGAGTGCGACCTATGCGCTGAAAGGACCGTGCCCCAAGGAGTTCTGGACTTCCGCGGAAGGCACGGTGCATTTTGAAATGAAGGATGGATCCTTGCCGCACCTGTTCCTCGCCGACGATGCGGAGCCGTTGAGAGTGGCGAGCTTCGCGGGCGAGGCGCACCTGGACTCCGGCGCGATCGAGATCAAAGACGCAAGGCTGAATTCGCCGGACGGTCAATTTCGGTTGACCGGCAGCGCATCTCTAAAGGGCGACCTCGATTTGAAACTGGCAAGAATCCTGAGCGGCGCTACGGCTCCGGGATACACAGTCACCGGAACGCTCGGGACGCCGCGCGTCGTTCAGGTGGCGTCTCCCCAGACCCAGGCGAAATTGAAACCATAATTCATCTTGGGGTTGGATGCCTGGACTTTACGGCACATATCCCGCACCACGCAGCACCTTTCCCGGCAGCGCTCCTGTCATTTTCTTCTGATCGATCACCGGAACACCATTGACCAGCACGTACTCCATCCCTTCGGAAAGCTGATTGGGATTGTCGAACGTGGCCCGATCACGCACGATCGCCGGGTCGAAGATCACGACATCGGCCCACATGCCCTGTTTGAGAACGCCGCGATCGGTCAGGCGCATGCGTTGCGCCGGCAGCGCCGAGAATTTGCGAATCGCATCTTCCAACGTCAGAACCTTTTCTTCGCGAACATATTTCGCCAGAATACGCGGGAACGTTCCATAGGCTCGCGGGTGAGGATGCGCCCGTCCGAGCAGTCCCGCGGGCGAAGTGCCTTCGGAATCGTTGTCAATGGCTACCCACGGCTGTTGCAGCGCCAGCGTCACGTCGGGCTGCGACATTGCGAACACCGCCACTCCAGCGGATGGATCCTGAATTAAAAAGTCGAAGAGCGTATCCATGGGATCTCTACTCCACAGCTTGGCAATCTCGGAGAGGCGCTTTCCTTGCAAGGGCAGCAGGTCTGAATTCTCGACCGCGCCGATCATAATCGCGTCCGGGCCGGGAATTTCCTGCCACTCGTTGTCCCAATCTTTGGCGGGCGTGAGCATGTCTTTGCGAATGCGCGCGCGCGCGGCCGGATCCTTCAGGCGCTCGACAAGCTTTGCGGATCCGCCATCGTGCGCCCATGGCGGGATGAACGCCGAAAAGTCGTTATACCAGGCGGTGTAAGCGTAGGTGTCGGCTGTTACGTCGTCTCCAGCGGCGCGAGCGGCGGTAATCTTCGCCACCACCCGCGGCATGCGTCCCCAGTTGTTCTTGCCGGCAACTTTAATATGCCAGATCTCCACGGGAATGTGAGCTTCGCGCCCGATGCGCAGGGCTTCATCAATCGCTTGCAGAACCGAGTCGCCCTCGTTGCGCATGTGCGTTGCGTAAATTCCTCCAGCCTTTGCCGCTTCGCCCGCGAGCGCGACCAATTCATCTGTCTTCGCATACGGCGCCGGCGGATACTGCAGCGCCGTTGAGACGCCCACCGCGCCGTCCTTCATTGCGTCGCGGACCAGCGCCTTCATCTGCTCGAGCTGCGCGGGCGTCGGTTGCACGTCGTCGTCGCCCAGCACCATGCGCCGGACTTGTGTCGCGCCCACGTAGCTGGCGATGTTGATACCCATGCCCTGTTTTTCCAGCCGGGCGAAGTATTCGCCGAGAGTCCGCCAGTCGGGAGTGATCTTGAAATGTTCGTAGCCGCTGCGATCAGACTGAATGATGGCGTCATTAAGCGGAGCAATCGAATTGCCTTCGCCGGTAATTTCCGAAGTAATGCCCTGATAAATCTTCGATGGCAAGCGAGGGTCGACAAGAATCGTGCGTTCCGACTGGCCGAGCATGTCGATAAATCCCGGCGCAACAACCTTGCCGCCCGCATCGATGGTGCGCTTGCGGGCTGCATTCGCCAGATTGCCGATGGCTGCGATCTTTCCATCGCGAATGCCAACATCTCCGGAGTACCACGGTGAACCAGTGCCATCGATGATATGGCCGTTTGTGATGACCAAATCGAATGCCGGAGTTTGAGCGGGCAGGTAAGCGCAAGCGATGAACACGAAGCAGAAGCTGTAAATCAGAGCATGTATGAATCGAAATGAAGTCAGGCCCTTCACTTTATTCTTCCCTCTCATAACGAATTTTCTTGATCGCTAATCTTTTCTTGATAACGAATCTTCTGTTGATAACGAATTTTCCCCTGAAAACGACTCTCCCCTGAAGAACTCTCGCCTCAGCCAGCCGCGAAGCGGCGAAAGAATTCAGCCCGCGACGCAAGCCGTGGTTTCAGCGCATAAGAGGAACCAGCCCCAGCGGGGCGGAAGAACATTTCCTAATGTCGATCACAGCTCTTCCGCAAGGTTTGAATTTGTTCGCTTCCCGATTGCCACGCCCAATGCAATCCAGATCACGAGCGCCAGCCATTCGTACGTAGTGAAGTGCCCCGGGACGAGTGGGATCACCTTCATCAGCGCCATTGCGACTCCAACCGCCAGCGCGAACCACGCGACGGCCCGCTCCCCAGCCGAGAGCCGCATTCCATCTCCGCGATTACGCGCGAGGGCGAGGCATGCCGCGCACGTTGCCGACCACCCCACGGCGCACGCCACCGATCCCACTTCTGTGATCGGAACCAGAATTGCATCCCCGAGCAACATACAGACTGCCGTTGCCACGCCAGTGCACAGAACCGCGGTCGATGGGGTCCGATAAAGTTGGTGGATCGTTCCGGTGCGCGCGTCCACCATCCCGCGACGTCCCATGGCAAACAACAAGCGGCTGGCGGCCACGAAATTTCCGTTAAAGCATTTGAATAGCGACAGCAACGCAGCCGCAAGAATGATTTGCACGATCCAACTCGAGCCGAAATGCCCGTAACCCAGCGCTCGTTGGAATGCCACGGCAGTCATAAACTTCTCACCGGTCAACTGTCGCCACGGCGCAACAAATGCAACCGCCGCGACGATGCTTGCGTAGAAAATAATTCCGATGAAGATTGCCATCCAGATCGCGCGAAAGAAGCCCGGCGTGCGGAAGTCGGGACTGGCCTCTTCCGCCGCTTTGCCCACCGATTCGAAGCCCGTCATGAAGTAGGGCACAACCTGAATCACCAGCAGGATCGAAACCCCCGGAGAGTGCGTGAACAGGGGCTGAATATTCGCCACCGAGCCGCGGCTGACACCGAGGCCGACAAAAACGACAAACAGAGCCATAGTGCCGAAGCTGGTCCAGTTCTGAAACGTCGCGCTCAGACGAATGCCGCGATAGTTCAACAGCGTAAGCAGCGCAGTAAGGCCCAGTCCGATGACAAGGTGAGGAAGATATACCGGGCGGCCCGCGATGCGGTAGAGTTCGATTGTATCGAGTCCGGGAATGATGTAGCCGGCGATGCGGCCCACCGCCACCGCCTCCCACGGGCAAACGATGAAATAGGCGAGGGTCATCATCCAGCCCGTGGCAAAGCTGATGCGGCGCGAAAAAACCGCGGACGTGTACGCAATTTCCCCGGCGGCATCGGGCATTGCCACCACCAACCGACCGTATACCCAACCGATGGGAAACAGCAGCGCTCCGCCGATCACGAAACCGAGCAGAGCCCCGAGCGACCCTCCGCGCAGCAGCCAGTCATCCATGACGACCAGCCATCCCACGCCGACCATGGTTCCCCAGCCTAAAGTGAAGTAGTCGGTGGCGCGCAGTTGACGGGCGAGTGTGTTCACGAGGTTGGAAGTGCCTGGGGAAGAGCGCCGCGAATTATAAAGCATCCGCCATCCGGCCTTCCCCCCATCCGGCGGGGCACTGTTTTCCGCAAGTCGAAACCCGGAAGCCCCGTGTTAGTATCGATATTCAGTCCCGAATGATATTTCACTACCTGATTCGCCCAGAAATCCGTACCTCCGGCAGCATCTCCTTCTTGAACCTTCGTGTCGTTGGTGTTGATGTTTTCTAGCCAAATGATCGCGACCTCCAAATCCCGGAAACGAGTGCTCAGCGGCATGCGCTCGACAGGCAAACTACACCTCGGCAACTACGTCGGCGCGCTGCAAAACTGGGTTCGCATGCAGGACGAGTACGAATGCTTTTTCATGGTGGCCGACTGGCACGCGCTGACCACGGACTACGCCGACACGTCGCGGATCAAGGAAAATTCTCTCGAAGTCGTGCTCGACTGGCTGGCCGCCGGCCTCGACCCGGAGAAGTCGGTAATCTTCATCCAGTCGCACGTTCCGGCCCACGCCGAACTGCATCTTCTGTTTTCGATGATCACGCCTCTGGGTTGGCTGGAGCGCGTGCCGACGTACAAAGAGCAGCGCGAAAATATTAAAGATAAAGATCTCGGAACCTACGGATTTCTGGGTTATCCCGTGCTGCAGGCAGCGGACATTCTGGTATACAAGGCCGATTGCGTTCCGGTGGGCGAAGATCAAGTGGCGCACGTCGAACTGACGCGCGAGGTGGCGCGGCGGTTCAATGGCTTCTACGGCGCGAAGAAAGACGTATTTCCCGAGCCGCAGGCGCTGCTCACTCCCGCTGCCAAATTGCCGGGCACCGACGGCCGCAAAATGTCGAAGTCGTACGGCAACACGATTCTGCTGACCGATCCCGAGCCGGTGGTGCGGCAAAAGCTGAAAACGATGGTGACCGATCCGGCGCGGGTGCGGCGGTCCGATCCGGGCAATCCGGATGTGTGCCCGGTCGGCGATCTGCACAAAATTTTCAGCAGCAAAGAAATCATGGCCAAGGTGAACGAAGGCTGCCGCTCGGCGGGCATCGGTTGCATCGAGTGCAAGGGCTGGGCTGCGGATTCGCTGGTTCAGCTGCTCAATCCGATGCAGGAGCGCCGCAAGAAATTTGAAGAGAATCCGCGCCTCGCCTGGGATATTCTGGAGGCGGGCACCCAGCGGGCACGCCGCTCCGCGGGCCAGACGATGGACGATGTGAGGGCGGCGATGGGGATGTCGCTCGAGTACGAGGCGCTGAAGTGAAGTCAACGTCCCCACCCTGTCGCAAAAGCCGCGACAAGGATGGTGCCCTGATTTTGCACTTTCGATTGCAATGACGGACGATTCAAAACTCGGCTTGGGGAATGACTCACCCATGTCTGCGCCTCCGGTGGTCGTTGCTGGCCACAATGCCACGAAGAAAGACGCGGCGAAAAAAGAAGAGAACGATTCCCCTTTCGCGGTTGCGGTTACTGACGTCTACGAGGGCCCGCTCGACCTGCTGCTCGACTTGATCCGCAAGCAGGACATCGACATTTACGACATTCCTATCGCCCGCATCACGGAGCAGTATCTCGCGTACGTAGAAAAGATTCGCGAACTGGATGTGAATGTGGCTGCCGATTTCATCTACATGGCGGCGGTGCTGATTCACATCAAGTCGAAAATGCTGCTACCGCGCGATCCTGCTGCGTCTGCGGAAGAACAGGAAGATCCGCGCAGCGAGCTGGTCAACCGCTTGCTTGAGCATGAGAAGTTCAAGTCGGCGGCGCAAATGCTCCTGCAAAAGCAGCAGATCGAAGACGCCGTGCTCTCCAATCCGTCGCTGAAAGAATTCATGGAGGCGGAAGGCACCGAACCGGAGATCGCCGCGGACGTCATCGACCTGGTCAAGACATTTCAGCAAGTGCTGGAGCGGGTGCGCACGCGTCCCGTGCTCAACGTCGACGAGGAGACGGTCACGGTTGGCCAGATGATCGATTACCTCCGCCGCCGTCTCTCGCTTGAAGACCGGCCGATCCGCCTGAAACAGTTGCTCATGCGGGTTGAATCGCGGCACGCGCTGGTGTGCCTGTTCCTGGCGTTGCTCGAAATGGTGCGGCTGCAGGCCATCCAGGTGCGGCAGGAAAAAATGTTTGGCGAGATCGCGATCCGCAAGCATACGCACTTTGATGAGATCATGAACCAGCAGTCCGCGGTGCGCGACGACTGGAAATGAAGAAACAGTGGCCAGTGACCCAGTGGTCAGTGGCCAGCAAAAAACTACCACTGATCACTACTTACTATGTCCCTGAAAGCTGAACTCGAAGCCATCATCTACGCAGCCGAGACGCCGATCACGCTCGAGCAGATGACCCAACTCGTGAAAGAGACCGTCATCGCTGCAGGAGCGGCAGACGAGGCTGAGATGAAGTCGCGCGTGCGCTCCTGTCTGGAGGAACTGGTTGGCGAATACGGCGCTCCCGACCACGGGATCGAAATTCGCCAGGTTGCCGGCGGATACCGCATGTCCACCAAGCCCGAGCAGCATGAAGTTGTGCGCTCGTTTGCCAAGAGCCTGAAGCCGCCAATCCGCCTTTCGCTGCCCGCGCTGGAAACCCTCGCCGTTATCGCCTACAAGCAGCCCGTCACGGTGCCTGAGATCAGCGAAATTCGCGGCGTCGATTCCGGCGGCGTCATCGGCACGCTGCTCGATCGCAAATTGATCACGACAGCGGGACGCAAGCAGGTGATCGGGCGCCCCATTCTTTACAAGACTACAAAAGAATTCCTGATGCGCTTCGGGCTGAAAGACGTGAACGAATTGCCCAGCATGGAGGAATTCGAAAAGCTGGTGGCGGAGTCGTTCCAGGCAGAGCTGATTCCCGCGGAAAGTGCGGCGTCGAGCGAACCCGCGCAGCTAGAAAGTAGCGATTTGACCGACGCTAGTGATGCGCCCGAATCCGGCGATGTGACCGACGTGGCACCGTCGAGCGAAAGCTTGTCAGAGACAAAGAAGGCAGGCTGAAAGCCGGAATCGTCGTCATGCTCACCGGCGAATCTTTGAAATTCTCTTGAGCCGGAATCCCCATGCCCCTCGAACGTCTGCAAAAAATTATCGCTGCCGCCGGAATCGCTTCTCGCCGCAAGGCTGAGGAACTGATCTCCTCGGGCCGCGTGCAAGTTAACGGCACCGTCGTCACCGAACTGGGCACCAAGGCCGATCCCGAAACCGACCACGTACGCGTCAACGGTAAACTTCTGCGCGGCGCCCAGCGTCATATTTATCTGCTTCTCAACAAGCCCAAAGGTTATGTCACCACGATGAGCGATCCGCAAAAGCGGCCCACGGTCATGGATCTGATTCACGGCGTCAAGGGCCGGGTCTATCCCATCGGCCGCCTGGACTATGCCAGCGAAGGCTTGCTGCTGCTGACCAACGACGGAGAACTCGCCCACAGCCTGATGAAAGCTGCCTCGCACGTGGCCAAGACCTATGTCGTAAAAGTCGCGGGCACGCCCAAAGAAGACGCCATCGCCAAACTGCGCGCGGGAGTTTCCATTGCTACCGACGATGGCAAACGAGTGAAGACCGGTCCCGCTTTGGTGCGAGTGGTGAAGGAAGCCGCTAATCCCTGGTACGAAATCACGTTGATAGAAGGACGCAATCGCCAGATTCGTCGCATGTTTGAGGCGGTCGGCCACCACGTGGAAAAAATCAAGCGGGTAAAATATGGCCCGCTCTCGCTCGACGTTCCCCCCGGAAAATTTCGTTCGCTGACATTGAAGGAAGTGGAACGCTTGAAATCCTCCACAAGAACCGGGACGGCACTCGGAAAAAAATCTGCGTCATGATGTGCGTCCAGCATGAGCCGATTTTCTGATCTGGTCGTAAAGCACGCG
>DASSRO010000128.1:0-5416 GCA_035701745.1 Candidatus Sulfotelmatobacter sp. | reverse complement strand
GCGCTCAGCCGCGGTGAAATTCAGTGCATCGGCGCAACCACGCCCGGCGAATATCGCAAGTCTATCGAGAAGGATCGTTCACTCGAACGCCGCTTCCAGGCCGTGAAAGTTCCTCCGCCGAACGAGACCGACGCGATTAAGATTCTGTTCGGCATCAAAGATCGCTACGAAAAATTCCACGCGGTTACCTACACCGACGAAGCCATCAACTTTGCGGTCTCGCACTCGAACCGCTATATTCCCGACCGCTTCCTGCCCGACAAGGCCATCGACCTGGTCGACGAAGCTGGAGCCCGCGTAAAACTGCGCCAGACTTCGCTTCCCGAGGAGTTGACCGAAGTCCAGAAGCGCATCAAGTTCATCGTGCATCGCATGGAAAACGCCATCGCGAACCACGAGTTCGAGAAGGCACGTTTTTACTCCGACGAAGAACGTAAGGAGCGCGAGAACCTGCGCGCCCTGCGCGAGAAGTATCATCTCGACGAGTCTTCGACCGGCGTGGTTAACCGCGAGGACATTGAAGATGTCGTCTCGCGGTGGACCGGCGTGCCCATCACCTCGATCAAGGAAGAAGAGACCCAGAAGCTCCTGCGCATCGAAGAAGAGTTGCACAAGCGCATCATCTCGCAGGACAAGTCGATCAGCGCCCTGGCTCGCGCCATCCGCCGTTCGCGTGCCGGCCTGAAGAACCCGAACCGCCCCATCGGCTCGTTCCTGTTCCTCGGTCCCACCGGCGTTGGCAAGACCGAAGTCGCGCGCACTCTGGCGCAATTCATGTTCGGCACCGAAAAGGCGCTCGTCCGCTTCGATATGTCCGAATTCATGGAGAAACATTCGGTCTCGAAGCTGATCGGCTCGCCTCCGGGATACGTCGGCTACGAAGAGGGCGGCCAGCTCACGGAACGCGTGAAGCGCGCTCCTTACTCCGTCGTCCTGCTCGACGAAATCGAGAAGGCGCATCCGGATGTTTTCAACATCCTGCTGCAGGTTTTTGAAGACGGGCAGTTGACCGACGGTCTCGGCAACACCGTCGACTTCAAGAACACGATCATCATCATGACTTCGAACATCGGCGCTCGCCACCTGCAAAAGCGCGAAGGTCTTGGCTTCCAGTCGTCGAAGGAAGACATGATATCCGACAAGGTGGAAGAACTGGTAAAGGGCGAGGTCAAGCGCACGTTCAACCCTGAGTTCCTGAACCGGTTGGATGAAATCATCCTGTTCCTGGCCCTGGCAGAGAGCGACCTGATCCAGATTCTGGAGCTCATGGTCACGCAGCTTAACCAGAACCTGGCGCAGAAATCGATCACGGTCACGGTTGCCGACGATGCCAAGAAGTGGATTCTCAACCAGACCTTGACCGATCGCAGCTACGGCGCGCGCCCGCTCCGCCGCGCCTTGCAGAAGTACATCGAAGACCCGCTTTCGGAGGCGCTGATCCAAGGCACCATCACCACCCGCCCCGCCTTCATCGAGGTCTTCCTCGAAGACAACAAGCTGTTCTACCGCCCAGTCGATTCCGAAAAGGCGGAAGGCGTCCTGTTGTACGAAAAGTAACTCGTGTGGGGCGGGCACTCCTGCCCGCCAGCCGAGCCAACTCGGCAAGATTCAAGGCCGCCAGCTCCAAAGCTGGCGGCTTTCTTCTTGACCTCAAAATCTCGCCATTCCCCGCCCAGCGGCCCTTCTCAGCCCAAAACCTTATTGACCCAGCCCCAACGACTGTGATTAGATTCGACCCATCACGTAGTAGGCTGTCCCGCGGCCTGCGAATCAGCAAGCGATCGAGGTGAATTCTATGAAGTCTCGCCTGTTGCACGCCGCCCTAGCTGTGTCTGTGCTAGGTCTGACAGTCTTCTCCTTGAGCGCCAGCGCCCGGGACATCGTCCTGCCCGCCGGCACTCTCCTGCAGTGCACCCTCAACGAGCCCAACATGTCTACGGCTACCATGGACGTCGGCGACCCCGTGCTCTGCCACTTGCGCGGCGTGACCGAGTTCGGCCAACAGGCTTTCCCCCGCGGCAGCTATTTAGTCGGTCACCTCGATTCCGCCAAGGATCCCGGCCACTTTTGGGGCAAGGGCTATTTGAAGATTCAGTTTGATCGCATCGGCCTGCCCACCGGCGACCTCCCGCTCGAGGCCAAGGTCATTTCCACCCGCGGCTACAAGGTCGACAAACAGGGCAAGATCGACGGCAAGGGACATCCCCGCCGCGACGTCATTGAATGGATGCTTCCACCATTGTGGCCCTGGAAGGTAATCATGCTGCCCGCCCGCGGTCCGCGTCCCACCCTCAAGGGTGAAACCGTCCTCAGCCTTCGTCTGATGGACGATGTTCAAATCCCGCAGGTGACCAAAACCTTCGGACCCAACTGGCACTTCTTCAGCCGCGATCAGAGCCAGAACTACCAGCCCTCGGTCTATGACAACAAGCCTCAGCTCATGTACCGCAACGCCTCGGTGGACGGTTCGGTCTCGACCCAGATGGCCACCGGTCAGGTTCAGGCTTCTTACGCCAGCGTCGTCACGCGGACCGTTCCTACGGTTCCGAACGCCGCCCCCGGCATGCCGGTCTTCGTCTTGAACAACGGCACTGTGCTCGCGGTGAGTGGCTATGGCTATCAGGACAGCCGCATCAGCTACAGCTTGGTAGACGGCGGCAGCGGCGTCATCAGCACCAGTGACATCGACTGGAGCACGACTACGCGCCTCAACGAAAAGCGCGGCGTCCGCCTCAGCCTCCACGCCACCCACACAGTCCAGGGTACTCCTGGCTTCTGAGTGTGTGGAGCGGGCGCTCTCGCCCGCTTCTTGCCTGTGCCTCGAAACACGTAGCCCCGGACGCATTCGTCCGGGGCTTTCTTCTCTGCTAGAATTGCGCCCGTGAAACGACGAACCCTGCTCCAAGCCATTCCCGCAGCGGCCTTTCTCCCTGCCACTCTCTGGGCCGCCGCCAAGCGCGACAACTCCAGTGCCGCCACAGCCACCGGCGTCTACGAACTCCGCGTCTATCACGCCGCTGCTGGAAAATTACCCGACCTGCTGGCCCGCTTCCGCGAACACACCATCAAAATCTTCGACCGCCATGGAATGAAAAGCATTGCCTACTGGACTCCCGTTGACGAGCCCGACAAAAGCAATACGCTTTTCTACATCCTTTACCATCCCAGCCGCGAAGCCGCAGCCGCCAACTGGAAATCTTTTCAAGACGATCCTGAGTGGAAGAGCGTCCACGAAAAATCCGAAGCCAACGGCAAGCTGGTCGACAAAGTAGACTCAACCTTCCTTGCCCTGACCGATTTCTCGCCAAAGTTGAGCTAGAGAATCCGAGCAAATCTTGCGTCACAGAAAAGGGTCGGAATCTTTAACGCTTTAACTGCCGCGACCAAGAGAAGTCGCTCCCGCACGAAGCCGAATCAGGTTGTCCTTAGTGAACCTCCGTGTCCTCCGTGGTGAAAGCCTCCCGATTTTTGCGACTTCCACCGCCTCACTCTCATCCTAAATGGCGCCCCACGGATCGTCTGAAAAGGATGCCCATGCAGAAGATCAACATCGCCCAAAAATTCGACAAGATCTCCGAATACTGGAAGCCCTACATCGCCGCCGAACTCAACGGCCAGCATGTCAAGCTCGACAAGCTCAAAGGCGAATTCATCTTCCATCACCACGAGCACGAGGACGAAATGTTTCTCGTGGTCAAAGGCCGCTTTCGCATGGACTACCGCGACCAGGACAATCAAGATCGGCGCGAATGGATCGAAGAAGGCGAGTTCATCGTCGTCCCCCGCGGAGTCGAACATCGCCCGGTCGCCGACCAAGAATGCTGGATTCTTCTCTTCGAACCAGCCTCCACACTCAACACCGGCAACGTCGTCAACGACCGCACACAGCCCCACCTGGAGCACGTCTGAGGCAGCATTTTTTAGATGGGACTTGCCGAACAGCAACCGCTGGTCCCATCGCATCCTCTAAAATGATTGTATGGACCTGACCGTCTACTCATCTGCCTGGTGCCCCGATTGCCGCGAGGCCAAGCGCTTCCTCGCCAAGTACAACATTCCCTACAAAGAAATCGACGTTCAAACCACTCCCGGCGCTCTCGAAGAAATCGTGAAACGTACCGGCAAACGCGCGATCCCACAGTTCGTCATCGACGGCGAGTGGGTCCAACCCTACCGCCCCGGCCAAGGCTTCCTCTACCAAGCCATGGCTAAGCGCCTGGGCATAAAGATTTAATTCCACCCCCGTACCCTCAGTGCTTCTCAGTGTCTTTCTCTGTGCTCCTCTGTGCTTCAAGCCTTTGATTTTCAGAGGGCTGCATACCGCCCGGTCATCATCTTCAGTACTGTAGCCAACCGCACCCGGAGGCGAGAAGATAAGCACTCCAAGTTCCCAGCTCACGCGTTGTTCCAGAACGTAAAGTGCTGAACAATAAAGACTTGGAACGAGTCCGAACCTCATGGCCGAATCCCAGATCTTCGAGCCCCCGGCTGCTGAAACCGAGCAACCGCCGGCTTCCACCGCTGTCTGCGATAGCTGGCAACAGGCAGTGCAGGCCGTTCTGGGCGTCGTGCTGCTTCTGGGCGCAATGGCGCTGGTTCACTACTACTCACCCAACCTCGAACTCGCCCAGCGCCCCAATGAGGTCAACCTTCAGAATCAGGTTCACGAACTGACGGCGGAGGTCGAGCAGCTTCAGCAGGATCAGGCCATGCCCGCCACCGTCCTGAATCGCTATCGCAACTCTATCGGCTACATTTACGGCGTCTATCAAGTTGGTTTCGCCAACCAGCGCCCGGTCGTCCGCGCACGCGTTTCCGGCACCGGATTTCTTGTCGGTTCCGGCCTGATCGCCACCAACCGTCACGTCGCCGAGCCCTGGTACGGGGACTCCGAAGCTCAGAAGCTCATTGATCAGGGCGCCACCGCTATGCTCGAGAACCTGGTCATCTTTTTCCCCGGTTCGCCAACGCCCGTCACGTTATCTTCGGGGTCCGTTTCCAAGAGCTCCGATCTCGCTCTATTGCACATTGAGTATCTTGACGCCGTCCGCGGCCTTCCCATCCTTCCCCTGGCCAAGTCGCCCGGCGCTCCCGGGCAACTCGTCACCGTCATCGGATACCCCATGGGAATTGCGGGCATGGTCGCCAAGTCGCCCACCGGAATTTACGAGCGCCTGGCCTATCGCCACAACGACATCAGTGCCGCCAGCGAACTCGCGGCCTTATCTTTGATTCGTCCTTCCACCACCTGCGGCCATCTCGGCGACGTGGTCGGTGAAAAGCTTATCTACGATGCCCCCACCGCCCATGGCGGCAGCGGCGGCCCGGTCTTCAACGCCCGCGGCGAAGTCATCGGCGTCAACTCCGCTTACATGGACGGATTCACCGGCGGCACCATCGGCGTCTCCGTCGACTC
>DASSRO010000127.1:0-6917 GCA_035701745.1 Candidatus Sulfotelmatobacter sp. | reverse complement strand
GCTGGCGCCGCTTACATATTCTTCGCCTACATCGGCTTCGACGCCGTTTCCACGACAGCGCAAGAAGCTAAGAATCCTCAGCGCGATTTGCCCATCGGCATGATTGCCTCGCTGGCAATCTGCACGGTCTTGTACATCGCTGTAGCTGGCGTGCTTACCGGAATGGTGCATTGGCAACAGATCAACATCGAAGCTCCCGTCGCGCGCGCATTTCTCGATCGCGGCCTTACTACTGCGTCGCACATCATTACTCTCGGCGCACTGGCGGGCCTGACCAGCGTGATGCTGGTGATGTTGCTCGGCCAGACTCGAGTGCTTTATTCGATGGCCAATGACGGACTGCTTCCCAAAAAGTTTTTCGCCGCGGTGCATCCGAAATTCCGCACGCCCTGGAAGAACACGATTCTCGTGGGATTGCTGGCCGCCGTGGTGGGCAGCGTGACTCCCATCGACGACATTGGCCGCATGGTGAATATCGGCACGCTGCTGGCTTTTGTGATCGTCTCCGTTTCCGTGATGGTGCTGCGCTACACCAATCCCAGCCAGCCGCGGCCCTTCCGCACGCCGTGGGTTCCGCTGGTTCCAATCCTCGGCGTCATTTCGAACAGCTATATGATGTACAAGCTGGGATGGGTGAACTGGGCGCGGCTGATTATCTGGCTGTTCATCGGGCTGGTCGTCTACTTCACCTACAGCGTGAAGCACAGCCGTGTGCAGGCGCTGGCTGCAGGAAAAACGCCCGAGGCCTGATCGGCGGATGAGTGGCCAGTGGCTAGTGGCCAGAAAAAAGTGTGCGGCCCGATCTCTTTGCTCGCCATTGGCGTTTGATTACCCGATCGCTAGCTACTGATCAGTGATCACTAGCCACTGATCACTGACCACTGGTCACTGTCCACTGCACTCCCATGACCGCCTTCCGCAATCTTCGCATGATTGGAGCGCTGCTGCTGCTGGTGATCGCGATCGGCACCGCGGGCTATCACTACATCGAAGGCTGGCCGTGGTTCGACGGCTTCTACATGGTGGTGACTACGCTGACCACCATCGGCTACCAGGAAGTGCATCCGCTCTCGCACGCCGGACGCGTCTTCAATGTGTTTGTCATTCTCTCCGGAGTATCCCTGTTGGCGTTGGGCGTGGGGGCGCTGAGCCAGGCTTTGCTAGAATTCGAGCTGCAAAGTTTCTTCGGAAGGCGGCGCATGGAGCGCGAGATCAGCCGGCTCGACAGCCACTACATCATTTGCGGGCTGGGGCGCGTGGGACGCAGCGTTGCCCGCGAGTTAGGCCGCAAGCCTGCGCCATTCGTGATTCTCGAAAACAACGAGGCCAAGCGCCAGCGCTTCGCTTCGGAAAACTGGCTGGTGCTCCCGGGCGACGCCACGCAGGAGCAGACCCTGCGCGAGGCGCGAATCGAGCGGGCGCGCGGGCTGATCGCTGCCACCACCACCGACGCCACCAACCTTTACATTGTTCTGACCGCGCGCGGAATGAATCCGCAGCTGAAAATTATTGCGCGGGCCAGCGAAGACACGGCGGAAAAACATCTGCTCACCGCGGGCGCCGATGCCGTGGTTTCGCCGTACTCCTTCGCCGGGCAGCGCATCGCGCAATCTCTGCTGCGGCCCAACGTGGTCAGCTTTCTCGACACCGCCACCACGCATCTTGGCATGGACCTGGAGATCGGCGAAATTCACATCACGCCGGTGTCGAGTTTTGCCGGCAAGACCATCGAGAGTTCGCGCATCCGCCAGGAACGCGGAGTGATCGTACTCGCCATCAAACGCCGCGAGGGCATGCGCTTCAATCCTGCGCCCGATGAGAAGATTCAAGTCGACGACTGCCTCATCGCCATGGGAGAGCCTGCCCAGTTGCGCCAGTTGGAACAGACCGCCTCTTCGTCGTGAATCATGATCATTGAATCCGGGATTGCGTCATGAAAATTGTTACCGCTGCAGAAATGCGCGCCATCGATCGCGCCACCAGCGAACGCTTCGGCGTGCCATCGCTTACGCTGATGGAAAATGCCGGAACCGCGGTGGCCCAGCACGTGCTGTCGCGTTACGCCGGCGCAGAGAAAATCGTCGTGTTCTGCGGGAAGGGCAACAATGGCGGCGACGGATTCGTTGCGGCCCGGCACTTGCATCAAGCGGGAAAAACAGTTCAGGTCATTCTGCTAGCCGATCGCGTGGACCTTCACGGCGACGCTGCCGCGATGTTTGAGAAACTTCTCGTTCCAGCGGTCGTGGTCCACACTAGCGAAGATTTTCAAGGCGAACAGGTGCGGCTCGCTCTTCCCGCGGATTTATATCTGGACGCGATTCTCGGCACCGGCTTCAAGCCGCCGGTCACTGGCCTCTACGCCGACGCCATCGCATTTCTGAACACGACTCAGGTTCCGGTGGTTGCGGTCGACATTCCATCCGGCGCCGATGCGGACGCGATGGCTCTGCAGCAGGGAATCATCGCGCGAGCCGATTCGATCGTCACCTTTACTGCGGCGCGTCCCGCGCACGTTTTCAGTTCGCTGGCTACGGGGCCGACTTGTGTCGCCGACATCGGCTCGCCGCCGGAGGCGATTGTTTCGGAGTTGCGCCTCAACGTCATCACGCCTCGCGACTTCGCGCCGCTGATCGGCCCGCGTCCGGCGGATTCGAACAAAGGGAAATACGGGCATGTGCTGATCGTCGGGGGATCGAGAGGCAAGGCGGGTTCCGTCGCGATGGCTGGAATGTCGGCGCTGCGAGCTGGGGCCGGGTTATCTACAGTGGCCACGGCGGAGTCGGCGCTGTCGACCGTTGCAGGATTTCATCCCGAATTGATGACCGAGCCGCTGAAAGAAACCGCTGAAGGCACCATCGCGAATTCCTCCTTGGAAAAACTGCAGGCGCTGGCGAAGGGGAAAAGCGTGCTGGGGATCGGTCCGGGGATTTCGCAATTTCCCGAAACGTCGGAACTGGTGCGAAGTTTGGTCAGCGGGCTGAATGTTCCTATCGTGCTCGACGCGGATGGCCTGAATGCATTTCACGGCCGCACCGACGAACTGCGCGGCAACAATCGCTTGTTGGTGATCACTCCGCATCCGGGTGAGATGGCGCGGCTGATCGGAGGTTCCGTCGCCGACGTGCAGAAAGACCGCCTCGGCGTGGCGCGCAAGTTTGCCCGCGAACATGAGTTGATTGTCGTACTCAAGGGGAACCGCACGCTGGTGGTTCTGCCGGCTGGCGAAGCGTGGGTCAACACGACGGGCAATCCTGGGATGTCGACTGGAGGTACCGGCGACATTCTCACCGGCATGGTCGCAGGTATGGTCGCGCAACATCCGGACGACGCGTTGTTGGCGGTCATTGCGGCGGTTCATCTGCACGGCCTGGCGGGCGACGTGATGCGCGAAAGCGTCGGAGAACATTCCATGGTCGCCACCGACTTGTTGCGCGGTCTGCCGGAAGCTTTCAAGCGCGCACAGAAGCACGCCCGGGAAAAGTTTGTGTGTTGGAGCGGCTGAGATGTTGTGGAATAGCGGCCCTTCAGGGCCGCGTTAGGTGCGTTTATCTATCGGGCTTTAGCCCCGGTGAACTCTTCTGGCGAAATGCGAAAGGCGACCACCGGGGCTAAAGCCCTCGGCGTGCCCAACTTCTAACGCGGCCCTAAAGGGCCGCTTTTCCACCCGGGCCCGCGCTTCCACGGGAAACTTATCTCGAAGCTGGCAGCCGGATCGTCTTTCCTTCCGCGGCCGAGCGACGTGCCGCGTCCAGAATCTCCGTCACGGTCACGTTGGTTTCGAGCGACGATAACGCATCCGGCTTCGCTCCATCCGCAATCACTGCGCGCACGTACGCCAATTCGTTGTCGTAGGGCGCGGGCACGGGCTTGGCGGCGACCTGCTGATCGGCGTTTTCTCCCTTTCGCCGCACTCGAACGTCGTCTCGCTTCACCGTGATCGCGTATCCCGTCTGCCCGTAGACCTCCATGTCTTTGCGGTCGAACGGCCAGTTCCACGAGGCTTGCACAATGGCCTGCGCCTTCGGATAAGTCAGCACGATCGTCGCTTCATCGTCGACGTGCGCATAAATCTCCGGCTTGATTTGTTGCGTGACGGCCGTGACCGTCAGCGGGCGCTGGCCGTCCATCAGCCAGGTCATCAGGTCGGCGCCATAACATCCGAAGTCGAAGAGCGCGCCTCCACCATTCAGTTTCGGATCGGTGAGCCACGCCAGGAATTCGGGTTCAACGCCAATCTCTTTCGGTCCGCTGTGCCCGTCGTGCACCACCACTTTGCGCACGTCTCCAAGCGCGCCTTCGTGCACCAGGTCGTAAGCGGCGTGATTGCTGCGGTACCACGAAGTTTCGTAGTTCACCAGCACTTGAATCTTTCCTTCGTGCGCAGCCTTCTGGATGGCGAGAGCGTCTTCGAGACTGACCGCCAGCGGCTTCTCCATCACGACAGAAACCCCGTGGCGGGCGCAGGTTTCCACCACTCGCCGGTGATCGAAAGTGTTGGTGTAGACCAGAACGGCCTGGGGATGCGCCTTGGCGATCATGTCGTCGAGGCTCGAAAAGAGAATGGATGGGTCGAAGCCGTATCGTGTTCCAGCCTGCGAAAGCAGGCGCGCATCCGGTTCGGCGACGCCTACGATTTCGATCTCGCTACTGTGGCGCGACTGTGCGAGAAAGCCGTGCACATGCCCGTGCACCAAACCGACAATTCCCACGCGCAATGGCGCCGGTGCGGGCGAGGCCGCGAAGGCGAGCGGAATGCAAAACGCGCAAAAGAAAACGAGACACAGAGTTCGCATCATGAAACCCTCCTGCCATGAAATCCAGTCAACCATACTAAATCGAGAAGCGCGTTTGTACTCACGGCCAAGCCAGGCTTCAACTGGCGCGAGTACATTTATCAAGTAGTTAACGCCGCGGAATGCTTCACTGGTCGAGGTTTCGGCGTGGCCACTTGTCGCGTGCCGCATGGAATCCGGACAAGGGGCTTGAGTAATCTGTTACTCACTCCGGACCAGTGCGATAGTCATTGTGTATGACCCACTTCCCCCAACCGCACCCCTCGCGGCGCGCGGCTCGAGTCCAGCTTGGCGATTCCGTCCTGGCTGCGATCCGGCTCGAAGACGGCCGCCGCACAAAAGCTAAACTTCAAACCATTTCTGTCACTGGCGGCCTGCTGCAGATGGCGCAATCGCTGGCACAGGGCGACTTCGTCGAGGTGGCTTTTCAAACGCAGTCCGGGCCTGTTCACGGCATGGCGGAAGTTCTCAGTCCCATGCGCCAGGCGGCCAGCGGAGTGCTGCAACCGTTCCGCTTCGTCGCGCTTGAAGACGACGACCATCGCCGCCTGCGCACCTCGCTCGACCACGTGGTCGATCGCAGTTCGATGGGCCTGAAGTCGAGCGCATTTTCGGCGCATTAAATCTTCATCTGCTGTCATCCCGAGCGAAGTCGAGGGACCTTGCGTTTATCGGTGGAATAGTATCGGTGCATGGAACTCCCGATATACTGTCCCAGTGAACACGGATCTCAAGGCGAAGAAAATTCTTCGCGAAATCAGCACGCACTCTGCCGAAGAAACGATCGCGCTCGGCCGCACGCTGGCAGAGTTGCTCTCCCCGCCGAAATTGGTGTTGCTGCGCGGAGATCTGGGCGCGGGCAAAACCACGCTGGTCAAGGGAATTGCTGCGGCCTTCGAAGCGGCCGCCGAGGAAGACGTCACCAGCCCCACCTTCACCCTGGTGCACGAATATCGCGGGCCGCGAGCCAATCTCTACCACATCGATCTCTACCGCATCGATACGCCGCGCGAGCTCGAGACGCTGGGCCTGGATGACCTGCGTTCCGACAACAGTATTCTGCTGATCGAGTGGGGAGAAAAGTTCCCGCAGTTGACGCGTCAGCGAGACGTGGAGATTGCGCTGGAGCGTCTAGGCGAGAATGAGCGCCGGATCAAGGTGAGGGGATAGTTTTGGAGGTCCGCAAAGGTAGACCCAGAGATCAGGAGTTTGACGAACATGCGCATCATCACGAGCCGTTCAGTTGGCCACCAACACTAAGAGCGGACAGTTCTTGTGCCTCCAAAACAATAGGCCGGGACGGTTAATTTTTCTCCGCTGCCAGCCTTTAACCTCCACTTGATGTTCTCCCCAGCCTTGAACCGCGAAGGAGTAGTTACCTGCGGGGACAGGCCAAATTGAAAACCGGCCTTCGCCATCAGTCACCGCGTTGTATTCACGATTCGAAGATGACAAATGTACCGGTGCGTGCTTAACTGGCTTTCCATTCGCCGAGACAACTCCGGCGATGCCGTCATCCTCGATGATCCAAGCTGCTGTGTCACATTGCGCCGCAACGAATGACGAAAGCAGAAGCAGAGCCGCGAGTCGCATGACCTGCATTCTAGCGCCCGTACCCGTTGCTGGTCTCCACTTTCCGGGGACTGTGTTGCGGATAGTTGACCAGGTCGCTGTTGAGCGGAGGATGCTCTGGTGATTAGTAAGATTTTCCCGGGGCCGGTTCATTCGTGGCGAGCATAAGGGCAGGCCTCTGGCCTGACGCGGGCTGGGCGCTCGGGTTCTTTGAGGCTGTCTGGTATTTTTTCTTTCGCCCCTCGCGGGGCTTGGTTTCTCTTAGACTCCTACCCCCACGCCTTGCGGCGTGGGCTGTATTCTTTCGCCGCTCCGCGGCTGTTCAGTTGCTGCCGCGGCTGTTCAGTTGCTGATCCGGCTGTTCAGTTGCTGCTGCGGCTGTTCAGTTGCTGCTTACTTGCTGTTGCCATGTAAAACGTCAGGAGTGATCACTCCCACAGCGGGTGCCAGATCCCGAGCAATTCGGGTTTGCTGTCTGCAGCACCCTGGCTTTCGGATGTCCCTGGCTGTCCCTCCCTCGGAGGTTGCGGGGGTCGCGAGTTTCCTAGGACT
>DASSRO010000126.1:0-19238 GCA_035701745.1 Candidatus Sulfotelmatobacter sp. | reverse complement strand
GATCCAGTGCGCGTCGAGACGAATGGGTATGGCGACGGTGATGAAGCCGATAGCCAGCGCGAGATGGAGAAAATGCAATCGCTCGGAGGCGGCAGGCGCCTGCGCGCGAGTGTGAACCCGTTGGCTCAGCAGAATATAAATTGCGGCCAGGGCCAGCGCGAACCACGCCATGTAAGTCGGATCGATTTCGTCGATCATGGCATAGGCCTGAAGGAAATAGACGCCGGCATTCACGAACGCGAGAACGGCGGGAATGGAAGCCAGGAGCGGGAACTCGCCTTCAGGTTGGCGCGTGATCAGCGGAGCTATCGCGAAGATTGAGAAGAATAACGTGGCGAAGGCGAGCGTGATATCGAGTTCGCTGCGGTTGTAGAAGCGAAAGTACCAGCCAGCGTAAAGCAATAGAGTGCCCGCGTAGCTCATCACAAGCAGGCGACGCCAGGGCTTGAACGTGACCAAGGCGAGCGTGGCGAGATCGAGAATGGCGAGGTAGCCGAACAACGCAATCTCGCGATTCTCACCGGTGGAAAGCAGAAGCGGCGTGCTGAAGCCGCCGGTGAGCGCGAAGGCAGCCAGGACCTGCGCGTCCTGCGCCAAAGCCATGACAGCGATGGCGCCTGTAACGGCCAGCATCATTACGAAGGCGACGCCGCTCGGAATGAGACTGTAGACCTGGAAGGCCGCCCACAGCGAGAGATACATTGCGCCAGCGCCTACCGCTTTGAGTGAATAGGAAAACGCCTGGTAGCCTTTGCTGCGAAAGCGTTCGCTCCACACGACCATCGCGATGCCGGCCAACAGGCCGATGGTGACGCGCCCGGCGGGGCCGATCCAGTTATTGTCGAAAGCAAATTTCAGAAAATAGGAAACGCCAATCAGCAGCGCGGCAATACCGATGCGGTTCAGCCAGTGCGAACCGATGCGCGATTCCAAATTGAAGTCAGGCTGAGCGCGTGGCCCTCGCGGCGCACGCGGCGGAACAGCGGATGGCGCAGCGACTACGTAGGCCGGGCGCGGCGGGGCGGGAGGCGAAGGTAGCACCGGTGATTGCGGGATGGGAGCCGCATCCGGCACGGGTTTAGCCGACGCGAGCGCCGTTGGCCCAGGGTCGACAGATATCGCTTCCATCTGCAGTTTGCGCTCGAGGCGATAGACCCGAGCCGTCAGGTCGGCGAGCAACTGCCGAATGACCTGCAGATCTTTGGCTGACGTATCCATGGGGAGAGCTACGAATTATCGGCGAAACAGATCAGGTGTGCACGTCATTTCTGTAGAGCAGGGTGACGAGTTGTGGAACAGCTACGCGCTCCGACCTCAGGATGGGCGGGGAGCGCCACGCGAACGCGCCGTCCTCCGCCCTTGGCCGGAAGCGGAAGCGGAAGTCTGAAGTCACAGATAAGTTTTACGACGTTTTTGCAGCACTGCCGTTGAGGCCGAGTTCTTTTGCGATTGGCTTCATGGCTTCAATGCAGAACGTGATGTGTTCATCCAGGTCGACGCCGAGGTCAGAGGCGCCGACGATAATATCGTCGCGATTTACTTTGCGGGCGAAAGCTTTGTCTTTCATTCTCTTGCGCACGGACTTGGCATCGACTTCGGCTAGAGACTTGCCAGGTTTGATCAATGCCACCGCGGTGATGAATCCGGCCAGTTCGTCGCAGGCGAAGAGAGCCTTTTCCATAGGCGTGTCGCGGGTTACGCCCGTATATTCGGCGTGCGACATTATGGCGCGGCTGATTTCTTCAGGATATCCGCGCTCCTTGAGAATCGCGTTTCCTTTGTAAGGATGATCTTCCAGGCTCGGCCAGCGCTCGTAATCGAAGTCGTGAAGCAGGCCAACGACGCTCCACAAATTTTGGTCTTCGGCAGAGCCGTTGCCAAACTTGCGGGCGTAGGCGAGCATGCAAGCCTCGACGGCGAGCGCATGTTTACGCAGGCTTTCTGACTCAGTGAACTCCGTCAATAGATTCCAGGCTTCTTCTCGTGTAATCATTGTGGACATGCTTAAACTGACTCCTCTAAGTCCGGCATCTTAACGTCTTTAGTCGGATGTCACAAAAAGCTTCGCTCAACCATGTTCAAATGACCGGCGCTACTTGAGGGCAGCGATGTCCCGACCGGAAACGTCTTTCCCCGTTCTCAGCGTTTCTCCTTCTTCTCGGTAGAGGTTCGGGGCGGATCGTATGGCGGTTTGTCGGGACTGAAGTTCGTGCTGAGGTAGTCGATGAGAGCATCGCGATCACCCGCATCGACTAATGCTCCCCACCGCACCATTTTATCGACTTCCTTTGCCCAGTTAGCCTTGCTCAGGCGCTGCTGGAGGATGATGCGAGCCTCATGGCACTCCAGACAGGAGGTCGTGGCCCTGGCAGCGATAGGGCCGGCAGGTAAATCCTCAGTGGGTTTCGTTCGGGCTGGCTCTTGCGAAAATCCCAATGAACATGTCACGAGCAAGAACAGGACGGATGCCGTCGCGATCATCGACCGCGTTGGCGCACTTGCGAAAGATCTCTTCAGGTTATGCAACATGAATTTTCACCTGGTCGATGGCGTTGTAAAGATAGCCATTAGGATTCCATTCGGCACTGGACGGTTGAGTTCGTCCCTGGGAGTCGGTGGCGCGGCAAAGGATCGTGTAGTCTCCGCTTTTCATTTTCGACCCGTAAGTCCAGAGGCGCCAGGCATACTGCGCCTGATCGGTACCGAGGGTGGCCGGACTCCAGTTCGCGCCGCCATTGGTCGACACCTCGACCTTTACGATGCTGGCCTCCCCGGCCCAAGCCGCTCCATGGATGCTGATGGTGCCGGCCTTGACCCTGCCGTCATCCCGCGGGCTGGAAATCAGCGACTTCACGTTTAATGCGGTGACTACGTGCGTGTCTTCCGGCTTAACTGGTTCGCCGGGCTTCGCGGGTTGGTTGGGGAGACGATAGCCAGGGCTCATGAAATTGCCCACGAATTCGGATTCCAGAACTTTAATCTCCGTCAGCCATTTGCAGGATGCGGCGCCGATCCACCCGGGGACGAGCGCTCGGGCAGGGAAGCCGTGGTGCTTGGTAAGAGGCGTGCCGTTCATGCTTGTGGCGATCAGGGTGTCGGAGTCGAGAGCTTTTTCCATGGGAATGCTGCGAATGAATGGGGGAACCTTGCCGGGAACTTCATCGAGTCCGCGAAACATGATGTGCTTGCCGGTTGGTTTTACACGGGCGCGTTGCAGAATATCCCGCAGGCGTGGACCGGAGAAGCGTGCGGTGCCGACTGCGCCCTTGCCCCATTGAATGCCCGGAACCTCTGGCCGGTACAGACCGCGTCCGTTCCCCGCGCATTCGAGCGTGTTAACGACGGAGTGCCCATCGAGACGGGAGAGTTCGGAAAGCGTGAGCGTGAAGGGCTTTTCCACTTCTCCACTGACGGTGAGTCGCCAATCCTGAGGACTCAAATCGCTGGGTTCGTGCATATGGTTGCGCACGAAGAAGTGAGGAACAGGCGTGAGCCAGGTGTTGAAATACTCGACTGGCGATTCCAAATCGACGAAGCGGAAAGAGCGAACGATCATGCCATCTTCGCCCGGAAAGTCGATGGACCCGTTCTGAGCAGCGATTGCCTGCGATGAGAACAGAAACGTGGGAGCGCCCATCATCAGCGCGGCGCCGGAAAACTGCTTCAGGAAGTTGCGTCTCGAATTCATAGCATTGAAAAGAGTATGCCATGACGCTCTTTAATTTTCTTGACTCGAGGGGTGAATTAAGTTGGCATACGCGCCGGGAACGTGCGCCGGTCCTCGTTGGAGAGGAGGGCAGCGTCAGGCTCGAATTGCCGGGTGCGAGGCTGCGAAACGCGCCGAGGCGCCGCCATTTCCTAATCTGAGCTTGTGCTATGAATGGGTTGGCTCCGCGGTTCTTCGGGACGCACAGTAAGTTCCGAATCCGGTACCCATACCTGGATTTTCGGCATTTTCTTGTGATTTTTGCAGTCAGTTTGACTGTATACTAAAGCGCCTCTCCCTTTGCTGTGGGCGTGATACGCCGTTCTCGCGGGCTAACTGGGCAGTCTATGGGGCGAGAACGTAAAGCGGGCCCGGACTTGCAATGACCGACCCAAAACAAAGGAGCCTTGATGTCGAACCGGCGACTCTAGTTCCCGAGTCGGCGAGCCCTTCGCCTGTGCAAGATAACATCTTGGAAATGCGAAAGCCTCCGGCGGACGCTGGGCGAGGTTCCGACGCGCCCACCATGCTCGAAGGCGCCCTGCCGCCGATGGCTCCGGTGACGGGACAAAAACCGCCCCCGGGTCGCGATCTCGATGCGTCCCCGCCCGCGGCCAGCACCCTCTCATCCGTTACGCTCCCGACCGGCACAGTGATTGGACGGCGCTACGAAATCCTGCAGATTCTGGGCGAAGGGGGCATGGGCGCGGTCTACAAGGCGAGAGACCTTGAGCTGAACCGCGTTATTGCGCTGAAAGTCATCCGGCCGGAACTGGCTAGCAATCCTGAAATCCTGCAGCGTTTCAAGCAGGAGCTAATCCTGGCGCGCCAGGTCACGGACCGGAACGTGATCCGCATCTTCGATCTGGGTGAGGCTGGCGGCATCAAGTTCATCACGATGGAGTATGTCGAAGGGCAGAGCCTTTATCAAATCCTGCGGGAAAAAGGGAAGCTGCCGGTTCCGGAAGCCCTGGACATCATGCGCCAGATGTTGAGCGGATTGCAGGCCGCTCACAGCGAAGGCGTCATCCACCGCGACCTGAAACCCGGCAACATCATGCGCGACTCGCAGGGGCGTGTGGTTGTGATGGACTTCGGGCTGGCTCGCTCCCTTGCGAGTGACGGCATGACCCGCACAGGGACCATGATGGGCACCATGGAATACATGTCGCCGGAGCAGGCGCAGGCGAAGGAACTCGATGCGCCCTCCGACATTTACACCGTGGGCCTGATCTGCTACGAACTGCTCACCGGCAAAATGCCGTTTCACGCCGACAGCGTTGTCGCCAGCCTACTGAGGCGCATGCAAGAGCGGGCGGCACCGCCCTCGGACTGGGATGCGTCGATCCCGCAACCTGTCAGCGAACTGGTTTCCAAATGCCTGGAGCGCGATCCTGCGGACCGCTGGCAGAGTGCCCAGGAAATTGTGGACCGGATTGATGAGATCCAGGGCAAGCGGCCGATGTCGGTGATCACTAGCCGGCCTCCGGTGTCGATGCCAGCGCCGCCAGTGTCCATCCCCCAGGCAGCCGCGCCACCGCGCACCAACCCGAAGCGCCTGGCGATGATCATCGTGGCAGCCGCGGTTGTGGCTGTGGCGGGAATTGCCGGGTGGTACCTGAAATCACGGCCCCAGGCGGCGCAAGTGCACCAGAACGTCCGAGTGCTGCTTAGCGATTTCCGCAACGCAACGTCCGATTCGGTTTTCGACGGCACCGTTGAACCGACGGTGGCCCTGCAGTTGGAAGGCGCTCCATTTATCAGCGTTTTTAACCGCGCGCAGGCTCGGTCGATGCTCGCCGAACTGAAGCCCGGCACTACGCAGCTCGACGAAGCCAACGCACGCCTGGTCGCGGTGCGCGAAGGCGTGGACCTTGTGGTTAGCGGCGAGGTGACCGCGACGGGCTCGGGATACAAGATCCGCAGCAAGGTGACCGACGCCCTGACCGGAAAGACGGTCGCAACTGAGGAAGCCGACGCATCCGACAAAGCGAACATCCTGCGCGCCGTGGCCAACCTTGCCGACCAGATGCGTACGGCGCTGGGCGATACTTCGTCTGAGTCCGCCAAGCTTGCCGAGGCCGAAACCTTTACCACGGCCTCGCTCGAAGCGACGCACGAATACGCAGAAGCGCAGGAAGCCCGTTACGCGGGGAAAACAGCTGAGGCCATCAAGGGATTCCGGCGCGCCGTCGAACTCGATCCCAACTTCGGCAGCGCCTATGGCAATCTCGGGGCGCTCTATTGGAATGATGGCAATCAGGCCGATGCCATCAATTATTTCAAGCTGGCGATGCAGCACATCGACCGCATGACTGACCGCGAGAAATATCGCACACGCGGCGGCTACTATCTTGCCGTTGCCGATGGCGATAAAGCAGTCGACGAATTCAGCGCACTGGTTAAGCAATATCCAGCGGATAGCATGGGACTGAGCGCACTTGCGCATGCTTACTACCTGCGCCATGACATGGCGAAGGCGGTCGACGCCAGCCGGCGTGCCGTTGAGATTTATCCTAAGAACGTTGTCTACCGCACTAATGCCTCTCTCTATGCGCTGTTTGCCGGCGACTACGATACTTCCGAGCGGGAGGCCAGGGCGGTCCTCGACATTAATCCTACCTACGAGGATGCGTTCACCATTCTGGCATTGTGCGAGACGGCGAAGGGAAATTTCGATCAGGCGACCGAGCACTGGCGGAAAGTAGAGAGCCTGAGCGCAGGGGGAGCTTCTTCCGCCTCGGGCGGTTTGGCCGACCTGGCGTTGTATCGCAGCGATCCTGAGCTGGCGATTTCAGAGTTACAAAAAGGTATTGACGGCGATATCGTGGCGAAGGGCACCGATGCGGCCGCAAAAAAATACGTCATCATGGCCGAAGCCCAGCTCATGGACGGCAAAAAGGCCGATGCGCTGAAATCTGTGAAGCAGGGTCTGGCGATGAGCAAGGCGAACGTCATGTTCGCGGCGGCCCGCGTCTATCTGATGGCCGGAGAAGTCGCCCAGGCGAGTGCGTTGAGCGCGGAACTTTCCAAGCAACTGGAATTCACGCCGCAAGCGTTCGGCAAGCTCATCGATGGAGACATTCAGTTGAGCCGTGGCAACGCCCGGCAAGCGGTGCAGTTATACAGGGAATCGGAACGGTTGGCGGATTCATGGCTGGCGCACTTCGATCTCGCCCGCGCCTATATTGCGGCCGAGGCCTACACCGACGCGAGCACCGAGCTGGAAACCTGCCTCCGGCGGCGTGGCGAAGCCACTGACATCTACATCGACGAGCAGCAGACGTTCCGATATTTCCCGGCCACTTATTATTATTTGGGCCGCGCGCTGGAAGGACTCAAGAGCGCCCAGGCCGCGGACGCTTACAAGAGTTTTCTAGCTTTGAAAGTCCTCAGCGCCCACGATCCCATGGTCGACGATGCCAAGAAGCGTTTGGCGAAGATGTAAGTCGGGCCCTTCCTCGGTCTTCTTCCGGACAAGCCGCAAACATTCGGCAGCGTTCATCTCCAAAAAACAGGAGTACGCAGTTCGCGTACTCCCTTGGTTTTGGGTGAGCGGCTCCTGGCTAGTGTGATCCGCTGATGTTTACGTTGTCGAACACGTACTGCCCCGTCCCGTCGACATCGGTGCCTAGCACTGTGAATCGAAAGTTGTACGTTCCCGCAGGCAGATTTCCGACGGGGAACGAATAAGTTTTGAATCCCGGTTCGGGCGGAGTGTAGCTGGCGACCGTCGTGGCGTTGGAAAACGAAACGTCGGTGGGATCGGCGTCATATTGCAATACGAAGCTCGGCCCTGCGGTTGGCGGGCAGGTAGAGCTGTGGCAGTCGTTGTTGAACTCCCAGAAGCTGATCGAAGCGTTCGAAATGGCTGTGCCGTTGGTCAGTGAGAAAGCGTAATAGTCGCTGGAGGTGGAGGAGACGCCGCTCACATTGAAGCAGTCCGAAATCGCACAGCCGTTGTTGCTGACGCCGTTGATGTTCGTTCTGGAATAACCGAACGCGCCGCCAGTAACGTTCGGCGCAGTGTAGGAAGGTGCGGCGCTGAGCGATCCCGGCGCAACATTGTCGAAGTTGTACGAGAGCAGCGTGGTAACGCCGCCGGGGGCAGCCAGTGTAACCATCGTTGCATACACTGACTGGTCGCTCAGCGTGACAACAACGTTGTAGCAGCCCGCCGCAGCCGCTCCTGTGGCCCAGTTTAAGGAGTAGACCGCAGTGCTGCCGTTGAACCCGAAGCTGCCGGTGTTGCTCGCCCGATCATAGAGCACCGTGGCAGCCGCACCGAGTTGCGGAGCGCCGGAGCACGCTGCGTTCGCATATACCGTCACATTGTTGAGGTTGACGTTTTGTCCAGTGTCCGGCGGCCCGATCGGACCAGCCGGATAGTTCGGTGTGATCAACTCGAACATCACCGGGATGGTAGAACCCGTGTCGAACGTTCCCGAGTTGGACGGGTTCGACGGAGCGGACGCATTGGCCAACGGGGCGTCCAATCCTGCGAATGTGTCGGTAGCGAGATGCACGATAGTCGACCACTGGGCTGTGTCGTTCGTGGTCACAATGAGGTTGTAGCAGCCCGCAACCGTGCCGGTAGTGTTCCAGTTGAAGACGAAGCGGCTGTTCGTATTGTCGTAGCTGAATGCGTTCTGGCCGGTCGTCGCGTTGTACAAGACTGTGCCAGCGCCGGTCACCGTTCCGGCGCAGGCCGGATTAGGCACAGCAACAATTGAGGTGAGCGTGGTCAGGTCCGAAATATATGTATTCGTCGCATCCTGCAGTTGCCATGCGACCGGGATGGTTGAGCCAACCGTAAAACTTCCCGAGTCGCTGGGTTGCGGCGGGGTTGCGGGGTTGGGCGGATTCAGCATCACTGCGGCCAGCAGCGGAGGCTGGAATCCGGTGAAGTTGTAGGTGACGAGATAGCTGACGCTCGGGTCCGGGCTCGTGATGTTTCCCGCCTGGTCTACGCCGTGCACACTGAACGTTGCTGGCCCGACCGCGCTCGCCGTGTAGGGCGAGCCAGACGGGTTCGCGGTGCAGGTGGTCGCATCGCCGCCCGAATTATCACCGCAAGTGAAACTCGGGGTGATCTGCTGGTTCAGCAGATAAGTTTGCGTGACCGGCGAGGTGATCAAGACTGCCGGAGTTGTGGTATCGATCAGCACTGGACCGAATGAACCGGTGCCGGTGTTTCCAGCATTGTCCTGGCAACTGCCGTTGGCATTATACGAACCTTGCGATGCGTAGCTCGTGCTGCCCGTGATGGAACCGGGCTTCACGCCGGAAAGCGCGTCGCTGCAAGCAAACGTCACCACCACGGATTGATTCACCCAAGTGCCGGACGTGTAGACAGGTCCGGTCGGGCTGATGAGATTTGCGGTGGCAGTGACGGTTGGAGGCGTCGTGTCAATCAGGATTGGACCGAACGACACGGGTGTCGCGTTGTTGCCGGCGAGGTCCTGACAGGAAGCATTCAAGGTAGCGCCGCCGACCGCGGTATTTGCGGTCAGGGTCACGGTGGCAGTCGAAGTCAAGGCATTCGGCTGGCTGTAAGAGAGCGTTGAGCCGACGGCCGGGATGCCCGTGATGATCGGATTGGTAATCCCGGTTACCACTGGCCCCGAAAGATTGTCGGTGCAGGTGAAGGTCACCGTCACGCTCTGATTCGTCCAGGTATTTGGGGTGTAAGTGGAGTTGGTGGCGATTGCGGGCGGAGTCTGGTCGATATTGATACCGCTGACTGTGTACGCGCTGGCATTACTCGCCTTGTCAGCGGTCGCTCCGGGAACGCTCTGAGCAGCGCCGTCGGAGGACAGCGTTGTCGGCAACGGACACGAAGCAATTCCAGACTGCTGCCCTACAGGTCCATACAGCGGATTTGGATCGGCGCAGACGAACGAGACGATGACTGGCGCGTTATACCAGTGGTTGGCGTTCGCGGGACGGTCAGGCGACCCGCCGATTGTCGGTGGCGTCATATCGACGTTGATGCCGCCCACCGTGGTATTCGCGGAATTGGCTGCATTGTCGACCGCTGTACCGGAAGCGCTTAGGTTTGTCCCTTCTGCAGTAGTCCTGATTGGGGCCGTGCAGCTGTGGACCCCCGACTGCTGTCCGGCCGGGCCGTTCAGCGGGTTCGGATCGTTACAGCTGAACGTAACCGTCACCGGAGCGTTGTACCAGTTGTAGTTGTCGGGCGCGCGATCGGGCGCTCCCGAAATCGTCGGCGGAGTTCTGTCGATATTGAAACCCGACGAGGTGAATGGGCTAGCCGTGTTACGCGCGTAGTCCGTTACAGTCATTACTCCCGTCACGGGTTGGCCTTCGGTCGTTAGCGTCATCGCCCCGTTGCCGCTTCCGTTGATACCGGTAGCGGAGGCCGGGGACGTTGCAACTGCCGAAGCGACTCCGGAAAGATTGTCAGCTGTTGAGTAAGGAATGACCACCGCCGAGTTGTACCAGCCCGGTGCGCTCTGCGAGGTTGTAGTTCCGCCATAGCTAAGCGTCGGCGGCACGGTGTCGACGGTAACCTGCAGGAGCAGGTTCGTCGGCGGCACCGTGACGGTTGTGGCTGTGGCGAGAACATCTGCCGCAGGGTTCACATAGTGCCCAGTGGCGCCGGCGGTGAAGGTCACATATCCGTTGCCGCTGGTTGCCGTGCAGGTGAAGGTAAAGATTTGCGAACCAGTGCCATTAATGATTGCGCTGAGGGGCATTGGCGCAGCGCAGGTGACCACCGGAGGCGGACCCGAAGGCGTGCCAGCGGCGGTAGGATTAACTGCCAGCGCCGCGATCACATTCGTGGCGTTGGCTGGTCCAGTGCTAGTCACGGTAATGGCGACATTGGCCACATCACCCGCCTTCATGTAACCCGCGCTGCCTGCCTCATTCACTACCTGAGCATCGACACTTGTGATAGTGAACTGGTTCACCTCCAGCGGCACTTGCTGCACGTCCAACGCCGGCGTCGGCGTGGCCCCTGTAGCGGCCGAATCTTGGACCTGCACGTTGACCGTGTAAGTGCCCGGCGCCGCCGTGACGACGCTCGTGCTGATCTGACCCGACACGTTGAGCGTGAGCGGAGTGACCGGCAACGGCTCGGTCGTGTTCGGCCCAGGCGGCGGAAGTACTGCCACCGGATTTGACGGATCGGCCGGAACCGTCCAGGCATCTGCGCCAAATCCGCCGATGGATGTGAACGCCGTGTTTGTGTAATGCTGCCCCACGACGGCCACGGGCAGGCTTGAGGTGATGATGACGAGTGAGCCGGCCGGAGCGGCTTGACCGGTGTTGGGGGTGAACGGAGTCGCTTCTGTTTTGAATGACCCCACCTGCTGGCTCACCGGCGGAGCGACGACGCGCAGGGTCACGCGGTTTCCTTCGCCCGGGGACAACGAAAGCGTCGAACTCGACGGGTTCGAAGGCGATCCATCCGCCGTTCCTGTCGAAAACGCCGGGTCTGGAATGTTCGCGACCGTGATGTAGTTCTGCTGCACCGTGAGGTCGCAGGTCGGATTCATGTTGGTGGAGTCGCGGTTTACCACCGGACTCTCGTAGACCTTGTGCTGAACCAGCTGGCACACGGAGCACTGTTGGCTGCAACTGCTTGGATTCGCCGAGCAACTCGCCGGACAGCACTGCACCCCTGCAGCCTTAACCAGCTCCGACGTGCTGTAGCTGGCGCTGGTATTGCCTTTGTCATTTACCTTCCAGCTGTAGTCAGTCAGGCTATTTTCCGCCAGATTCGTGATCTTGGGCGTGAAAATGTCCGGGCTCACGATCTTGGGCGTGAAGATCTTAGGCGTGAAAATTTTAGGCGTGAAGATCGTGTCGACAATGGTGGGATTGGCCACCTGAATCGATGCGATTTTCGGCGTGAAAATGGAAGTGATCTTGGGCGTGAAGATCGTCGGCGTCTCGATTGCCGGCGCGCTGTTTGCAACCGTCCCAATCTTCGGCGTGAAAATCGCAGGGACACTGATTTTCGGCGTGAAGATGCCGTTGGTCGGATCGGGCGGCGCGTCGACGGTTGGGTTATATTCCTCGCCCGCCGCGATGGGCAGGTTCTGGTAGGGTGCCTCCACATCGGGATTGTCGTTGTCGGTGCTGAGGAAATCTGCTTCAGCGAGCGAGGGGTTCGTAATATCGCCGTTGAGCACAGCGACCGCCTGCAATCCCACGAAGCTCGGAGTAGTGCCGCAGCCGGTCGAACCGGGGATGCACGCGATCTGGGCTACCAGCAAATTGATGCTGCTGTTCGCGCCGATTGCCGGAACGTTGATCACTTCGGTCAATGTGGTCTTGGGGTTGATGGCGAGGTCGAGATAACAATTCGGCGTGCCGGGAAAATTCGCCGGCACCAATGTAGTACTGCAAATGCCCGTTGCTCCTTGGCTGGTTGAGGTTTCGCCGAGAAGGACACGGTAATAGGTAGGAGAGCCCGGCGGCGTCGTTCCCAGCGGGGCCGTCGTATTCTTCACTAGCAGCGAGTAGGACCGTTGCGCAGGGGCAGTCGTATTCGCAGGCTGGACCTTCGCGTTTTCGCGAAACCGCACAACCAGCCCATTGCTGATACGAGACGTGTAGACGTTCTGATTGCGGTCGCCGCTATAGGTCGAGGTCCCGGGCGTTCCGTCCGCGTTGGTGATGTTCACCAGGGTGCAGGCCGGTTGCACTGTCATGCAGGTTGGGCAAGCCGCACCTGTCCCGGAGTACGTGCTGACCTGTGAATTTCCTCCATTTGGCGGCACATACAGCGTCCAGTCCTGCGATCCGTTCCTGACCGGCGGCGGCACTACATCGCGGTTATCAGTCCACGCGATGTGGAAATCCGGAGCATTCGTCGCTCCCGTCGAATCTGTCGCCTGTGAGTTGAATGCCCAAGAATTGCCGCTGGGCATGATGGTCTGCGCGGCAATGTCAATATAGTCGCCGATGAAGGGTATTGTGCCCTGTACGAACATTGGCAGGTTCGGCGGATTGAAAAATCCCTGCTCAATCTGTCCGTTAGCATCGTCCACGTAGTACGGATACTGCGAAATCTGAAATCCTTTGAATGTCGCTGGACCCGCGGCTGGGTTGATCATCGCTCCGAAGACGTCAATCGTGTGCCGCACACCAGAACTCGGATCCGAAATCAGCGGGGTGAACACGGTCGCTGGACTTGACAGGGTACTGCCCGGGATCGCCTGATCCGTAACCGTGACTTGTGACAGATCGTTGCACGGAGGGTTGGCACACTGCAACACGCTCTGCAGGTTGTCGCGCCTCGAATCGAACCACGCCAGCATGAGTTTGCCGTAAGCGAAGTTCAACGACGGCATGAACTGGTGTCCGTAAGTTGAGGCAGTCGGCGCCGTTCCGTCGGCTACATAGGGCGTCGTCCATGTGCTTGAGCCCTTGGGCAGCGTGCTGATCATGATGCGCGAACCGTAGGTTCCGGCCGTAGGCCCGTTGAATCGCTGGGAGAACGCCAGCCAGACTCGTCCCGTCCCATCCACGGCCAGGCTGGGAACGTCCAGAGTGCGGAAGGTCGTGCCACTCGCTTGCGGCTGGTCGAAGACTGATCCCGGAGGATACGGATTTTTTGTGGTGGGAGCTACGAACGTATAGGCCGGAGGTGGCGCACTAAACGAAACGCCGCCATTGGTCGAAATGGCGTACTGGATGGCGTCCGGCTGATTCTGATTTCCGGCCACTGCAATCTGCCGCCACGCGACAATCACGTTTCCAGTGGAGGGATCAATCGTTGCTACTGTACCCTGCGCGAGTTTCTCGGCCTGGCTCAGAACCTGCGGCTGGTTCCAGGTTGCGCCGCAGTTGGTTGAACTCACCACCTTGATTTTTGAGGCCGGATTGTTTTGCGACCCGTTAAATTGGGTGTATACCACATAGACGTAACCGCTGCTGAAAGTCTTGCCGTTGATGGTGCAGGTCGCAGTGCGGCCGGGTCGCGGGATGTCGACTGCAATCCACGGCTTGTCCAGGAACTGTCCTGACGTCCCCGTATCGACCAAGTTTACGCCGATGTACTGAAATGGATTGCCGTGCGTCGTGCCGTTGGCGTTGGATTGCAGAATCGCACTGTCGCCGTTGCCTTTATTATTCAGGTCCTGAAAAGTGGCAACGAAAACGCCGCTGGGAGAGCCCGTTCCGCGATTGAACGCCAGCCCGCTGTAATAGAACATTCCATTCGTTCCCGCCCTGACGGTTGGGTCGGTCGCCACTGTGTATGCGTGCAGAGGAGAAGCCGTTCCCAATGGCGACGTGTCCTGCGGATATCCGGGAAGCAGGGTGCTCTTCCACGTCTCGCCGCCATCGAGCGAGCTGTAAACGCCCAACCAGGCGTCGCCCAAGATATTCGGAGCGTACGGATTAGGAATGTCGACAGTCCGATAGTCATTCGCCCCGCCGAGCATGTGCTCGGGATTCCGGCTCGACACGGCGATGGACGGCTCATTCTGCCGCTGAAGGTAAGGGTCACCGGCGGGCCAGTTTGTTCCCGAAACCATGTTGATGTTTTGACTGGCAACCTGAGCAATTGCGGAAGCGCAGAGCGACAGCACGAAGGCAAGCACAGACAGACGGCGGACGAGCATGTTGCATCCCTCCAGGACTTGGCCGAGACCACAATCCCACAGCTTAATTTTTGTGAACTGAACAACCTGGGGAAGAGCTGCCCCCGCAGCTCATTGAAGAAGGTGAATCACGACTGAAACGCCACGGCCAGCCCCCCGTCCGGCAGCTGCGTTGAATCCACGCTCCGGTGACATTGCCCATCTATGTGGGCTTTCACTCGCCAAAGCGCATCAATCTTCTGACGTGCTCTCGCCGTTGTCAACTGAATACAGATCGCGAGCGGGGAATTTTCATCGACCCAAGGGCAAGCTCCATGCAAAATTCTGCAAACATCGTGGAGGCTCGAGATTGGAAATTATGGTAAATCATCTTCGTCCGGCCATTCCTTGCCGCCGCACGCTTTCACAGCTCTTTCCAGCGCCTTTCTCGTCTTTTCTGCGGCTGCCGGGGCCGAGAAGAATAGGCTTAAGTCCCGCCTTGTCTGTTTGAGTCCCTGGGCGTCTTTCGTTGCCGCACTTGCGGAGGACTTGCGGGTCACAGGCATTGCTTTGCCCGGCTCCAGCCGGCTGCTCACCTTCAACACTGCCGGCCCCTTGCTCTGGCACTGCCCAAATTTTTGGGTCTCCAGGAGCACTGGAGTCGTCAATTCCGAAAAATCTGCATACAGCATGAACTCGAGCTCTTGCTGCCCATCCGCGGACGGCCTTTCGCTGTCGGCGGCATGAGTTATTTTTCGCGTCCGCAGCACCAGTTTGCAGCTGTCTTTCTGTATGATTTCGGCCGTTTCCTCAATTTCACTCTCCTTCCCCTGCTGCCGGCATCGATTTCGCACGATAGCCTTTCCGTTGACGGCTCGCTGAAGCGCTTCTGTTGCCGCCAGAATCTCCCTCGAGCTGGCAGGCCGCCTCGTCCTCTCCGCGGCCTCTTGAGCCATCGTCGAGGGCGAAAAGCTGTGCAGAATTATCCCGAGTGCCGCGATCCACCTGACCTTTCCCATTTGCTTAGCCTCTAGCCACACTCATATTCCCTCGAGCAGAACAATTTCCACCGAGTGTATCGCCTGGCAGCAATTTCAACGATAAGTGCGCCAAATCGCTCACGACAAATTTTTTAAGCGTGGCGACGGGAATACACTTAGTAAACACCGCGCGGGCTTGCGGTCGATGCGGGCTTCGCCTGTTTTCTCCGGCTTCTTGCCCTGTTATCTTGGTTTTCGCACGCGAAATTCGCGGGCGTTTGGAATTTTAATCTTGACTTCCACAGGCCCGATACCGCAGATTGACGTTGCAGTCGGAACCTCTCCCCCATAGTTCCCCGGTGGTTCCTGTAAAAAAGGCTGCGAGGAGTAGCCCGCTCTGGCACTCCCACAACCCGATGGCCACGACTCTTGCCCCGGTAGATTCACGGGAAGTCGTACGATGCGATCATTGCCTGCTGGTCCAGTTCCGCACATCCAATAATAATTGCCGACGCTGCCACGCGTCGCTGGACGAGGAACCTGAGCCTGAACCCATCCTGGTGGCGCCGGCGTTGATGATGCCAGCGCCCGGCACCGGTCGTGGGCATTTGAATTTAGCGACCTCCATCCGCTCCCTGCGCTTGCGCAACGGGCTCAGCCAGCGCCAGCTTGCGGGGCGAATGGCGGTGCCCCGTACGTACGTGTCCAAAATTGAAAACGAGAAAGCCACGCCCACGCTGTCTTCCCTGGAACGGCTGGCGCGCGCACTGGAGGTTACTGTGCCCGATCTGCTCAGCGGCGGCGAACGCAGCCGCCAGGAAGAAGTCAGCGAATTGATGAAAGATCAATTTATCGCCGAACTCTTGCCCTTCGTTTCGCAACTAAATGGCATGCAGATGTCGAGCATCCTCACCCAGGTGAGGGACTTGACAGTGCGTCCGCGGCGAAGCGCTTAGGTCAAGTTTTCGGTTGACGCGCCGATGGGATGCGTAAAGACGTTCCTGGCGACGTCTTCGTGATCCAAGTAAGACGTCGCAATGATTTTTATCCGGGCAACCAGCCAACACTAGAGCCGGGACCGATTCTGGTCCCGGTTTTTTTCGTCCTCATCAATTCGATGCTTTCACCGAAGGACGAACCTTTGCCCGGATCTCTTCCAGCATCTTGAGCTCGATGTTTCCGCCCGAGATGATGGCGACGTTAATCCTGGTTTGCGGCAACTGGTCGGCGCGGAAAAGAAATCCAGCGGTCGCGACCGCGCCGCTTGGCTCGGCAACTGTGTCGGAATTGGCTGCGAGCAGTTGAACGGCCTGTTGAATTTCCTCTTCGCTTACCGTGACGATGGCGTCGACGAAACACTGCAGGTGCTCGAAGTTGATGGATCCCACGCTCTGCGTGCGCAGTCCGTCGGCGATGGTGCGCGAAACCTCTTCGGCAGGGAATTGAACAACCTTTCCGGCGCGCAGGCTGGATTGCGCGTCAGCCGCGAGTTCCGGTTCGACCCCGATCACGTGAATCTCAGGCCGAGATAGCTTAATTGCAGCAGCGACGCCGCTGATGAGGCCCCCGCCGCCGACTGGCGCGAACACCGCTTCCACCTCCGGCAAGTCTTCGAGAATCTCAAGCCCGATGGTGCCCTGGCCGGCGATGATTTTTTCGTCGTTGTAAGGCGGCACGATGATGTAGCCGCGTTCGGCAGCGAGTGCTTCGGCCTTCAGTTGGCGCTCACTGCTGCCGGGCCCAACCAGCACGATCTCCGCGCCAAGCGCGGCGGTAGCTTCGCGCTTAATGGGGGGAGCATTGTTGGGCATCACGATGATGGCCTTCACGCCCAGGGCGCGAGCGGCATAGGCCACGCCCTGCGCATGATTGCCGCTGGAATAGGAAATGACTCCGCGCTTGCGGTCAGCCTCTGACAGGGAAGCGATCTTGTTGTAGGCGCCGCGGAGCTTGAAGGCGCCAATGGGTTGCTGGTTTTCAGGTTTAAGAAAGAGACGGCGGGATTCGTCGCCGGACCGCCCGTTCATCTTGAACTCGATCAGGTGAGTGCGGGTGGTGATGCCCTGAAGTCGGGCACGGGCCTCCTGAATGTCTTGCAGACTGACGGTATGCATTGGCTTCCACTATATCGAATGCGGACGTCAGAGCGCTCGCTGTGCTGCGAACGCGAGTTTTGGCCCGACAGCCGAGGCGGCCGTCTCTCCATGATTTGGTTGACATCATGATGTCTTGATTGATAACATCATGATGTGCGAACTACTCTCACTCTCGACGACGACGTGGCGGCCTTGTTGAGCAAGGAAGTCCGCAAGACCGGGGAGCCGTTCAAGCAAGTCGTCAACCGATATTTGCGGTTGGGGCTGACGGCTTCGAAGCAGTCCGCGCGGAAGCCGTTCAGAGTAACGCCGATCAATCTTGGGCTGCCGCGAGATTTCGATAAGGTCGAAGATTTGCTCGAGTACCTGGAAGGGCCGGAACACCGGTGATCGTACTCGACGCCAACCTGCTCCTTTACGCCTATAATCGCGGCTCGGCGCATCACGCAAAGGCCCGCGCGTGGCTGGAAATGACCTTTTCGGGTGCCGAGATGGTGGGGCTTCCATGGCAAACGATGTCCGCGTTCCTGCGGGTTATGACCAATCAACGGCTACCCGGAGAATGCTTTACCGTGGAAGAAGCAGCGGGAATCGTTGATCTTTGGCTGGCGCATCCCATTGTGCAGGTGCTCACAGCGGGAGACGAACACTGGCGGCTACTTCGACGGATGGTCGTTGAGGGACGCGCCTCCGGCCCGCTGGTCAGCGACGCTGAGATTGCCACGCTGACGGTTGAGTATGGCGGCGTGCTGCATACGGCGGATCGAGACTTCGCGCGATTTCCGGGGCTGCGGTGGCTGAACCCGTTGAGCTAGCATTGTCTGCGCTCACCAACGCTTGCTTAGATTTCCAGAATGACCGGCATGATCAGCGGGCGCTTTTGGGTTTGCTTGGAGATGTAGCGCTTCAGGTCGGCGCGGATTTTTTCCTTGATCACGCCATAATCGGCTTTTTCTTCTTCGCTGGAGTGCGCCAGCGTGTCTTCGACCATGCGCCGGGCGCCTTCCATGAATCCGTTCTCGCCTACGTTGAAGCCGCGAGTCACGATTTCAGGCGCGGTTTCAACCCGGCCCGTCAGCTTGCTGATGGCAATGATGGGAAGCACGATGCCGTCTTCGCTGAGATGACGGCGATCCTTGATAATCAAATCTTCAACTACATCGGTGCGGCTGCCGGAGTCGATGCAGACGCGGCCCACGTTGACGCGGCCGGCCTTGCGCGCGCCCAGTTCGTCGAATTCCAGCACGTCCCCGCTTTCGATCAACATAACTTTGCCGACGGAACCGTGCATGGCGCCGGCCATTTCGGCGTGCAGCTTCAACTGGCGATACTCGCCGTGAATAGGAATGAAATAACGGGGCTTGACCAGGTTGATGATGAGCTTAAGTTCTTCCTGGCTGGCGTGGCCGCTGACGTGAACCGGCGGCGAACTTCCGTCTTCGTAAATGACGTGGGCCTCGCGCCGGAAGAGATGGTCGATCATCCGGTAAATAGTTTTTTCGTTGCCCGGGATGATGCGCGAAGAGAGGACGACGGTGTCTCCCTTTTCGATTTTGGCGTGCTTGTGATTGTCGACTGCGGCGCGCGATAGCGCGGACATGGGCTCACCCTGCGTGCCGCTGATCAGCACGCAGACTTTTTCCGGCGGAAAATTCTTCATCTCGCCGGGATTGATAACCAGGCCATCGGGAATTTCGATGTAACCGAGATCTTCCGCAATCTCGGCGGAGTTGTTCATCGACCGGCCGAGAAATGCGATCTTGCGTCCGTGCTGGTGGGCGAGTTCGACCGTCAGGTTGATGCGGTGAATCGACGAGGAAAAACAGGAGATGAAGAGGCGGCGCTTGGTGTGGGCGAAAATTTCGTCGAACTTGCGCCGTACCGCGCGCTCGCTGGG
>DASSRO010000125.1:0-7841 GCA_035701745.1 Candidatus Sulfotelmatobacter sp. | reverse complement strand
GCGCGAATCCTCGGACTTCGATGATGTAGCTGCGCTGATCCTTCAGTTGCTCCGCCAACTGATCCAGCGCATCCTTAGCCGACTTGCTCAACACCGTCTGCCCCGTCTGGAAGCGGATTTCAGTCTGCCCTCCATCTTTATACTGATCGAGGTTGCTCACCATCTGCTCTACCGACCCCACACGAGTCGAAGCGTCATTAGCGCTGGTTTGCGCCGCTTGCGCCTTGGTGCCCGCTTCCGTCGCGTGCTGGTCGGCGAGATTGACCTTTTCCGACGCCAACTGAATACCCTGCGTCGCGCGCGTATCCACATCCTTGATCGACCCGCCATTTCCCGAGGTCAGCTGATCCAGTTCGTTGATCCGGTCACGAATCGGCCCGACCAATCGCTGTACGTACTTCTTGTTGGCAAACGGATGGGTCACCAGATTCACCAGATTCGGATCGTCCCCGTCCCAGAAATTCTTGGATGTCGGCGGTGGAATCGGTTCCCTATCCCGGGTAACAGGTCCCTGCGACGTTGAACTATTCTGATCGATCGGCTGGATGCTCGAGTTGTTTTGCTGAGCCAGCACCGGAATCGCCAGCACGATACTCGAAACTAGCGTTAAGAATATGCGAGGTTTCATCTTCCACCTTTTCCAAACTGGCGCATCGAAGGCTCTCTTGCGCCCGGACGGCCATCCTTTGCGACACTGAGATTGTGCACGTAGTGGGCCAAAGCTGCAAGTGTTACATCAGCGCAAACGCCCTCCTTCATACCCCACCGGTGCAGAATGTGTGCACAACTCTTCATCCTCACTCAGCGGGTTTGCGAGCGTGACGAGGTGCCAGCCGCCAGAGCAGCATTATCCGCGCATGCCGCTCGCGCTGCAGCCGCTTCTCCTCGCTCCTCGCAATGTTTATCTCGTTCCTACAGCAAATACCGTAAGGCTTTCTTCCTCTATGCGTGATAAAAACCATCCTAATTCGCTCCTCAGGTGGGTCTTTGCCTCTGACCGCAATACTTGGATGGAAAAAGGAGTTCCTGGCCGACTCCAAGCTGATCGACCCGCGGAGAGAGGCCGCGAGTCGAGCCCCAACGACAGCGGCCCCACCAAAGACTGGAGATTAATGCGCGCCAAAGAGAAGGTAAAAGTAAATGTGCTGATGGTTGACGATCAGCCTGCCAAGCTACTCACCTACGAAGCCATCCTCGCAGACTTGGACGAGAATCTAATCCCCGCCAAATCCGGCGCCGAAGCTCTCGAACTTCTTCTGAAAAATGACGTCGCCGTGGTTCTTACCGACGTCAGTATGCCGGCTATGGACGGTTTCGAACTGGCCGACACCATCCGCCAGCATCCCCGCTTCCAGCAGATGCCCATCATCTTCATCTCGGCCGTCTGCGTCACTGACTTCGACCGCATGCGCGGCTACCAGACCGGAGCGGTCGATTACATTTCCGTTCCCATCGTTCCTGAATTGCTGCGCGCCAAAGTCTCCGTCTTTGCCGAGTTGCACCGCCGCGCCCTGCAGTTGGAGACGCTGAATCGCGAACTCCTCCGCTTGTCCAACAGCCTGATTGCCGCCCAGGATAACGAGCGCCGCCGCATCGCCCGCGCCATGCACGATGGTTTGGGCCAGGAACTCACCGCCGCAAAAATGGTTCTCGATGGAATTCTTCTCCACGGCGAACCTGCGGATTCTCCCAAAGCCTTGGCCGCCGCCGATGCCAGCTCCATGATCGATCGCGCCCTGCAGCAGGTTCGTAGCATCTCCCATCTCCTGCACCCTCCGCTTCTCGACGAGGTGGGCCTCAGCTCCGCGATTGCCTGGTTCCTTGAGGGCTTCACCAAGCGCAGCGGCATTGGCACCTCACTCGACTTGCGCCCTTCTGAATTTCCCAGGTTCCCCTCAGAGTTGGAAACTGCCGTCTTTCGCATCGTGCAAGAGGCCTTGAATAATGTTTTCCGCCACTCGGGAGCACGCAACAGTTGGGTTGCCTTAAACTACGACGATGCCCACTTGGTGGTCAGCGTGCGTGACGATGGCAAAGGCGTCTGCGCGGGCGTACTCGAGTGCCGTCCCGACAGCATCGGCGTCGGGATTGGTGGCATGCGCCAGCGCCTGAAAGAACTGGGCGGAGAATTACATTTGGAGAACTGCAGCCCTGGCACTCTGGTCCAGTTCACCATCCCGGCCGGCAACTGCGTTCATCGCGAACCTATTGCTCCTCCGGTTCTGAAAAGCCCATTGCGAAACGATAACGTATTTGTAGAACACACTGCCCGGGCAACAACTGAGGTGCCTCTTCCCTCTGTCCGCGGCTGAGGCCCCGGCGCGGAGGTGCAACGCCCGAAGCGCTCTCACTTCCCTTCCAGCTTAATGTCTCCCACCCCCACATGCGCCCGCAGTTCGTACTTGCCTTCGCCCTGATATTTCAAACTTTTCCCCAGCCATCCGCTGGTCGCGCCATAGCCGTCGCCGCTTACATCCCCAATGCCGGCGCTTGCTTTTACCACGCGATATCCCGCGCGCCCGTTGGCCACGCGAATATCTCCCACACCCAGCGTTAAATCCTTGTCGCCCTCTACATCCTCTACCGTCACGCCGCCCACTTTGTCATGCACATCGAGACTGGTTTTCTCCGGCACTTCAAGTTCCACGTCGAATTGCGTGTTATCGCCGTAAGCCGTATGAAACTCGATCGTGGCCTCATTGCCCCGCACCTCAAAATCCACATGTGCGTCCTTCACATTTCGCTCGCGGCGCGACTTGACGGTATAACGCAACCTGATCCGGTTAGAATCCCCGCGCCGGATGTGTATGTCCCCCACTCTTAGCCGCAGATGAACGGACCCGCCGGAGGCAAAGTCACGGGCATCCGAATGCGTCTCTTCGTAGTCCCCATCGCTGGCCGCCAGACAAAACGGCGCCGCACAGAGCGGCGCCAGCACCAGGCAAGCCAAAATTGTCTTGGAGACGAGATTCAAGCGCGCAGGAATTCTTCCCAGCATAATGCACCTCGCGGGCGCAGCAACGCCTGGGAGTGGTACGCGGGCGCCATGATAGAAGTTCCCCGAACCTCGCTGGTTCAGCGCCCAAAGTCGGCCACGCCATCCCATACCAGTTGGACGGCAATCGCCAGTATCAGAAAGCCAAATATCTTGTTAATCGCCCCCACCGCGCTCGGGCCAAGACGCCGCACCAGTGGCCCGCCCAGGCAGAAGAACAACGCCACGCTCAGCGCGATTCCCGCCACCCCAATCACCATTCCAATATAAGCCGCCGTGTTTTCCACATGCGCCGCCAGCGCCATCACCACCCCGATCGCTCCCGGTCCAGACATCAGCGGCATCGCCAGCGGCGTCAGCGAGATGTCCTCTTTGCTCTCCGCCTCGTGACTTTCCGCAGGCGTTATGCGCGAAGTCGAAGTCACCATTCCCCACGCCGTATTCGCCACAATCAACCCGCCCGCAATCTTCAGCACCGGCAGCGAGATTCCGAAAAAGTGCAGCACGAAGCGCCCGAAAAAAAGAAATGCCACCAGGATCACAAACACCCAGACTCCGGTCTTCCACGCCGTCCGCGAGCGCTCTCGTGCGCTCCAGTTCGACGTCATCGTGAAGAAGATCGGAATTCCGCCGAAGGGATCGACGATTGGAAACAACGCCAGAAAGGTCGCCGCCGCCGAAGCCGGCAATGTCCGCAAAAAATGTCCGAGCGCGTGAGCCGATGTCATGTTGTTAGTCGAGTTCGAGCGAATGCGCGAAGAAACTCACTCCAAGATCTTGCCCTAACTTGAATCTCGAGTGAAAAAGGTTCGGCCCTGAAAATACTACCAAACGAAAATACACTTCTTCCTATTTCCGCGGACGCGCGCGCCCGTTCGTCCTTGCGTGGCCCGGACTAGTGGGAGATGAAGTCCGAGAAGAAGTACGCCAGAACTCCAAACAGCGCCAGGCCCGAGATCCCGTAGGCCGTGAGAACCCACGCCCCGCGCCCTTCATGCTGGCGAATGGCTGAAGTGGAAGTGGAAGGAGAGGACTGGTCAGTGCTCGAAGCGGAAACGATAGGGGCCCGATCTTCCATGCAAAACCTCCGCGGAAAGATCGTGGCGCAAAGACATTATGCGTCACGCCTGCCTCGCGTCTTGGCGAAGCAAGGTTATCTGAGGCGAATTTTACCCCGGATTCATGCCTGTAAACGAGAAAAATGTGACGGGAATCACTGCATTGATAGTTAAATGAATTGTCATATTATGATAATTCAAAGCACCTTCGAACCCCGGCCTCGCGCTGTTCCGTGACTATCGTTTTCCGCGTCTCATGATCGCCTTTCTCACGGGTGATCCGTGACGTGGGATAATGACAGGGGTTCCTGCCCGAACAAACTATGCGCAACTTCTGTGTCGCTTTTTTTGTTGCCTGCCTGCTAACCTCCGGCGCGCGATCCCAGCAACCCAGCTCCACGCCCCGATCCCAGAGCCCCGCAGACAGCTCTCCCCTGCCCGGGCAATCGAAGAACTCCGAAAAACTGCCGACGGGCACCGCCGCCGATAAAGCTGCGAACGCGGTGAAGGGTCCCGATTATTCCGAAGAATCGTTCGTCATCGAGCAGATGCACTCGATCTACCGCTTTGAGGCCGACGGCACGGGACGAAAAGAAACCCAGGCTCGCATTCGCGTGCAAAGCGAGGCCGGCGTGCAGCAGTGGGGACAGCTTCTCGAGGGCTACAACTCCGCCAACGAGCGCGTCGAAATTCCTTACGTGCGCGTACTCAAAGCCGACGGCAGCGTGGTCAAGGCCAGCGACGACGCCGTGCAGGACCTCAGCGCGCCCATCGAGCGCGAAGCGCCCGTTTACACCGATTACCGCCAGAAGCACATCACCGTTCCGGGGCTGCGTCCCGGCGAAGTTTTGGAATACGACATGGTCACGGTGATTCATACACCGCTGGCCGCCGGGCAATTCTGGGCCGACTACGACTTCGACAAGAGCAACATTTCTCTCGACGAAACCGTCGACGTCGACGTCCCCACCGGGCGCTCGCTGAAGCTGAAATGCAAGCCGGGCATGGATCCGAAAGTCACCGAAAACAACGGCCGCCGCATCTATCACTGGTCCAGTTCCCATCTTGAGCGCGAGGACGACGCGGCCAAAGCAGCGAAAGACAAGAAGAAAAAGAAACACCATCCCGACGAGGACCGTCCTGACATTCAACTCACCACCTTCGAAACCTGGGAGCAGGTAGGACGCTGGTACGCCAATCTTGAAAAAGACCGCCGCGCTCCCTCGCCCGAAGTTCGCGCCAAGGCCCAGGAACTGACCAAGGGCATGGACGGCGATCTACAGAAGACCGAGGCTCTCTACGATTTCGTCGCCAAAAACTTTCGCTACGTCAGCCTCTCCCTCGGCGTTGGCCGCTACCAGCCGCATCACGCCTCCGACGTGCTTCACGATCAGTACGGCGACTGCAAGGATAAACACACGCTGCTGGCTTCCCTGCTCGAAGCCGAAGGCCTGCACGCCTCTTCGGTGCTGATCAACTCCAGCCGTAAACTCGATCCCGACGTCCCCTCTCCTTCGCAGTTTGACCACGTCATCACCATGCTTCCCATGGGGAAGGGCAACGACAAGGAAGAAGTCTGGATGGACACCACCAGCGAGGTCGCGCCCTTTCGTCTGTTGGCTTATTCGCTGCGCAAGAAGCAGGCGCTCGTGATTCCCCCCGCCGAGCCGCCGTCTTCCGTAGCGCCGCATCTCGAAGAAACACCCGCCGATACTCCCATGCCCGACCGCGAAGTTTCCACGATCGATGGCAAGATTAACGAGATCGGTAAACTCGAAGCCCACGTGCACTACGAGTTTCGCGGCGACGAAGAATTGCTGCTGCGTTCCGTGTTCCGCCGCGTCCCTCAGGCCAACTGGCAACGCGTCGTCGAAAATGTGAACGCCGGACTCGGCGGCGACGTCACCAATATCAAGATCAGCGATCCCGCGGCCACCCGCGAATCCTTCACCATGTCCTACGATGTTTCCAAGGTGAACTTCCTCGACTGGTCGAGAAAAAAAACGGACATTGTTCTGCCGCTCGTGCAATTCAATCTGCCCGAAGTTGGCGACGATGAGGACAACGACGCCACCGATCCGCTGAAACTCGGTCCCAAGGCCGAGTACGCTTACCAGATCAAGCTGCAGTTGCCGGCCAAGTACAGCGCCCATCTCCCCCTGGCCTTTTCGCTGAAGCGCGACTACGCGGAATACGACGCCAGCTACAAAGTGGATGGCGATGTTTTTACGGCAGGGCGCAAGCTGGTTGTCCGTCAGGATGAATTGCCAGTCACGCGCTCCTCTGACTACGAATCGTTTCGCCGCGCCGTGGGCTCCGATCTTGCCCAGAAACTTTCCGTGGAAAGCACCGTCGCCGGCGCCCCGGTTCCTCCCGCGGACATGAAGGCCGACGACCTGGTCGACAGCGCCAAGGCAGCCACCGACAGCGGCAACCTGCCCGTCGCCATTGCCCTTTTAAAGCGCGCCACCGAAGTCGATCCCAAGAACAAATTCGCCTGGAATAATCTCGGCCTCATTTATTTCTACATGCGCCAGGACGATCAGGCGATCACCAATTTTCAGAAGCAACTCGAAGTTAATCCCTACGACGAGTTTGCCTACAACAATCTCGGCCGCGTCTACTGGAACGAGCGCAAATACGACGAAGCTGTAAAAGCCTTCAACAAGCAACTGGAAAGCAATCCTCTCGACAAGTTCGCCTACGCCAACCTCGGCGCCATGTACGAAGAATGGCACAAGTACGACCTGGCAGCGGCCGCGCTCGAAAAGGCTACCTCGCTAACCCCCGAAAGTCCCGACTTGCAAGTGAGCCTCGGCAACGCCTACCTGAACCTTGGGCAGGACGACAAAGCGCTGGCCGCCTTCGATCACGCCGTCGAACTCTCCGCCACGCCCAACACCTGGAATAACATCGCCTACCAGCTTTCACTCAAGGATTCTCATCTCGACCGCGCCCAGCAATATGCCGAATCCGCTGTTTCGGCGACGGCGGCCGCTCTGCGCAATGTTTCGCTCGATCGCTTGTCGCAAAAAGATTTGCCCCTGGTCTCGTCGCTGGTCGCTTACTGGGACACTCTCGGCTGGGTTCACTTCGCGGAAGGCGACCTGGGCAAGGCCGAAAAATACGTCGCAGCCGCCTGGGAACTCGGCCATCACGCCGAGGTCGGCGATCATCTCGGCCAGATTTACGAGAAGCGCGGCGACAAAGATCGCGCCCTGCGCACCTACGCCCTGTCGATGAACGGTCTGCGTCCCGATCCCGAAACTCGTGGCCGCCTGGCCACGCTCGCCGGCGGAGACGCCAAGGCCGACGCCGCCGTCGCCCGCTACAAAGACGAAATGCAGCACTTCAGCACCATCGATCTGGGCAAGGCCACGCAAACCGGCAACGCCGATTTCTTCATCCTGCTGAGCGGCGGCGGAGGAACCGCCGCGAAAGTCGACTCGGTGAAATTTGTGAGCGGTGACGAAAAATTGAAATCGTTCAGCGAAGCCCTCCGCACCGCCGACTACCACATCACTTTCCCCGACGACACGCCGGTAAAAGTATTCCGCCGCGGCACCCTCTCCTGCTCCATGACCACCCGCACCTGCGCCTTCACGCTGATGCTCCCGGATGATGTAAGAACAGTGGACTAAAGAGTCGAAGATGTCCATGTAGCGACAGCCGCCTCGGCTGTCCCGCGAGGGCGAAGCCGAGCGGCCCCTGGCGGGAGCTTTCATCCTTGAATTGAAAGCTCCCCTGTCCTCCTGAGCGGAGTCGAAGGATCCCTACCACAATTAACC
>DASSRO010000124.1:0-4297 GCA_035701745.1 Candidatus Sulfotelmatobacter sp. | reverse complement strand
AGGCGGCTTGCAACCAAAGTAACCGCGAGTTCACAAATGAGCTTGCCCTGCGGAAAATCGCTTGACACGGGAGCGGTGGTTGAGTTTCACGAATCGGGCGAGGCAACTTATTGTTTGGTTCCCTCCGCCCAGTAAGAGGTGCGCGCCAGAACGGTGGCGTCGGCGGCATCCTGCGACTCGGAGCGCAGGCGCACGCGAATCTGGTGGAGACCCGGCTGCAGATTCTTCGGCGCGAAACTTAACAGGTAGCGGCTGTGCAGATGATTGGTGAAATCGTTCATGCGCACTTCGAATTTCTTGCGGGTCGCGAACAGTTCGTACTCGCCTCCGGTCATGGCAGCGATGGTGCTGGGAATATTTTTTCGCATGGCCTGCACGGCTTGGTACATCAGATCGATGAAGTCGACGCCCTGGTGCATCTCGCTCTTGTTGGTGCCGCGGCCGGTGTCGAGGATGTTGGAAAGCGCGGGAGAAAAGGCGAGGGCGTACATCAGGGCATTGCTTTCTCCGATGGCGGCGACCGCGTCTTCGATTTTGGTGCGGCTGCCGTGATCGCGGGTTTCGCTGATGAGCAGGAGCACGCGCAAGCGTTCCGGCGGCTCCTGCCTGAGCAGTTTCACGGCTGAGTTGACGGCATCGAGAATTACGGCCCCGTTATCTCCAGGTTGGAGGTCTCGAAGATCGTCCTCCACCAGGGCGGCATCGGTGGTGAAGTGGCGAGTGGTTTCGACGTGGCTATCGAATTCGAGGAGGGCAATGCGGGCGGTTCCGAGTTCGAATAGCGGATCGAGCATGGTGCGCAGACCTTGCATGCGCGGGAACTCGGCGGCGGCGCGGCGTCCCCGCTGAACGACTACGACGAGCGAGATGGGCTGCCCTTCGGGCGCTTCGTCCAAGCGCACGGACTGCTCCACTCGGTTGTCCTCGACGAGAAAATCGCTGGCCTGCAGGCCGTAGACGATTCCGCCATCGCGATCTTTGACGAGCGCCGGAACCAGCACGATGTTGGATTGGGAGCGAAGAGTGGTTTCTTGCGAGGGGGCAAGGCTGCCCAACAGGATCAGGGCGAGGAAGGTAGTACAGGCGGGTCGCAGGCTATCCAGCCTTAGGGAAACTCTGATTAAAGCGGTGAGCGAGAAAACACAAGGTCCCTCGACTGCGCAGAATTGCCGAAAGACGGCAATTCTACTTCGCTCGGGATGACAGAATGAACTTAACCTGGGGTTCCCTAGACTATCCAGCCTTGCGGTGTTCGCACAAAACCTCATCGAGCGCATTGGATAATAGATGCGCGCGTTTCAGGTAGTCGGTTGCCCCGCCATCCTGCCTTTTCTTCAGGAGCAGGTGATATTCGTCGGCAATATTGAGGGCTGCGAGCACGGCGAGGCGCACGGTGTCGATGGTGTTGGTGGCCTCAGCCACGGCGCGCATCTTGGCGTCGACATATTCTGCCAGTTTCAGGATGTAGTCGGGATCGGAGCCGCGCAGGTTGTAGGCTTGATCAAAAATTTCCACGCGCACGCTGGAGTTCTGCGGGTCTTTTACGATTTGATCCTTGGTCGCCGTTGCCATAAAGCGTATCTCCCTGGGTGGTGGCTGTCGCTCATCGCAGAGACGCAGCTGGCCACGTCTCTGCTGCTGCTCGTGCGCCGATTCCCTTTCCTAGCTCGCTTGAGCAATCGATTCAATCTGCTCCAGCATCTTCTCGACGCGCCCGCGAATCTCCTCCCGCTCTTTCTTCAGGCGCACCGTTTCCCGCCGCAACGTCCCCAGTTCCTCTTCGCGCTCCTGCATTTGCTGGCGCAGACGTTGGGTTTCGTGCTCGGCAGCAGCCTGAGCCTGCCGCGCCGCTTTGTACAGCTCTATGGTGCGATAAATTTTGTCTTCCAGCGCCTTAAAATCGTCAGCCGGAACCTGCTCTGCCACCTGCTCAACCGCATTCAAAGCCATGATTGCACTCTTCCCCACCAGGATTTCTGAAACTTCTCGAAGTATACTCCACATCTTTGTGGACGGCGCACAGGATCGCTGGCTTCATTTCGACGGCGGCGATCGCGCGGGACACGAAGGTGCACGATGGGAAGACCTGCAAGCCGATGTCGAAATTTGGATATAATTTCTCACTGCCAAGGAGGCTCCAACGATGAAACGCCTCGCCTCGGGTTCTCTCGGATTGATCCTCGCGCTGGTGATGCTCCCCTCCAGCAGCGCCGCCAAAACCAAAGTTGAACTCAAAGATGCCCAGGGTAAATCCGTGGGCGAAGTCCTGCTCTGGGATCAGGGAACGGGAGTGGCGCTGCAACTCAAACTTCACGATCTGTCGCCCGGAGTTCACGCCATTCACTTCCATCAGGTGCCAAAGTGCGAAGGCCCGGATTTCAAATCGGCCGGAGGACATTTCAATCCCGAAAAGAAGAAGCACGGGTTCGACAGTCCTGAAGGCCACCATGCCGGCGATATGAGGAATTTCACCGTGAACGCCCACGGCAAAGCTTCTGCGCGCCTCGAGGACGGCGATGTCACGCTGAAGGATGGCCCTCACTCGTTGCTGAGCGACGGGGCGGCGATTGTGGTCCATGCCAAAGCGGATGACTATAAGACCGATCCGGCGGGGAATTCGGGAGACCGCATTGCTTGCGGCGTGATCATGAAGTAGGGTTCCGACGCCTCGAGTTTAAATGGCCGAGTCCGCGTGATGCGACTGTTCTGACTGCACGCCCATGCCAGGATATTCGGGAACGCCGCTGCCGAAAAAGCTGGGAATCAAGCCGGGGTTTCGTGTGTGCCTGGTCGAGGCTCCGCCCGAGGTGCGAAGAGAGTTGAAGGCCATGCTTACCGGCTGCGTGGACGGGAGCGACGGAAAGGCGCCGCTGGATTTCGCGATGGTGTTCACGAAGTCGAAAACCGCTCTGATCAAGGAATTCGACAGGATTGCCAGAATGCTTGCGCCTGCCGGCATGTTGTGGATCAGTTGGCCGAAGAAAAGCTCGGGAGTGGCTACCGATCTCGATGAGAATAAAGTTCGTGAGATTGGGCTGGCGGCTGGATTGGTGGATGTGAAGGTGTGCGCGGTAACGGAAGTTTGGTCGGGTCTGAAGTTTGTGCGGCGGCTGAAAGACCGCTAATCATGTGGCGTGGCGAACGGAGAAAATGAATGGTGCGAGTGGGGCTGATCGGATTTGGTTTGGCGGGACAGGCGTTTCATGCGCCGGTAATTCGCGGAGTCCAGGGTATGGAACTGGCTTGCATTCTGGAGCGGCATGGGAATAAGGCGAAGGAAAAATATCCAGAAGTGCGAGTGGCGAGGACACTCGAGGAAATGCTGTCGGACGAGACGCTGCGGCTGATCGCGGTGGCCACGCCGAATGATTCGCATTTTTCTTATGCCAAGGCGTGCCTGGAAGCGGGGCGGGATGTGGTGGTGGACAAGCCGCTGACGCCGACGCTGGCGGAGGCGGAAGAGTTGGTGAGCGTGGCCGCCGATCAAGGCCGGCTGATCACGGTGTATCAAGACCGGCGCTACGATGGCGAATTTCAGACGGTGAAGGAGTTGCTGAAATCGGGCGCGGTCGGCGAAGTGGCGGAGTACGAGTCGCGCTTCGACCGGTTTCGTCTGCAGAGCAAGCCGAACGCGTGGCGGGAGCGTGCGGACCATCCGGCGGCCGGGGTTTTGTGGGACCTGGGACCGCATTTGATCGATCAGGCGCTGGTTTTATTTGGCGAGCCGCAATCGATTTGGGCGTCGGCCTTCTGCCAGCGGAAAGATTCGAAGATTGACGATTCCTTTGATGTGCACATGGAATATCCGAGCCTGCGGGCGACGCTGCGAGCGCGGATTATCGCCTATGCCCCCGGAGCACATCTGCTGATTCATGGGACGGGCGGATCGTTTGTGAAATATGGGATGGATCCGCAGGAGGAAATTCTGCGGAGCGAGAACTGTCCTGACGGAAAAGACTGGGGAGCGAATTGGGGAGTGGAACTGGAGGACCGTTGGGGAACCCTGAGCCGCGTAGGCGGAGAGACGCGCAAGGTGAAGACCGCACGCGGGGATTATCGCGGGTTCTATGAGAACGTTAGGGACGCGATTGAAAAGGGTACTCCGCTGGAGGTAACACCGGAGCAGGCGTTGCGCACCATGCGCGGGATTTTGCTGGCGCATAAGAGCAGCCGGGAGGGGCGGAGAGTGCGATGGACGGAAGCGGTGGAGTGACGACTCCGCTCGCGGCAGGGGTATTCCGATTTCACAAGCTTCAAAACCTCGCGGGCAGGAGTGCCCGCGCCACACTCGTGCCCG